>CABUPM010000156.1 GCA_902493345.1 uncultured Eubacteriales bacterium | reverse complement strand
CTCAGTGCGCTCATGATCTCTTTCCACTTCGCGTAATCCAGTCCGTATCCTACTGTACGGAAAATCCAGGAACGGTTGGCTTCATCGGAGTAGCGCTTGGTATCCAATACACCGTTGACGGCCGTATTATACGGATCCACCTTGGTATCCTTGGCGTGGAAATGGAAGATAGCGCTGCCGAGCTTACGGATGACCATCACCGGATCCATTCCCTGCCATATCAGATGGCTCGGATCCAGATTGGCTCCCATCACCGGGCCGACTGCCTCGCGGAGCTTGAGCATGGATTCTGTATTATATACGCAAAAGCCCGGATGCAGCTCCAGCGCGATCTTATCTACTCCGTGTTCCAGCGCGAACGCCGCCTTCTTCTGCCAATATGGAATCAGGACCTCATTCCACTGGTAATCCAGTACCTTCAAAAAGTCATTGGGCCACGGGCAGACAACCCAGTTGGGATACTTGGCCCCCGGATGATCTCCCGGACAGCCGGAAAACGTGTTGATCTGATGCAGTCCCAGCTTTTCCGCCAAAAGGATGGCATCCGTGATAACCTTATCGTACATCGCCGCCTGGTCCGGATCCGGATGGACCGGATTGCCATGCGCGCTCAAGGCAGAGATCTCAATTTCATTTTTACGGAACAGCTCCTGGAACTCCGCGAGCTTGGCCGGATCCTCCAGCAGTTCCCCTGGCTTGCAATGCTTGTCTCCTGGACATCCTCCCACGCCGATCTCAGCCATCTGTACTCCGCGGCTATGCAGATACTCCAATGCCTTCTCCAGCGGCTGTGCGTACAGTACCGGTGTAAATACCCCCAACTTCATATGCTCTTCCTCCTTTATTTAAAAATAGGGGACTGCTTCAGACAGTCCCCTTATATATTTCTTCTCATTCAAACAGACTCTTGGTTACCTCAACCACATGGTCTACCGTGTATCCGAAGGCCTTAAAGACGGTCGCAGCCGGTCCGCACTGTCCAAAGGTATCCATCGCAATCATCTTGCCTTCCAGGCCAATGTACTGATGCCATCCGAAGGAGCAGGCTGCCTCTACCGCTACACGCTTCTTCACGGCCAACGGCATAACGCTCTCTTTGTATTCCGCGCTCTGCGCGTTGAATCTCTCAAAAGAAGGTACGCTGACTACGCGGGCGTCGATTCCCTGTGCCTGCAGCTCGTCATACGCCTTATAGATCAGCTCTACTTCTGAACCGGAAGCCATCAGGATCACATCCGGCACGGCCTTCTTGGAATCCCGCAGGATATAAGCGCCCTTAGCGGCGTCCTTACCCGTCTCCGGAAGTTGCGGCAGATTCTGTCTGGTCAGTACCATGGCTGTCGGTCCCTGATGCTCAATCGCAAACGCATACGCAGCCGCTGTCTCGCTGTAGTCCGCCGGACGGAATACCGTCATGCCCGGCATAGAACGCAGAGCCGCAAGCTGTTCAATCGGCTGGTGGGTCGGTCCGTCCTCGCCTACACCGATACTGTCATGTGTCAGCACATAGATCACGCGC
>CABUPM010000155.1 GCA_902493345.1 uncultured Eubacteriales bacterium | reverse complement strand
TATTGCAGCCAATGAGTCCATGAGCGAATGGAAACCATCTTCTCCCAGCATGGCCGCGGCATCGAAGGGGATGTCTTCAGAGGCCGTAATAGCCGGATCACCGCAGGGCATATCCTCGCCCACTGCGGGTACGGGTTCCGGGTGCATATTGGACAGTATCTCACGAACCAGTTGCTCCACTGTTTGCCGGTCTATCCTTGGCACAGCCGCGGCCTCCGGTGTTTCCGGGCAATTCATATAGTGGGTCACGGCGTTGACCAGGAACTGTGCCTTGCGCCGACCCTGCTCGTTCAAGATCGCGGCTACCTGCTGGTGGCTTGGGTCACCGGCATTGAATTGGACGGTAAATCTGAAGGAATCCTTCTTTTCGCCCATATGGATCACCTACTCGTCTTCGTAGCCGCATACAAGAGACCGTACCCGGCAGCGTTGGCGCCGATCTCCTCCACAAAGATGGCTGTACCGACCTTACCGGACTTTTCGATCTGTTTCCGAAGCAGCAGAGAGCCGCCGCCTACAAAAATAACCTTGCCGGTACGCAGCTCGATCTTCCGCTCCCGCAGAGTACGGAAAAGGTCCGCCACGAAGGACTCCGCGCCGCGCTCTACCAGTGTTTGGATCTCACTGCCGTACTCTGTACTGCAGCCTGTGAGAATGGAGTCAATGTCCGTTTCCTCCAGCAGCAGATCATGGTCGGCACGAATCTTGGACAGCAATCGGTTATAGAGTGTAATGACGCCGTTTTCCAGCGAATCGCAGGAAGCCCAGTCTGCTGCGCCATAGCGCAGGGAGAGGTAATCGGCAGTAAAACCGCCTATGTCGATCACAGTGGCCTTGGCAACCGTGCCGAGCTGGAGCCGCTTGAACACCGGAGCCGTGGCTGCCAGCGCCTGCGGGAAGCAGACCGCCTCCGTGATGCAGATGGAGTATTTCCTCCCATTGAATTCAAACCCGATTACACCGCGGTTCAGGAAATACTGGGCAAAGCGTTTATACTGCGTTCCATAATGCGCAGGCGGCAGCCCAACGGCAAGCTGAATGTTCATCAGCCGATCCGGGACATACTGGCCCGCCGTGTTGATCTCGTAAGCGATGGCGAACAACGTCAGGATAAAAATTCGGTCGTCCTCTGTTTTATCCCGGGTATAGGGGATTCGCTGGTCGGAGAGCGTGTAGTATTTTCCTCGATAAAATAGGATGTTGTCACCGAAAGGGGGACGGGTATCGCTCTCTACCAGTCCGGATGTAAATACCCTACTGGCTGTTTTAATTTGTTTATTTCCGTGGTCTACACAGACTAACATAAGATCAGCTCCTTCTCTTTTGTGCTTATACTGTGTTTATACGACTTTAATACGCATTACTGCAACAGATAGGAAAAAAACAGACGTGGAAATCTCCACGTCTGTTTTATGCACATTTGTCAGAACTTCTTTAATTCCCTCAAAGAATTTTGGAGCGCATTGAAGATATTGAACCGGCTGGTCGATCAGCTATCTTCCTCTATCATCAATCAAAAGAAGATCATCTCGTGTTGCGGCATGGGCACATAGTTCATCAGAAAAGCCGGAGATACTGAACAGGACGTACCACACTTTTCGCCGATCCCGCTCCCATGCGACATCGCAGGCCTTAGCTTCCAACGCATGAAGG
>CABUPM010000154.1 GCA_902493345.1 uncultured Eubacteriales bacterium | reverse complement strand
GGAATGAAGGGGACCGTAAGGTCAATATCGAGGAGAAGTTCGGGCATACAACGCATGAAGTGTACTATACGACGCGCAAGACAGTCCTGAAATTCACAGATTGTCCATTGGTTCCATGGAAGAGCCTGCCGGCAGAAAAAGAGCATCTTGCGCAGCTGGCCGGAGAGCATCCGTCCATGGATCAGGTCTCCGGACTGGGCCGTTATGAAACGGAAGTAGAGATCCCGGAGGACTGGGACGGAGCTTATTTGCAGTTGGATTCTACCGGCGGCGGTACAGCCATGGTTTGGATCAATGGAGAAAAGGCAGGACTGATTCCTCTTCGGACACTGCGTATTGACCTTGGCAGATATCTGAAGGCCGGCAGAAATACCATCCGTGTTGAGGTCGCAAGTACTCTGACCAATCGGATGATTCAGCGTGAATATGGCAAGATCGCTTCCTGGAATGTGAAATCCTATGACATCCGTGTACAGGATTACGGCATGACGGGAGCCAGACTGATTCCTTATGTGGAAGAATCGATTACGGAATGAGATAAGAAAGGAAGAGCAAGATGAACGTAGTAGCACCTTATGTAGAAATTCTGGATACATTGGATGGAGCGCAGATTCTTAAGAAAATCGAGCTGGCCGGCCGTGTATGCTATAAGAGTGAAGGCAGAATCACGGAGGGCTCCGCGGAAAAATTTATCAAGAACCTGTTAAAGCGCGGACATGAATCTGTACTGGAGCATGAGAAGATCACCGTACGGTTTGTTTGCGACCGAGGAGTTACACATGAGATTGTGCGCCACCGTGTAGCTTCCTATAGTCAGGAGAGTTCCAGATATTGCAATTACAGCCCGGACGGGAAAAAGGGCGGCATGAATTTTATCAAGCCCTGTTTCTGGAGCGAAGATTCTGAGGAGTATCGTCTGTGGTATGAGGCCATGGAGAACGCGGAGCGCTCATACAACGCGCTGATCGCGATGGGAGCCAAGCCGGAAGAGGCAAGAGATGTTCTGCCGAACAGCCTTAAGACCGAACTTGTTATGACTGCCAATCTGCGGGAATGGAGGCATTTCTTCAAGATGCGTACGGATAAGGCGGCGCATCCCCAGATGCGGGAGGTAGCGAATATGCTGCTGCAGAAGTTCCGGGAGGAAGTACCGGTCATATTTGACGATATTGAAGCATGATGGGATAAAAGGGACGGCTTTGAAACCGTCCCTTTCTTTATCTTAGACAATCTGTTTCAGGCAGCTTTTGAGATCATCTTCCGCGTTGGAGATGGGCTTCAGTGAAAAGGTATCGGTCAGGTACTGCAGTACATTGGGACTGAGAAAGGCAGGAAGAACTGGGCCAAGATAAATGTTCTTAACGCCGAGACTGAGCAGTGCCAGAAGGTCAGCGACAGCCTTTTGTTCATACCAGGATAGGATGATGGAGAGTGGCAGATGATTGACATCCGTGTTAAAGGCGTCGGCCAGAGCGGTTACGATGCGGATGGCCGAATAGACATCATTGCACTGCCCGATATCCAGAAGCCGGGGGAGTCCTGCGATTTCTCCAAAATCCAATTTGTTGAAACGGTATTTCCCGCAGGCAAGGGTCAGAATCATACAGTCTTGCGGCACGCTCTTGGCAAATTCCGTATAGTAATTGCGTCCCGGTCTCGCACCGTCACAGCCGCCGATCAGGAAGAAGTGACGGATCTTACCGGATTTTATGGCAGCTACAATCTCTTCTGCCCGTTCCAGAACCGCGTGATGCCCGAAGCCCACCAGAATCTCCTGAACCTCCTGATCTTCGGGAAAACCGCCCAGCTCCAGAGCGTGCTGGATGATCTCACTGAAGTCTTTTT
>CABUPM010000153.1 GCA_902493345.1 uncultured Eubacteriales bacterium | reverse complement strand
AAGCGACAGATCATAAAACTGACTGTGCGCCTGCGGATTGAAAGTTCCGGAAGCTGTCACCACCGGATTCTTCAGCGGGACGCCTGCCAGATTGACTGCCAGATTGATCTCTTTCATTCAAAAATCACATCCTCTCCCGGAAATACAGGGCCCATCTTGCATACGCCCTTTCTTGCCACACTGCCGTCCGGCATCCGGAGCTTGGCGGGACATCCGGCGCAGGCTCCGAAACCGCAGCCCATCCGTTCTTCCAGAGAGAACCAGGTCTCCATGTTGTAGCCCTGCTGCCACTTCTGTATCGCCCGCATCATCGGCAGCGGGCCGCAGGTATAGAGCAGCGCTTTGATATTTTCATCGGTAAAAATCATTTTGTATTCCATCGCGTCGATCACATTGCCCATAAATCCGGACCGGCCGTCATCGCTGGCATTAAATATCTCGCCGTACGGCATAAACTCCTCTTCGATCCATGGCTTGGAACGGAACCCGTTAAAGATTCGGATTCCCTTTTCCGGGTACATTTCATGCAGTTTTCTGGCAAGGAAGAGCATGGGAGGAATTCCCAGTCCGCCTCCTACCAGCAGAATCTCCCGCACCGACTCCTGTCCGGCGCGTTCCAGAGGAAATCCGTTTCCCAGCGGTCCCATCAGACGCAGCCGGGTTCCGGCAGTATAGCCTGCCAGCTCGTCCGTTCCATGTCCGACCACGGCATAGATCAGCGTCAGAAGTCCTGACTCCGGATCAGCCTCACAGATACTGATCGGTCTTGGCAGCAGCATGGACGGATTGTTCACATACAGATTGACAAATTGGCCCGGTGCCGCTGCAGCCGCCGCTTCCGGCGCTTCCAGCACCATACGGTAGATGCCCGGGGCCATCTCTTCCTGACTGTGAATCGATACATAATCACAGAACATTGCGCTTCTCCTTTTTATTTTATAATACGGAATTCAGATCCTTCTGCATATCCAAAACCGCTCTGCGGGATGCCTGCGCCCATTCTCTTTCTGCCAGACCCTCCGCATACTTCTCCTTCTTCCAGGCCGCGATAATTCCACGGGAGGAATTGACGATTGCGCCCTCTCCGTTTTTATCAAAGCAGCCGCGCAGATCCTGCGCCGTCGCTCCCTGCGCTCCATATCCGGGTACCAGGAAGAATGTGTGCGGCAGAATCTCGCGCAAACGCCTGCCCTGTTCCGGATGCGTCGCGCCCACAACTGCCAGCACATCGGAATATCCGTATTTTCCTCGAAAATCCTTGCCCCACTCCTCCAGGAGTCCGCCGACGATCTCATAGAGCGGCTTTCCCTCCGGGCCCGCCGGAAGGTCCTGAATCTGACCGCTTCCGGGATTGGATGTCTTGACCAGCACCACGATTCCCTTGTCATACTTCTTCATCGGAGCAAAATACGGCTCGACGGATTCCACGCCCAGATACGGATTCAGTGTTACAAAATCCTCCTGGAAAATCTCGTATTCCTGATCCTCTACCACCGTGCGTCCGATATGTCCCGCCGCGTAGGCCTCTGCCGTGGAAGCGATATCGCTGCGCTTGATGTCTCCTATAACGATCAGTCCCTTGGAACGGGCATATTCTATCGTCCGTATATATGCCGCCATACCAGCCGCGCCATACATCTCATACATCGCGACCTGCGGCTTTACCGCCGGAATCAGGTCATAGACCGCGTCAATGATCTCCTGATTGAAGCGAAAAAACGCCTCAGCCGCGCCTTCCGGTGTCTTTCCGTACTGTGCGTAGGCTTCCTCCTTAATGTATTCCGGAATCATATTCAGACGGGGATCCAAACCCACCACTGTCGGATTGCCGGTCTTCCGAATCTTTTCCATTAAACGGTCAATCATTGATCTCTTCCTCCTTTAGAAGCATTTGATAGTCCTGATAGATTACTTTTCCTTCCAATATGGTCGTTCGGATCCGTCCCTTCATCTTCCAGCCGATAAACGGTGTATTGGAGGCTCTGGAATAGAACGGTCCGCTCACCGTATATTCTTCATTCGGGTCGGCAATGCACAGATCCGCACAGCTTCCCTCCGCAAGGGTCCCCTTGGGAATCCCCAGAATTCTGGCGGGATTCAGACTCATCTTCTCTACGAGCTGGGACGGCGTCAGGATTCCTGTGTCCACAAGTTCCTTTTTGGCAACGGCCCAGGATGTCTCCAATCCAATGA
>CABUPM010000152.1 GCA_902493345.1 uncultured Eubacteriales bacterium | reverse complement strand
TCATATAGCAATACCCCCAATACTGGGTGTCCAGTATTGGGGGTACACATCACTTACGAGGGATATTGTACCACTTTTCTGAATATTTTGCAATTATAAAATATTTGACAGAGGGATGATATTAACTTCTGCCAAGTAGATAGATAAGAAAAAGGAACTGTCACATATTAATGCGACAGTTCCTAATAAAAATGCGGATAACAGGAGTCGAACCTGCATGAAGTCACCCTCACATGGACCTGAACCATGCGCGTCTGCCAATTCCGCCATATCCGCATGCGTCAAATTTGACAACAAAGATATGATAGCATATCTTATGGAAAACGTCAAGAGTTTTTTTGAAATTTTTCACAGGTATCAACATATATGCAATGAGAAAACCATATTTGCAATAATAGCAGAGCGAATCAAAATAAATATTGCATAAATACTTGATTTTTGGACGGGTATATATTATAGTATGATAAGAGAAAGTCGATAAAAAGGGGGTACACCAATGGAGTCACAGAAAATGCCGAGAGAGATGACGGGAGCAGAGCTTCGGTCCATGCTCAAGAGCAGTATTAATTTTAAGAGTCTGGGCGGACTCAAGAGTCCGGAACTGACGCTGCCGCCGGAGAAAAAGAAATGGTGGCGAGACGCCAAGGTAGGGATGTTCGTACACTGGGGACTGTATTCCATACTGGGACACGGAGAATGGGCACGTTTTAACGAAAAGATTCCAGATGACCAGTATACGGCGCTGGCGGACCAGTTTCAGGGAACCAAGTGCAATATGGAGGAGTGGGCGCAGCTTGCGGAAGATATGGGCGCCAAATATATGGTGATGGTCGCAAGGCATCATGACGGCTTTGCCCTCTGGGACAGCCCGGGCAGCTATCAGGGATTCACTTCTGTCAATACAGGTTCGCACAGGGATTATATCCGGGAATATACAGAGGCGTGCCGCAGGCATGGGATGTATGTCGGAATCTATTACTCCAATATGGATTGGCGTTTTCCGGGATATTTTGATCCGTATGGACAGCCGGAGAGCGCCGCTGCGATGAAGAAGCAGGCCTATGATCAGATCAACGAGCTATGCGGCAATTATGGCAAAGTGGATATTTTGTGGTATGACGGCTCCTGGCTGAACCACAGCGGTAGTGACACGACGGCGGCGTGGCTTTGGGAGCCGGTGCAGCTCAATCTTCAGGCCAGAAAATATAATCCGGACATGATGATCAATCCGCGTTCCGGCTGGGAGGGGGACTTCTACTGCGATGAGGGATCCCATGAGATTCAGGGCAAAATCATCCCGGTGCCGTGGGAGAAGAACATGTGCATTTGTTCGGGAACGTCCTGGGGATGGATTCCGGAGGATCCTCCGAGAGATCTGGATTGGCTGATCCGCATGGTAGCCGATGTCATCACACGGGATGGCAATATTCTGATCAATTTCGGACCGGACGGACAGGGCGAGATTCCCCAGGAGGCACAGGCACGGGCGAGAGAGCTTGGCAAATGGCTCAAGGAGAATGCGGAAGCGGTGTACGGTACGCGGGGAGGCCCGCTGGAGCCGATGGATAAGGTGTATGGGACAACCTATAACGGAGATCACATCTACCTGCATATTCAGGATAGAAAAGCGTTTGCGAGAAGAAGTCTGCCGCTGACCGGGTATCGGATATTGACGGCGGAATGCGGCGGAACATCTGTGGAGTTTACACAGAACGATGAAGGCGTGATCATTACACTGCCGCAGGGCCTTCCGGAAGCAGCGGATACAATCGTTAAGATCCGTGTAGATCGCCCGGTGGAAGAGCAAGCAGACGCGAAAATTTACTTTACTGGGAAATGAGGATGGGCTATGTATTACGGAGCAGCGTATTATCCGGAACAAAAGACGGAAGAGGAATTGAAGCATGACCTGGAGCTGATCATCCAGTCCGGCATCAATACGGTTCGGATGGGAGAGTTCGCGTGGTGCAGGTTTGAACCAAATGAAGGAGAGTTCCATTTTGAATGGTTGGACTCTGTAGTAGAGACGTTGGGTAAGGCGGGAGTCAAGACGGTAATGTGTACACCGACGGCCTGCCCGCCGGCTTGGATGTGTGAAAAGTATCCGGAGATTCTATATGTGGATAACAGGGGAGTCCGCCGCGGGTTTGGCGGTCGGAGACACTATTGCTACACCAATGAGCGGTACCGTGAGTTTTCCCGCAGGATCGCGGAGAAGA
>CABUPM010000151.1 GCA_902493345.1 uncultured Eubacteriales bacterium | reverse complement strand
ATAACTCATCGATAATAATGGGCTTCTGATAGCGTTCTCTCCAGACATTGGTCATCTCGACCGGCATAACATCCGGCTGGCGCTGAATACAGCAATGCGTCACCCACGGTCTGGAATAATCATAGAGCGTATGGCAGTTATGGATGGAACGCAGATGCTGGTACGGATCGTTTTCGCAGACGATTTTGGCATAGCGCTCCCAGTCGGCGATGGACTTCTCCCGGAGCAAATCGTATTCATTGGCAAAGGACCACCAGACATTCCGATAGGCGCTGAAACGATTGACTACATAATTCCAATACAAATCATCCTGATCGGCGGTCATCTTGGAAAATCCCCATCGGTCATAGGGGTGCATTACGATGATATCCGCCTCAATCCCCATATCGCAAAGCTTCTGAATGCAGTCTTCAATGTGCTGAAAATGCTTGGGATTGAAACGGTAGAAGTCCCAGTGATTCCCGTGGTCTACTGTCTTGTACTCTCCAAAATTCTCCCTTGTCATCTCGCTGGTATCGCAGGGCGTTCCTTCATATGGATAAGAAATCGGCTCATGGAAATTGTAGATGTAATGTTTGGGAAATACGCAAAAACGGATTTTATTAAAATATCCCTTAGAAAGCTCCTCCAGTGTCTCCTTTTGCAGCTCTTCCTTCTGCAACTCCCATACATAGCAGGTCGTCCCTACCGGATAATAGGCCTTGCCGTCCTCATAGGCGAAATGATATGTGTACGCGACACGGACCGGACCGTGATTGCCCTCTCCTGCCGGCGTAACCATAAACTGTCCCTTTTGCGCCTCCGGCAAAAAGCTGGCGCTCACTTCAAAGGTGTATTCTCCTTCATAAGAAGGCATGCAGCGCACCTTGTATATTCCCTCTCCATCATAGAATCCGTTAGCGCGGATCGTCTGAATTCCATTGGTAAAAACGCCCTTTACCCATTGCTCTGTAAAAGGATTGCCCTCCTGCGGCCCGGTAAGCGTTACCTCCAGCATTCCCCAGCGTTCGACCTGATTTTTATACTCCATACTTTGACCCCCTGTTTTTATTGTAAATGTATATGAATCAGCCTGTGTAATGCTCTTGTGCACAGCACATAATGCGTCAGACTGTCCTTCATCGTATCCAGCGCGATCACACCGTCATATTCCAGACCTTTCGCGAAATAAACCGGCATCACCGGAATCCGTCCGGGCGTCGTCTTACGCAGTTCCCCGGTCACAAGCTCCGCCCCTGTACCCAAAAGATCCGCAATATAGCTTGCTTCCTCCATGTTCTCCGTAAGGATCGCGATCCTATCCATTCCTTGCGCTCTCAGCCACTCCAGACCCTCTGCGATCGTTTGCTCCAAAGCCGGAGTCAGACTCCCCTGCAGCGAACGGACCGGTTCGCCTGGGCGCTCGACAGTCTCTATCGGACAGCGCAGCGCTTCCTCCAGATCCTTCATAGCGTAATCCATAATCTGACGCGTACTGCGGTAACTGCGCCGCAGTCGGTATTCATGCGTTTTGGCCCGCACCTTGGGAGGCATTACCTTTTTCCATTCATCCATCAGACTCGGATAACTCTGTCCCTTGATCTTCTGCCGGACATCGCCTACAATCGTCAAGCTCTCCGTATCCGTCACCTTAAGCAGTGCCGCCAGCCCCAAGGCGCTCACATCCTGTGCCTCGTCCACGACCAGATGCTTGACCTCAAAAAGACCTTTGCCATGAAATACCGCCGCCGCGTACAGCATCGCCCAGAGATCCTCTTCGGTCCATTCACACGCTTCGCCGCCGCAGAGGCTCTGTCTGTACCACTCCTCGATTACCGGAATCGCATAGACCTCCCGCAGCTGAACGCGGAATTCATACAGCTGCACCATCAGCTCATGAAGCTTGGCATTGCCCTCAAAACGCAGCCGATTGGCAAGGTCTTCCTCGCCCCGCTGCTTGGCCTCCCGAATTCTGGCCTCATACTCCCGCTGCAGCTTGCGTACCATACGGTCACGCAGATCTCTGAGTCGGCTGTTGATCAGCCGTTTGATCCGCATAACCCGCCGATTATACGGCATATTGTGATAGGTCTTGAAAAAGAGCTCATTTCCTTCCTCGGCTCCCAGGAGCGGTCTCCCGTTAAACTTCAGATCCGTCCCCAGTCTCTGGCTCTCTTCATATCCGTTATAGGCTTTCTCCAGCTCTTTGATATAGGAGGCATCCGCCTTTTCATATACACGCTTCCGCCATGCCGCATCCTCGCCATGCATCAGCTTCTCGAAGTATACCCTGGGCTTCATGATATTGCCCTGAAGCTCCAGCACCTCC
>CABUPM010000150.1 GCA_902493345.1 uncultured Eubacteriales bacterium | reverse complement strand
GCAATGGAGGTATCGATGCCTTCCTCTTGGAAGAATGAACGGAACCTTCCGACCAACACCTCCGGCTTAGTGATCTCTCCCCGTTCCAAGCGCTCCCAGTAGCTTCGGTTGATCACGGAATACCGGCGAATCTGCTCATCCGAGCATTCCCCTAACTGATATTCCTGAAACAGGCTCTGTATCGCGGCCTTTTCCGCCGCCAAAAAGTCCAGCAGTGTTCCGTCCACATCCCACAGTATTGTCGTAATCTTATTCTCCATCCGCTGTCTCCATGCTCTCCTCCAGCGGCGGAATCGGCTCCTCCGCAACCTCTGAACCTTCTTCCTCTACCGGCTGCCAGGCCCTGCTGAAATTGGTCTCCTTAAAAAGAGACATCAATCCTGTAATCTGCTTCAGACGCAGAATCTCATCCTTGTCCATTCCGAGATGCTTGGCAATCCAGTTGTCCGAACGTCCGATATCATGCAATTCCTGCACAATGTTGCTCATCAGGTCCACATCGTGAGAACCGCGGGCCCGGTTATGACGAATCGTACTGGCCATGCGTTCCGCCAGAGATTTATCGATCACACTGACCGGCAGCTTGCCTTCTTCCCTCTCATAGATGTCCGGATAATCCAACATGATTCTATATCGATGAAATCCGTCTACGATGATATATCGATCCGCTTCTTTGTCATGGTAGCATACGATCGGCATCGTATAGCCATCTTCCTTGACGCTGTCATAGAGAAGCTTCATCTCCGGCGGCGCTACCGCATTCGGGTTATAGGTATTCGGTATGATCTTCTCGATCGGAACCGCAATCACATTGTATACCGGACTCTTAAACTTCATCTACACTTTCCTCCCATTTTTTATACTTTCCGCGCAGCAGATTGATCTGCTGTTGCTGCTGCCTTGTCAGGCCAAATCCCATAAAACGGCACATATGGTCATTCTTTAAAATACAATAGCACATCCGCTTCCAGCTGGGAATGTCCTTGGTCAGCTTAATATCATCCGTATCATCCGGAATTCGGCCGATAAATACGATCCGGGTCTTTTTATCCAGTGTATAGTTGGATACGCCATTGCGCCGAATCTGATAGCCCTTGGACTCGATCTCTTGGATCGCTTCCTCCGACAGGCCGCCTCCCGTCTCGTGCCAGAACTGAATCGAAGTGTTGAATTTTTTGATATAGGAATTACGCAGCTTGGCCGGCAGCGTTTCCAGCAAAAATCTTGTATAAGAACGCCATGTATGGCCTTCCGGCAATGTCACGTTACGGTATCCCATCGCCTTGGATTTTCCATAGATTGCCGCGAAATTGGCTCCCTGCACACGGCCGACGAGTTTAGTCCATGTCTGGGGCTCAATCACCCGATACAGGTTCAGGCTGTCCTTGGCATATTCATTGAAGGGAGAAGCCACACGCATCTGCGAAGGGCTCAATCCGGCCTTATAGTACATATCGTACAGTTCATTATACGGATACCCGAACTTAGCGATGGCTGTCCATACATCATTGACTGTCCAGTCATATAATGGCGTACCCATCCAGACATCCTTGAACTGCTTGGTAATCCAGCAGCCCCCCTTATAACCATATCTTTTATTGACAATGCCGCTGTATCGCTGGAGAGACTCACTAGCGCGCATTCCCAAAAGACAGATGGTTTTCTTCCCATCATGCTCCATCCTGTACCATCTTCCGAACTGTTTCGCCAGATCCTCCTGATGCATCTTGTACTTATAGGTTGAGAACGGATGGTCAATATTGATCACATACGGCTTCTGCGGCATGGGCCGGACCCACATCGCCTTCTTTTCCTCTTCCCAAGGATACCAGAACATCTCATAGCTGCTGAGCGCGGTACGCACTGCCATTGGCAGACAAACCCAATACGGCTCGATCTCGTCCATATGGCGTTCAAATGTCTCTTCTACATATTTCGTTGTAAAAGAATACTGCGCTTCAAAATCCTGATGAAATACACCAATCTTGCCAGGGATACCATGTCTCTTTTTATAATCCAGCAAAAGATCCAGCAAAAGTCCGCTGTCCTTACCTCCACTAAATGAAACATAGATATTGTCAAATTCTTGAAATATGTATTGAAAACGCTCCTGCACGGCCTCATATACGTTCATATCCAGATATTCTCTATCCATCTCATCCTCCAAGCTTTCTCCATATCCGATATTGTTATATGACATATTGTATACCCTAACTTTTTCCAATGTCAAGTGCCTTTTGTCAATTTATCCATCGACCGGAATTACTTGCGTATTTCATGAAAACACCCTAATACTGGGTGTGCCAGAGGGTTTATGTGGTTCTCTGGAGCCTTGAAAACCTCTGGTACACTTGGGTGAATAAGCCTCCTGGGTGTGCCAGAGGGTTTATGGGTTTCTCTGAATTTTTGAAAACCCTCTAGTACGTTTTAAGAAAATGAGGCCCCTTAAGTGTACCAGATATTATAGTTTTTGCTTGATTTTTCGTGGAGGGACGGACTTCTGGAAGGGAGGGTGCCAATTATAAGAATTATCATTTTTTGATCTTTTTGATCAGTTTTCTCGCTTTAGCAGCTGACAAAACTCCGCGGATTACGAGTTGCCAGAGGATCCTGGGTGCCTGGAAGTGTCTATG
>CABUPM010000149.1 GCA_902493345.1 uncultured Eubacteriales bacterium | reverse complement strand
AGAGCATCGCCTTGCCAAGGCGAGGGTCGCGGGTCCGAATCCCGTCTCGCGCTCTTACAAAAAGGACTGTATGTAGATGCAGTCTTTTTTTGTGCTCATTTATAGGATTCCATCGGAACATTCAAGGGAGAAGAGAATGATGCAAAAGGCACAGCCTACAGAAGAGCATTTATTTAACAACCATCAGATCATGATGCTTTTGCTGCCGCTAATGGCGGAACAGCTCCTGATCACGATGATGGGAATGGTGAATACCATGATGGTTACGCATATAGGACCAGCCGCGATCTCTGCGGTTTCCCTTGTGGATTCCATCAACATCCTGGTGATTCAGGCCTTCTATGCGATGGGTGCCGGAGGAACCATTGTCTGCTCGCAGTATCTGGGGCATCAGGACAGGGAGAGCGCCAATCAGGCGGCGCGGCAGACTCTGTTGGTCATTACGCTTTTGTCGGTGATTACGATGCTTCCCTGTGCAGGATTTAACAGAAGGCTGCTGGGATTGATTTTCGGAGCGGTGGATGATGAGGTGCTGGATGCCGCGGAGACGTACTTCTTTTATTCAGCATTGTCCTATCCGTTTATCGCGCTCTATGATTCCGGCTCGTCCATCTTTCGGGCACAGGGACAGACCCGTTTTCCCATGCTGATGTCGGCAATTGCGAATGTCTTGAATATCTTTGGCAATATATTGTTGGTCTTGGTTCTGCATTGCGGTGTCGCGGGGGCGGCGATATCGACGCTTCTGGCAAGAGCCTTCTGCGCTTGGATTGTAATGTGGCGTTTGGCGCGCCCGCAGGGGAATCAGCCGATCGTCGTGCGGGAGTACCGCAAGATCCGGCCGCAGTTTTCCCTGATCCGGTCCATCTTGCGGATCGGCATCCCTTCCGGTGTAGAAAACGGAATGTTTCAGTTTGGAAAACTGGCGATTCAATCGACCATCTCGACATTGGGCGTTACTGCTATGGCCGCGCAAGCAATGGCCAATACGTTTGAGAATCTGAACGGTGTAGCGGCAGTTGGTACAGGTATCGGGCTGATGACGGTGGTCGGACATTGTATGGGCGCGGGCCGAAAAGAAGAAGCGGTTTATTACATAAAAAAGTTTTCGTTCATTGCGGAAGTCGTCATGATCTTAAGCTGCCTGTTGATGTATCTTTTGGGGAGACCCGTCGCGATCCTCTCAGGGATGACAGAAGAGAGCATGGAGCAGTTTTTACACGCGCTGGTGTGGATCTCATTGATAAAGCCGCTCTTCTGGATTCCGTCCTTTGTGTTCACTTATGGTCTGAGGGCTGCGGGAGACGTAAAGTTCGCCATGATCATATCCTGTCTGACAATGTGGCTCTTCCGAGTGACACTGACGGTCTTCTTGTGCAAATATATGAATATGGAGATTATGGCGGCCTGGATTGGAATGTTCAGCGACTGGGGAGTGCGCGCGGTGATATTCACAAAAAGATTTATAAGCAGAAAATGGCTGAAATATCACGTAATTGAGAATAGCTGAGACAGAGATAAGGGATGGATGCACAGATGGCATTCATCCCTTATAGAATTTAATGGTATTTGGAACTCATCTGATGGAAGCTGACATCCTGCAGCGCTTCGCCGAATCTCTGGAAGTGTATGACCTCCCTTTGACGCAGAAACTTTAAGGGCTCGATGATATCCGGATCATCCGCCAGATTGATCAGGCGTTCATAGGTGCTTCTGGCCTTTTGCTCTGCTGCCATATTTTCATAGATGTTGGTGATAGGGTCTCCTTGGGATTGAAAATAGGCTGCGGTAAACGGGATGCCGTTGGCGTCGGCCGGATAGACAGCGGTCCCGTGCTGGGTGTAATAAGGCGCCAGACCGGCGGCGATGATGTCATCTATACTGGCGTCTTTCATAAGCTGGTACATCATGGTGGAGATCATCTCTACATGGGCCAACTCCTCCGTGCCGATGTCCGTAAATAAAGCGCGGGTTTTTCCGGTGGGCATGCTGTAGCGCTGGGAGAGATACCGCAGACTGGCGCCCAATTCACCGTCCGGACCGCCGAGCTGGGCAGCGATACATTTTGCCATCCGCAGGTCGCCCTTTTTGATATTGACAGGGTGCTGCAGCTTTTTGTCATAATACCACATAAGATTTTCTCACCTCCAATTATTGCAGATCCCATGGCCAGGGTTCTTCATTCCAGTTCCAGCTGCCCGTACTTTGTTCCCATGTCATGGTCATCAGCGGACCATACTGCTGTTCATAGGAACCGCGCAGCTTCTGAGAGATATTGACCAGATTGGCATGCTCCTGAAGGGCCTCGGTACAATCCGGATGCGTATCCAGAAACAGATTCAGATCGACCAGCATAAAATCTACTTTTTGGATATCCATCAGGAGGCTCTGACGATCGGTGTCACAGGCTCGTGTCATGACATGCACCCTCCTTTTTGATACGGAATGAACAGATTGTCGAACGAAGAGCCGTGTTCCAGAGCTTCATCCGGCCCGACGAGGCCTGTAAAGGGCTGTATGGGAACATATGCGGTAGCCAATGCCAGGCCGGGGCATGCCGTGTCCGGAGCAGTACAGCTTCGGCTGTCTTCATAAGGATTACGATTCATTGATTCTGCGGGAAAAGAATAACCCCGTTCTGATGTGTACCCCCAATACTGGACACCCAGTATTGGGGGTATTGCTATATGA
>CABUPM010000148.1 GCA_902493345.1 uncultured Eubacteriales bacterium | reverse complement strand
GCTCGTCAAAGAACTCCGTGAAGAAGGATATACCTTGAAATATTTGTTGGCAGCGATGGAGTTGTCTAAGTCCACCTATTATTATGAGATTGGAAAAACAGATAAAGTTCAAGAGCGAAATGCAGATATATCCTCTAAAATTGAGAGTATCTTCCAAGAAAACAAGGGAAGGTATGGCGTAAGACGAGTATGTCAGGAACTTGTACAGCGTGGTTTCCCGGTGAATCATAAGCGGGTTTTCACGCTATACTATTATTGAAAATACAATTTATCGGCTATTCTCAAAAAGAACTCGAATATAGTAACCGGATAAAGGAGAAATCAATATGGAATATCGGAAACTTCCCCATGGTGGGGAGCATGAAAGATTCAGCGTTCTTGGACTTGGAATGGGTGGTATTGGACAGACGCCGCCCGATGAGATTGAGGCTATCGTCTGTAAGGCGATTGACAATGGCATCAATTTCTTTGATATGTGTACAGCCGGAGCCACCTATGCGCCATTTGGCCGGGCGATTGCGGGCCGCAGGGAAAAAGTTTTCTTATAGGTTCATTTCGGTGCGGTGTATGATGAAAAGGGAGAATACGGCTGGTGCAGAGATTTCGAGACCATCCGGAAAACTTTTCAGTGGGAGCTGGAGACTCTCGGAACGGACTATGTAGACTTTGGTTTCCTCCACTGCGTAGATGAGGACGCGGATTTTGATAAGCTGATAGAGATCGGCCTTGTTGATTATCTGAAAGAACTGAGGAAGCAGGGAACCGTCCGGCATATCGGATTTTCTTCGCATACGCCTTCGGTTGCCAATCGAATCATAGATACGGGACTTGTGGATATGATGATGTATTCCATTAATCCGGCCTATGATTTTGAAAAAAGGAGATGCGTTAGGGATCGACAGTGTCAAGGAACGGTTTGAACTGTTCAAAAGATGCGAAGCGGAGGGGATCGGGATCTCCGTTATGAAGCCATTTTTCGCCGGGCAGCTTCTCCGTGCGGATCAGTCGCCTTTTGGGGTGGCCTTGAATCACTATCAATGTCTACAGTATGCCATTGACCGTCCGGGAGTGCTTGTCGCTGTTCCGGGTGTGCAGACGATGGAGCAGCTGGATACGTTGCTCGGATTCCTGACATCAACGGACGAGGAAAGGGATTACTCTGTGATCGGCACCTTTACCGCGGATACAATCAGCGGAACCTGTGTGTACTGCAATCATTGCCAGCCATGTCCCGCGAGGATTGACATCGGTCTCGTAAACAAATACTATGATCTCGTGTTAGCCGTGGATGCGATTGCGGCCAATCATTATACCAAACTGTCGGTAAAAGCCGATGCCTGTCTGCAATGCGGACACTGCGAAAAGCGATGTCCGTTTGGCGTCAAGCAGATGACGAGGATGAAAAACATCCACCAGTATTTTTCTAAGGAGACAGCTGTCTAAAGAGTTTGCAGAAAATAAAGCCGCGGAGACTTCGATATGAAGTGCCGCGGCTTTGGCCGTTTATATGTTGTCAGTGTCGCCTATATGGAAGATAAAGGAGGTTTCATACACTCCATTACTTCCCTCAAACGATGCGGTAATTGTATAATGAGCCGGATAGTCCGGAACTTCAAAGATAATGCTATCCTCTGTAGCGTCTAGAATCAGAGTATAGGCGGAACGATAGTCCCAGGATTCTATCAGAACTTCCACCTTAGAGAGTAACGGCATGGAGAATGTAACAGTAGCGTCTGTATAAGCCGTGGAGCCGAAAATCCCGGCCCCTTCATATGTTCTTAATTCTCGGTCCTTCAGGACAGCTTCTTGGCCGTCATGCGTACGCACCAGTTTTGTTACCGTAGCGTCCAAATCATGTCCGCCATATTGTGTGCCATCGGACAGATCTACTTTGGCGGTTGGCAATGGCGGTACGATAGAGTCAATATATTCCCAGTCGGCTGGCTTCGGCAAATGGTAGACGTATCGCGCATCCTTCTCATCGCTCAGATAGATGACCTTGATATATTCCGTCTGAAGATCCACCAATACAACGCCATACGGGCTGTTATACCATATGGAAAGAGTAGGGCCATCGTCCGGATAGGAGTAATTTCCGGTCATCTCCTGTGTGGAGAGGCCCGCGATATATTCGGTCAATGCGCCCGCATCCACAAAGTCCAGTCCGGCCGCGTATTCTCCGCCGGTTACAGTAATCGTATCCGCAGTAAATTCCGTCAGGTCATGGCCCCGGAAAATAGTTGTGGCACCGGTATCCTCTCCATAGGCCAAGGAGACATAGCCGCAAGTCATACAGAGAATGAAAAATGTCAGACCAACCATCAATGCGCCTGTGGGCTTTACGATATTCTTCAGACGATAACGCATGGAGGAAGCGGAGGCAGAGAGGCAAGTAGAAAATCCTCTGTCATCCCCGGCAGAACCCAGAATCAGATTCGCGTATCGCGTTCTTGCAGGAGCGTCGGACCCCAGGAGTACTGTTTCATCGCAGCTTAGCTCCATATCTTCAGCGCTCTTTTTCATGGCGGTCCACATCAGCGGATTAAACCAACACATCGCTGTGCAGAACATCATAAAAAATTTGGCCCAACTGTCCTCGCGGCTGATGTGAATCAGTTCATGCCGAAAGATCAGATGCAGTTCATCTGGAGAATAGCTTTTTCTCGGCAGGACAATTCTTGTGCTGTGTCGAAACAGCCCTATGGTCAGCGGTGACGTGACATCATCCGTT
>CABUPM010000147.1 GCA_902493345.1 uncultured Eubacteriales bacterium | reverse complement strand
TGAAACTAATTATTCAATTCAAATAACGGTGTCCAGAAAACTGGGTACACATCATTTCGGTCATACCTTTTCTGCGTTATCGTTATGAAACTCATACACGGTATATCATTTTACCACCGTGTCATATTTCTTTTGAATTTTTCGGTGTATGCTTTTTTCAATTCTTTTTCGGTGATTCCATAGCAAAGCATAATGTCGTTGAAATACATAAGCACATCTGCCATTTCTTCAATAAGACCTTTGCGAATTTCGGGATCGGTGTAAGCCTTTTCACTACCGTTTTTCTTGACAATATCAATAACCTCGCCTACTTCGCCAATCATCCAAAGCAACTTGTTTTGTCCGATTTCTGCACATATAGGCTCCCATTTGTCTTTGTATTTTTCTTGCAGTGTTTTTTGCATTCCCTGCATTTCACTTATAGTAAACTGCTCCATATAGATCAATCTCCTTAACAATCCAGACGTTTTTCAATGGCATGAATGACAGTCTCAAGAACCTTGATCCTGGCATAATATTTAGAATTTCCTTCTACGATAATCCAGGGGGCTTCCGGTGTGGAAGTGCGCAGCAGCATTTCATCTACGGCCGGCTCATACAGATCCCATTTGGCACGATTGCGCCAATCCTCATCAGTGATCTTCCATTGTTTGGCTGGATTTTCCTGACGTTCGCGGAAACGCTTTTCCTGTTCGTTCTTGTCGATATGCATCCAGAACTTCAGGACGATAGCTCCGGCATGGACAAGGTTGGCTTCCATCTCATTGATTTCCTTATAGGCCCTTTTCCATTCTTCTTCTTTGCAGAAGCCCTCAATGCGTTCCACCATAACACGCCCGTACCAGGAACGGTCAAAAATGGTGATATGTCCGTCCTTCGGCATATATTGCCAGAAGCGCCAGAGGTAATGGTGGGACTTTTCCAGATCATTCGGAGAAGAGACCGGGTGAACGATATAACCGCGGGGATCCAGGGCTTGCGTCAGACGTTTGATCGCGCCGCCCTTACCGCCTGCGTCCCATCCTTCAAAGGCCAGAACCACTGGGATACGGCGGCGATAGAGCTCGCTGTGCAAGGTGCTGAGGCGTTTTTGCAGGGAGTCCAGACGGTCTTTGTACTCATCACGGGTTAATGTCTTGCTGAGGTCCACTCCGGCAAGAACGGTAGGACGGTACTCCTCAGCCAAGGCGGTAGGAAGAGGCAGCGGATGGGCAGGAGCGGACTGGAGCGTATCCAGCGCTTCCTGTATTCGGCGGATAACTGTGTTCTTCATTTTGACAGAAGCATATTCTTTATCCGTCGCCTCGATGATCGTCCAAGGACATAATTCTGTATCGGTATGAGAGAGCATTTCGTCATTGATCCGCAAAAATTCCTCATAATGCCGATTATGACGCAGGTCTTCTTTGGTGACTCGCCATGCGGTCTCTTTGGATTCTGACAGTTTATCGAAGCGTTTTTTCTGTTCCTTCTTGGAGATGTGAAGGAAAAACTTCAGAATCAGTGTACCGCCATGGATCAGAAGCTCTTCAAAGGAGTTGATCTCCTGATAGGTCTGTGCCAGCTGAAGCTCAGATAAGGGAGTGTCAAAGTGATCGATCTGGACACGGCGGTACCAGCTGCGGTCAAAGATGGCGATCTGTCCGTTGGCGGGCAGACGGGTCCAGAAACGCCACAGATACGGATGCATACGCTCATTTTCATCTGGACGCTGAATCGTGAATACAGAAAAACCGCGGGGATCCAGCGGCTCGATCAGGCTGGAGATCAGTGTCCCTTTGCCGGAAGCTCCCAGCCCTTCAAACAGAATGATAATGGGAATACCGGCGCTCCGGCACTCACGCTGCAGCAGAGCCAGACGCTCATCCAGCGCAGAGGAGAGGGTGCGGTACTCGCTTTTGCTCATGGATTTGGTGAGATCTATTTTTTCAAGCATATCTTAGGCCTCCTCAGGATTAGAGTATATACAGTATACCATGATTTTATCAGCAAGCCAACAGAAATACGGAATTTTTTGATAGAGCCCTCATAAGATATAAAAAAACAGGGGGCGAGCATATGGTACAGATGGCTAGAAGGGCAGGACACAGAAAGACAGGAGCGACTGGGAGACCACGAAAACGGCAGGAGAGACCGCAGGAGAAGACAGCAGGAGCCGGAAAAAGTGTTCTGTGGGGGAGTATCGCGGCAATCCTGATTACGATGGTGGGGTTGGTTTTGGGTTCTCTTTTGCTGGACATGGGAGTACTGGCAGGAACGCAAAGACAATATGTTCTGTTGGTCATGGGAATCTCCTGGGTGTCGATCTTTGTCGGAAGCTTTATCACGGCAAGGATGTGCCGAGTCGACGGATTTCGCTATGGATTTCTGACGGGAGTTCTCTATATTATCATCCGTTTTTTACTCTCATGGCTGGTCAACGGAAATGATTTATTTTTCGGAAATCTTCTGACGGAAATCGTAGCGAGCCTAGGAATGGCTTGTTTAGGGGCTTTGCTGGGAAAAAAGAAAAAATAAAAAAAGTTAAAAAAGGTGTTGACATTTGCGGTAAAGTCTAGTATAATATATCTTGCGTTCGCGGGAAAGCACAAAAAACGAACGCAGATGGCCCCCTGGTCAAGCGGTTAAGACGTCGCCCTCTCACGGCGAAATCAGGAGTTCGATTCTCCTGGGGGTCATTAGGGAGGATTTCACCCTAATCGGGGCCTTTAGCTCAGTTGGTTAGAGCAACCGGCTCATAACCGGTCGGTCCCGGGT
>CABUPM010000146.1 GCA_902493345.1 uncultured Eubacteriales bacterium | reverse complement strand
CCGCTCTGTGGAGCGAGGCGGATCTGGAAACCATGCTGAAGTTCTGCAGCGCTTCTGACGGACATCTGTATTATACTCCGACGCAGAATTACCGTAGCGCTTCCATGAGCTGGATCTATCGTAAGACGGCCTTTGATGAGAATGGATGGGAACTGCCCAAGACTCCGGAAGAGCTGTATGAGCTTCTGAAAGAGATCAAGGCGGCGGATCCGGATTCTGTTCCGATGCCGACCCGAGGAAAATGGGGCAACGCTGTCAAGGGAATGCAGATCGCGTATGGCGTAACCAACACCAAATCCTATGTGGACGCGTGGACCGGAGAGTTCATCCCTTACGGATATACGCAGGACGGTTTCCGCGAGGCTCTGAAGTGGACTAACACCTTCTATAAAGAAGGATTTATCGATCCGGAGTTCGCGACCGGCAGCGATAACCAGTGGACCGAGTTCTACGCGAACGGCAAGGCTTATATTGAATATCAGTACGTTGAGAGAGCATTGTGGGCAGAGACCAATATGAAGGCGGCCGACCCGGATGTAAAGTGGGAGTTCACCGATTACAATGTCAGCGCTGATCCTTCCAAGGGCTATCTGTACGAGCGTGAGAATACCTTCTTTGCCTACGGATATGCTTTCACGGATAAGATCTCTGACGAGGGTCTGGCAAGAATGCTGGATTGGTGTGATTACATCAGCACGGACGAAGGCGCGACCTTCATGTGCATGGGTGTTGAGGGCGTGACCTACCAGAAGAACGCCGACGGTACGCTGCAGTTCATGGATCATATGTATCATTCCACACGCAATCCGGAAGGAACACAGCCGTGGAAGTATGGTATGTATATGGGTATCCTGAGACAGACGGATGATTACACCCGTGAAGTCGGTAAGGACGCGAATATCGTGATCTCTGCGGATTTCAACGCGGATTCCAACGCTCATTATTCTCAGGCGTTCCCGACCGCGTATACGCCGGAGCAGGAATCCCGTCTGGCGACGCTGGATACGCAGATCGGCGATATGGCAGAAGAGTACATCCTGAAGTTCATCATGGGTCAGCTGGATCCGAATGATGACAATGCATGGAGCCAGTATCTGGCGGCTCTGGACAACGCGGGAATTCAGGAGGCTTCTCAGATCCGTACCGAGAGCTACGAGAAGGTATCCAAGTAAAATAAAAATACAGATTCAGGCCGCGATTCGCGGCCTTTTCTGTTATTATAGACATAGAATAACAGAAAAATTTAGATTGCCTATAGGAAAAAAGACAGAAATATGATACAATAACAGACGAAAATTCTACCAGGAGGGTGAATGGATATGTTGTGGCAAAATGAGACAGAGATGTTTGCGATGATGAAGGAAAAGCTATATACGCCGGTCGTTGGCGATATTTTGGACGCGATGGGTTATTATCATCAGTTTTTACCTCAGAATATCCGGCCGTTGAAGCCCGAGATGAAGTTGGCGGGCAAGGCGATGACGGTGCTGATGATCGATGTGTACGGTCCGCAGAAGAAGCCGTTTGGACTCTTGACAGAAGCACTGGACCAGCTTCAGGAGAATGAGATCTATATCGCGACCGGCGGAACCAAGCGATGCGCGTATTGGGGCGAGCTGCTGACAGCGACCGCCAGAACCCGTGGCGCGGTAGGCGCGGTTCTGGACGGATGGCACAGGGATACACCGCAGGTGTTGGAGCAGAACTGGCCGGTATTCAGCTGCGGCTGCTATGCGCAGGATTCTTCTGTCCGCACGCAGGTTGTTGACTTCCGGTGCCCGATTGAGATCGGACAGGTGACGATTCATGACGGAGATCTGATCTTCGGAGATGTGGACGGCGTTCTTGTCATCCCTAAGGAGTGCGCGCAGGAGGTCCTGGAGAAGTCTCTGGAAAAGGCATCGGGTGAGAAGCTGGTGCGCAAGGCGATTGAGGGCGGCATGAGTGCGACAGCTGCTTTTGCCAAGTTTGGAATTCTGTAATGCGGCGGGCGTTTCAGATTGACCGACGGGACAACGTGGTAACAGCTCTGGAACCGCTGAAGCCAGGGGAGACAGAGATCCTTGGAGATCCGCTGCAGAAGACGCTGACAGCAGTCCAGGAGATTCCGGATGGACATAAGATGGCAGTACGGGATATCTCTCAGGGAGAAAAGATTGTCAAGTACGGCGTTGTGATCGGAGAAGCGACAGAGGCAATTCCGCAGGGATCCTGGGTGCATTTGCATTGTATGAAGAGCCTGTATGATGAACGAAGCTCCCATCTGGATATCCATACGGGGGCCCCGCTGGATACCAGGTATGAATGAGGCGGCAGTATGAGTGAGAATTGGACAGGATATCTGAGAGCGGATGGACGCAAGGGCATCCGGAACCATGTATTGGTTGTATATACAGTAGAGTGTGCTTCCTTTGTAGCTCAGGAAGCGGCAAGGAGAGCGTGCAATCCGGATGTCGAAGTGGTCGGTTTTTCCGGATGCACGGATAATGAATATGCGGTGCGTCTCCTGATCGCCCTGATTCGCCATCCGAATGTGGGTGCGGTGCTGGCGATTGGGCTGGGCTGTGAGTATACGCAGCCGGAATGGCTGGCAGAGATTGCGCAGAAGGAAGGCAAAGAAGCCTCCTGGATGTTTATTCAGAACGAAGGAGGAACGCGCAGGAGCATTGACAAGGCGATGAATTGGATTGGACAGGCCTTGAAAAAGCTTACGGAAGTTCCCAAAGTTCCCATGAGCTGGGCGGACCTGGTGGTCGGCGGGGA
>CABUPM010000145.1 GCA_902493345.1 uncultured Eubacteriales bacterium | reverse complement strand
AGCAATATTGCCGCCGCATTCTGCGATATCGCATAAAAAATTACGATCAGTGAACCATACTGCAAGAGTGCGCCACCCTCCTGAGCGCTCGGAAAGAGCCACTGCACAATGGGCTGTCCCAGAATCGACAGACCAACCGCTGCCGGTAAGCTTAAGGTCAATACCAGCTTCATCAGCGTATTGATATGATCCTGCACGCTCTTATAGTCCTTAACGGTAATCGCGCCCGCGATTCCCGGAATCATTACAATCGTCAGTGTTCCCAGCGCCGCGATCGGCATATTGGTCATGACACTATATTTTCCGGTCATCATCCCGGTCTGAATATTGGTAAATTCCATCGTGTACCCTTTGAGCGGCATCAGTGTATTGAAGAGTGCCGTATCGATCAGTTCCCGCAGATTGGAGACCGTAGCTGAAAGCATGATCGGAATCACCAACCAGATATACTGCTTAAACAGCGTGGACTTCCGCTCTGTAATGGAAGATGCGGGAGCGTTAAAGATGGAAGACTTGGCCTTGAATATCAAAAAGATAAACATCAGGAACAACAGTCCGCCCAGAGCGCCGTACATACTTCCCCGAGCCGCCTGAGACGCCGCGTCTTCCAGAACAGGATACACTCCATCGATCACCGCATTGACATCCGATGCCGTTCCGATCGTAATCCAGACCAGAAGAACGCTGAATAGCGCATGAAACACCTGATCCAAAAGATCTGCATAGGCTGAAGGCCTCACATCGCCCAGTCCCTGATACATCCCGCGAAATACACTGGAGAGCGAAACCATCAGCGTTGCAGGCGCAAGGCTTCGCACCGCGGCAGCCGCCGGCGGCCGGTTAAAGATGCTTCCGGCAATAAAATCCGCGCCGCACAACAGGATCAGACAATATAACAATCCTGTCGAACCGGCATAGATCAGGCCCACCCAGAATACCTGCCTTGCGTTCGCATATTCTTTGCGTGCTACCCGCTCACTGATCATACGCGAGATCGCCTCAGAAACTCCGATCGTAGACAGTATGATAAAGAAACTATAGATCTGGAAAGCCACACCGTAATAACCGTTTCCGGTATCTCCAAGCATGTTGGTCAGCGGAATCCGGTAGATGAGTCCGATAAATTTAATAAAGACAGAGATCATGACCAGGAAACTGCCCTTACGCACAAGATCTCTGGATTTACTCATGCTCAGCCTCCCGCGGAATTCCCAGAATCTCCAGAATTTCCTTTTGCCTTGCAATCATCTCCTGCTCTTCCTGTGCTTCCATATGATCATATCCCAAAAGATGCAGCATACTGTGAATTACCAGAAACGCGGCTTCTCTGCGGATGCTGTGTCCATACTCTTCGGCCTGCGCCTGAACATGATCCCAGGACAAAACGATGTTGCCCAGGCAGACCCGTCCGCTCTCCGGATCGGTTTCTTCCTCCATAAGGCCTTCCTGCGCCTGTCCCGGCACAAGATTGCATAACGGAAAGGACAGAACATCTGTCGCCCGATCCACCTTGCGATACTCCCTGTTCAGTTCATGAATCTCTTCATCTCCGACCACATTGAGCTCAACCTCCGTCGGAAGACTTACTCCCTCGGAGCGCAGCACTGTATCTACCGCTTTCTCAAAGAGCTCCTCCCACTGCGGCCTCTCCGCCTCCGGCAGCTCATACTCCCATTGCATCCAAACCTTTGTACTCATCCTTTTCTACGACTCCCATCCTTTTTATCCCAAGGTCCCTTGGCAGTCTCCGGGTGTTCTCCTTTTTCATAGGCCTCTACAATCCGCTGCACCAACGGATGCCGCACTACGTCCTGATTATTCAGCCTTGTGATGCCGATATCCTCTACATCACGCAGAATCGTCACCGCCTGCCGCAGGCCGGACTTTTGTCCATCCGGCAGATCAATCTGTGTCAGGTCTCCGGTTACAACCACCTTGGAATTAAACCCGATACGTGTCAAAAACATCTTCATCTGCGCCTGCGTCGTATTCTGCGCCTCGTCCAGCACGATAAAGGAATTATCCAGCGTCCGTCCTCTCATGTAAGCGAGCGGCGCGACCTCTATCACGCCGCGTTCCAGATTCTTGGCAACGGATTCCGGTCCCATCATCTCATAAAGTGCGTCATAGAGCGGACGCAGATAGGGGTCAATCTTACTCTGCAAATCTCCCGGTAAAAAGCCCAGCTTCTCTCCTGCCTCAATTGCGGGTCTTGTCAGAATAATCCGGCTGATCTCATCCTGCTTAAAAGCCTGTACGGCCATAGCCATAGCCAGAAAGGTTTTTCCTGTACCAGCCGGTCCGACTCCAAAGGTCAGCGTATGTTTACGGATCTGATCGACATATCTCTTCTGTCCTAAGGTCTTGGGACGAATAGGCTTTCCCTGTTTCGTAAAACAAACCACATCGGACAAAAGCTCCTTTACATCCTCTTTGGCTTCATCCGCCGATAGGCTACTCAGATAGTTGACATGCTGTAAAGTGACGTTCTCTCCGCTTCTCGCAACCGCAATCAGCTTATGCAGCACATCCTCCGCATGATCCGTATCCTCCGCCGTACCACTGATGATCAGGGAATCCTCCCGATTTACAATCGTGACATTGCACTTGCGCTCCAGTGCCTGAATATTTTCATCGAACTTACCAAATACATTACTGATATATTCTCCGGGGATCTTTACGATTCTTTCACTGCTCATTTTCTTCCTCCTCTCCGGTTCTTTCCTATTGTATCACAGTTTTCGCAATTTCTAAAGAGGATTGCGGGATTTTTTCTGTCTTCAGGATGGATTTTCTTCTGAAATCATCGGAATTGCCTGAGATA
>CABUPM010000144.1 GCA_902493345.1 uncultured Eubacteriales bacterium | reverse complement strand
AATCGAATGCAAACGGATGGTTCTCGGCCAGATTGCCTCCGGCGACTGGAACAAAGAGATGGGCTTTGCCCTGATTCAGGGGCGCGGAAGTATACCGTATCTGCTGGTGCAGACCGATACACAGATCGAGATCTACCGCTGGTCGGGGATGAATCACAGATGGGAGTCCTATGAACGCCCTGAAGAGTATCGGACCGCTGTGTATATGGGGATCGAGGCCGTGACCGGAGAGATCCTCTACGTGCTGCCGGGACGGGAGCAGGAGGAGGACTGCTGGCTGGCCCTGACAGCGGAAGGCTGGATGGTCAAGGGACAGCTGCAAAAGATAGGAACAAGCTATACGCTGGATGGCCGGGCGATTTCACAGGAACAATACGAGGCCTATGTAAAAGAGTATCAGGAACGCTGTACGGTCGGCAAGCTCGCGAGGATCAACGCGCAGACGATCGAGGAGGCGCTCAGTCAATATCAATCATAACAAAGGAGAATGGAAAGAATGGAACAGGTAAAAAGATACCGCAGTGTCCGCTCGACAAAGCTGAATGAATTGGGCGCCTGGGGAACAGAGCTGGTACATGAAAAAAGCGGAGCGAAGATCTGCTGTATTGAAAATCCGGAGGACTCCAATAAGGTGTTCGCAATCACCTTCCGGACCCCGCCGCAGGACGACACGGGCGTGGCGCACATTCTGGAGCACAGCGTGTTGTGCGGTTCTGAGAAGTTTCCGCTCAAGGATCCTTTTGTAGAGCTGGCCAAGGGATCCGTCAACACATTTTTGAACGCGATGACATTTGAGGATAAGACCATGTATCCGGTAGCCAGCCAGAACGAACGGGATCTGTATCATCTGATGGATGTCTACATGGACGCGGTATTCCATCCGAATATTCTGCGGGATCCGCGGATCATGATGCAGGAAGGCTGGCACTATGAGCTGACCGAGCCGGAAGCTCCGGTTACGATCAAAGGTGTCGTATATAACGAGATGAAGGGAGCGTTCTCTTCTTCGGATACCGTATTGCGCAGAGAGATCAACCGGGCGCTGTTCGGAGACACGCCGTATGGATATGAATCCGGCGGCGCTCCGGAGGCGATTCCGCAGCTGACCCAGGAAAAGTTCCTGGCATTTTACAAAAAGTATTATCATCCGTCCAACAGCTTTATTCTGCTGTATGGAGACATGAAGATGGAGGAGTATCTGGAATGGCTGGATACGCACTATCTGGGCGAGATGACAGCCAAGGAAGGATATGGACCGGAGCTTTTGCCGGAGCAGCCCGCCTTCACAGAGCCGCACAGGGTAGAAGCGCCCTACTCGGTGTCCGAGGCACAGGGAGAGACTGACGGCTATCTGTCGTATTCCGTAGCGATCAAGCCGGAAGAGCCGACGGAGTTCTTCGGAATCGAGATCTTGAAATACATGCTGCTGGACGCGCAGGGCGCACCGGTTAAGAAGGCGCTCACCGATGCCGGCTTGGGTAAGAACATCTATGGCTATGTGGATACCCGGGCGCATCAGTCCGGCTTTGGAATCGTCGCGCAGGGGGCTGACCTGAAGCGCCAGGCGGAATTCGAGCAGATCATCCACGACGCGCTGGACAAGATCCAGAAGGAAGGCTTCAGCGAAAAACAGAAGCAGGCCGCCATGAACATCATGGAGTTCCGCATCCGGGAGGGCGAGTACGGAACGCTGCCGACCGGCCTGGTGATCCATATCGCGTATATCATGAACGCATGGCTGTATGGAAAGGATCCGTTTATCTATACCCGTTTTGACGAGATCTTCGCGGAGCTTCGTGAAAAGGCGGAGCAGGGATATTTTGAGGGACTGATCCGCAAATATCTGTTGGATAATCCGCATGCGGCATATGTGACGCTGCGCCCGGTGATCGATCTTGCCGCGCAGGAGGACCGCAGCCTTGCGGAAAAGCTGCAGCAGTACAAGGAGTCTTTGAGCGAGGAGGAGAAGGCTGCTCTCGTCCGGACCACCCAGGAGCTCCTGCAGTATCAGGCTGAAGAGGATCCGCCGGAGATCAAACGCTGCATTCCGCACCTATCCATCGCGGATATGAAAAAGGAAGCGGAGCAGATTGAGACAGAGAGCTTTTCCATGGATGGAACGCCCTGCTGGTATACCGCGGCAGAGTGCAGTCAGATCCTCTATATGCGGGCCTATCTGGACCTGTCCGGCCTCAGCGCGAGACAGCTCACCTATGCGTCCATCCTGTCCACGGTTCTCGGACAGATGGATACGGAGAATTATACCTATGAGGACCTGAACAGTGAAATCAATATCCACACCGGCGGCATCAGCTGGAATGTATCGGTGCTAGAGCGCCTGGATGGCAGCTACCGTCCGGAGATCGCGGTCGCTGCCCGCTGCCTGGAGCCGGAGCATGCGGTGATGGCGGAGCTTATGCAGGAGATTCTGCTGAAGACACAGTTCTCGGATACCAAACGCCTGCGGGAGATTCTGAACGAAGAGTATACGTCGCTGGAAGAGGAAGTGACGGAGGCAGGACACAGCATCGCTATCCAGCGCGCGCTTTCACACATCAAAGCATCCACATTGGCCGCGCAGTATCTGAGCGGAGTCGAGTATATTCAGTTTGTCAAGGATCTTCTGGATCACTTTGAGGAGAGAAAGGACGAACTGGTTCGTTCCCTGCAGGAGGTACGGGAGATTCTGGCGGATCAGAGCCGCCTCAGCATGGCCGGAGGCAGCACCCAGCAGAATCGGGGAACACTTCTGGAGTGCATGGAGACCTTCAAAAAGGCGCTGCCTAAGCGTCCGGAGGCCGGAGAGCGCAAGAACCATTTTATACCGGAAAAGTGCAACGAGGGCCTGATCACACCGGGACAGGTGCAGTATGTGGTTCAGGAAGGAGTCTTTGACGTGCCCTATACAGGCGTGATGCGGGTCGCGAGGCAGATTCTGGGCCTGGAGTATCTCTGGAACCACCTG
>CABUPM010000143.1 GCA_902493345.1 uncultured Eubacteriales bacterium | reverse complement strand
AGGAACTCGCGGGAGACGAGACCAACCCGCTGAAGAAGGCCCGTGCCTTTTATGATTTTGTAACGACCAAGGTGAAGTATACCTTTATGCGGGCGTACTTTACACTGGAGAATATCCCGGAGTATGCCGCTAAGAATCTGAAGGGAGACTGCGGAGTACAGGCGCTTCTGTTTATCACGCTATGCCGGGCGGCCGGAATTCCGGCGCGTTGGCAGTCCGGGCTGTGCGCCGGGCCGCTGACCATCGGCATGCATGATTGGGCGCAGTTCTACATAGCGCCTTATGGCTGGCTGTTCGCGGACTGCTCTTATGGCGGCAGTGCGTACCGCGCCGGAAATGAGGAAAAGTGGAATCATTACTTCGGCAATCTGGATCCGTTCCGGATCATAATGAATTCGGAGTTTCAGCAGGAGTTTATGCCGCCCAAATCTCAGGTGCGTCAGGATCCTTATGACAACCAGATCGGCGAGGCGGAGTACGCGGATCACGGCCTGACCGGGCAGGAATTTGAAGGAGATCACGAACTGATAGGAATAGAGAAAATATGAAGAAAACAGCTCAAAAAACAAACCGGCACATGCTTCGGAGATTCGCCTCATATTATAAGCCGCACCGCGTGCTGTTCTATACAGACTTGGCATGCGCTTTTGTAGTGGCGCTGTGCGACCTCTTTTATCCGATGATAGCCAAGAGTATCATCAATGATTACGTGCCCAATCAGAATCTGAGAATGCTGCTCATCTGGTCTGCGGTTTTGCTGGGAATCTATATTCTCAAAGCCGGTTTGAACTATTTTATTCAATATTGGGGTCATATTGTCGGTGTCCGGATTCAGGGAGATATGCGCAGAGATATGTTCCGTCATATGCAGAAGCTGCCGTTCTCCTATTTTGACGAGACGAAGACGGGTACCATTATGTCCAGAATGATCAATGATCTGATGGACATTTCGGAGCTGGCGCACCATGGGCCGGAGGATCTTTTCCTTTCGGTAATTATGCTCGTCGGATCCTTTATCATGCTGGCCAGAATCAATCTGTGGCTGACCTGTATTATCTTTGCGGTAATTCCTTTTATCGTATTGTTTGCGGTATTGCTGCGTAAGGAGCTGCAGGCGACCTTCCGTAAGACGCGGGAGGAGGTTGCGGAGGTCAACGCCTATGTTGAGACGGCAATCGCCGGTATCCGTGTGTCCAAAGCCTATACGACAGCGGAGTACGAGAACCAGAAGTTTGATCAGGCCAATGAGCGATTCAAAGAAGCAAGAGGGCTGGCCTATCGCGCCATGGGTAAATTCTTTTCCGGAATGGGATTGTTCCAGGATCTTCTGTACCTGATCGTACTGGTCGCGGGAGGACTGTTCTTCTTTTACGGATGGATTGATACCGGCGAATTCGCGGCCTATCTGCTCTACATCAGTATGTTCCTGAAGCCGATTCAGCGTTTGGTCAATATTTTTGAACAGATTCAAAACGGAATGACGGGCTTTACCCGTTTTTGCGAGGTTATGGACGAGGCGGAGGAGAGCGAGCCGGAGAATCCGGTGCCGATTCAGACGCTGCAGGGAAATATCCGATTTGACCATGTGGGATTCCGCTATAAGAATTCGGATGAAGCCGATGCGGGGAGCCGCGTGATTCATGATATGACGCTGCAGATTGACAAGGGGCGTACGGTTGCGCTGGTCGGACCGTCCGGCGCGGGTAAGACCACGCTCTGCCATCTGATTCCGCGCTTCTATGAACTGAATGAGGGTGCCATTACCATTGACGGGATCGATATCCGCAGGATGTCCCGCTATGATCTGCGCCGCAATATCGGTATGGTAGCGCAGGATGTATTCCTCTTCAACGGCACGATCCGTCAGAATATTGCTTACGGCAAGCTGGACGCTACGGATGAAGAGATCATCGAGGCGGCGAAGAAGGCTAATATTCATGAATACATCATGACGATGGAACAGGGCTATGATACGCAGGTCGGAGAACGCGGCGTCAAGCTGTCCGGCGGACAGAAGCAGCGAATTTCCATCGCGCGGGTCTTTCTGAAGAACCCAGCAATTCTGATATTGGATGAAGCGACTTCCGCGCTGGATAACGCGACGGAGATGCTGATTCAGGAGTCTCTGGAGGAGCTCTCCCGAGGAAGGACCTGTATCGTCGTGGCACATCGCCTGTCAACGATTAAAAACGCGGACGAGATCGTAGTACTGACCCGGGACGGCGTTGTGGAGAGGGGGACACACGAAGAGCTCCTTGCCAACCACGCTCTGTACGAATCCCTGTATCAGTATCAGTTTCGCTCATAAGGAGAGACAATGAAAAATGCGCTGTTGCACGTGCGACAGCGTATTTTTTATCCGTCTATTTGGCGATTCTTATATATTTTGCGATTGCAAAATATTCAGAATAGTGTTACAATATCTCTCGTAAGGAGGGATATTTTGTTTCCGGTGATCTATTTTCTTTTCGTTACAGCCAAATGCCTTTCGTACCGCGGCTCTTGGAGCCTGTCTCACAAGCACCATACCAACGGACATATGTATTATTACAAGCAGACTGGCAATAAGACCTGCTATGTGAGGCGTAAGGACGAACCTCAGGTTTTAGCAGAATATGCAGAGCGGCAGAAGTGGCGCCAGGAGCGCAAGATTCTCAACCAGCAGCTGATGGAATTATCCCCTGCCGAACGCCGCGAAGCCCGCCAACAAATGAAATTATATCAGGAGCTTGGACTCGAGAAATTCCCCCTGGATAAAGATATATCCTTTGACGGGACGGTTCTCGATTCCAGAGCAGAGATCATTCTTTATGAGTTTCTGAAAAAATTAGGTATCGTGACCGAACATAACCGTCCGATCGATTCCGGATCCTATAGTTATTGGCCAGATTTTACGTTCACTATCAATGGCAAAAAGGTATATCTGGAACACATGGGCAAACTAGACGATCCCCAATACCACCGCAAGCAGGTCGAAAAGATCAAAAAGTACAAAACACATG
>CABUPM010000142.1 GCA_902493345.1 uncultured Eubacteriales bacterium | reverse complement strand
GAACGATTGCACGTCCCATAGCAACACGCTGTCTCTGACCACCGGACAGAGCCTTCGGCTTACGATCCAGCAGATGCTCGATCTCCAGGATACGCGCAGCTTCCTTAACGCGCTTCTCAATCTCCGCCTTCGGAGTCTTACGAAGCTTCAGACCAAATGCCATGTTATCATAAACGGTCATATGCGGATACAGAGCGTAGTTCTGGAATACCATCGCGATATCACGATCCTTGGGAGCTACATCGTTCATCAGCTTGTCGCCGATGTACAGCTCACCTTCGCTGATCTCTTCCAGACCTGCGATCATACGCAGAGTCGTGGACTTACCACATCCGGAAGGTCCTACGAAAATGATAAACTCCTTATCAGCAATGTCCAGGTTGAAATCGTTAACGGCTGTGATACCATTACTGTAAGTCTTCTTAATATTCTTCAATTGTAAACTTGCCATTTACTTTCTGCCTCCTTAATATGTTTAGCAACCTTTGATGTTACAATGATACAACATTTTCCATGAAAAATCTATTGGTAAATTCCACAAATCATTTTTACTTTTTTTATGATACTTGACTATACCTTTGCGATTTTCCGTCAATGCTCGGAAAATCCCTCTCCCAGGACCTCCTGCGTGTCCGTGATCATCATGAAGGCTGTCGGATCGATCTCTTTGACAATCCTTTTGGCCTCTACCGTCTCTTTGACCGACATAACTACATAGAGCATTTCCCGGGACTGTCCGGTATATTTGCCAACCACCGGAATTCCTGTGACGCCGCGGTCCGTCTCCTTCAGCAGCCGCTGTGTAATCTCTTCGTTATGATCGGATATGATAAATAACGCCTTACTGTAATGCAGGCCGTCTACTACCTTATCCGCGAGCCATGAAGTCAGATAGATGCCGATAATCGCGTACAGCGCCAGATTGACGCCGAATACGATCACGCTCAGCGTAATAATCAGCGCGTCAATTACAAACAGATATGCCGGCACGGAAATGTATTTAAAGAAATGATGCAGTATACTCGCCAACAGATCCGTCCCGCCCGTCGTCGCTGACGCGGACAGCACCAGGCCGATTCCGGCCCCGCCCATCGCACCGCCATACACTGCGTTGATCAACAGTTCTCCGCTGTAATATCCCCAGTCCTTGGAGATATACAGCCCTAAGGACAGCATCAGCGTCGAAAATCCTGTTTTGATCACAAACAGTTTTCCTTGCAGGAAATACGCTCCGATAAAAAGCGGCGCGTTCAGCAGGATATTGGAGAGCCACAGCGGCACCTCCCATCCGAACCACCGGCCGCTCAGCTCCTTAATCACAATGCCGAGGCCCGTAATGCCCCCTGCTACAAGATTGTACGGTTCAAAAAATATATTCAGTGAAAAGCCAAGAAGCAAAGACCCCACGATAATCTTGAGGATATCTCTGCGTTCTCTCTTGCCGAACTGAAACGTCTGCGCCATATGCCGCTCCTTTCCGGGCTTGCAAAAGCCGTCCCCGTATGCTATGATACACGGGTATTTATTTTATAATATTACACGTTTTATTTCAAAAATGCAAGGGGGAGTTTTCTTGAATTATACCACACCTTCCGCAATCATCACCGGCGCTTCCGGCGGCATCGGACAGGCGCTTGCCAGGCGCTTCGCCTCCGGCGGCTACCGTCTTTTTCTGCAAGGGTACAAACAGATGGATCGGCTGCATTCCCTGGCCCGGGAGCTGCAGGAGCAATATCATACGTCTGTCCACACCTTCTCCTGCGATATCTCAGATTATTCCGCGGTCAGCGCCATGTTCCATGAGATTCTCCAGATCGATTCCTATCCGGAGGTGCTTGTCAATAATGCCGGTATCGCCCATTTCGCGCTGCTGCAAGACATGGAAGAAGCGGACTGGGACCGGGTCATGAACACCAATGCCAAATCCGTTTTTTCGTGCTGCAAAAATATACTGCCTTCTATGCTGCATCAGCACAAAGGCAGTATCATCAATATCTCTTCTATGTGGGGATGTACCGGTTCTTCCATGGAGGCTGCTTATTCTGCTTCCAAAGGTGCCGTAAACGCGCTGACCCGCGCGCTCGGCAAGGAGCTGGCTCCTTCCGGAATCCGGGTCAATGCCATTGCCTGCGGTGTCATCGATACCCCCATGAACGATTGTCTGGCGCTGGAAGACCGACAGGCTCTGTCCGAGGAGATTCCCATGCAGCGGTTCGGACGCCCGGAGGAAGTGGCGGATCTTGCCTGGTACCTCGCGGGCCCGGACAGCTCCTACCTCACCGCTCAGGTTCTCCCGTTGGACGGCGCATACATGTAACGTTATGAGTCTCTGCTGCTTTCCAACACAAAGAACGGCGGAAGCCTCCAGTTGCTCTTGGCGCTCTCTACCGCTCGGCAGGCCAGAATCTCTTCGGCGTCGCTGACCTGGAACACGCAATCCTTTCCATTGGAGAAATGCGTATAGATATAATTATCTATATAATAATAGTAATCCAATGTATCCGTATCCGTCGCCAGATTCAGCTGCTTCGCCTTGCTCAAAAGCAGCTGCAGCCCTTCTCCCGGAATGGTCCGCACGACAATATCCTGCAGGCTCTCCTTCGGGAAGATCGTACCGTTGATCTCCGGATGCAGATACATGTACTGCAGATAATCTGTCACATCATAGTCGGATACGCTCCAGTTCTCGCCGTCATAGGTCAGAACCGCCGTACGCACCCGCTCCTCGTGTTCCTCCGTAGAAAATACGATAAACGCCGAGTTGGACGCGGCCGACATATATCTGGACAGAATTTCGCCCTCGCCCAGTCCGTTTTTCAACGTCAGAATCACGCCGTTTCTGGATACGCTGTCCATAGCTGGGGTTGAGGCCAGCACCGGCGTTCTCCCATATTCGGGATATTCCGCTTCGGCCTTGGAAACCGTAAGCCGCTGTGTCTCATTCTCCCGCACCGCCAGAACCGTTCCGTCGTCCTCCGTAATCAGGGCGGTGATCTCACCGCTCTCACACTGATAATACAGCCGAATATCCTTCAG
>CABUPM010000141.1 GCA_902493345.1 uncultured Eubacteriales bacterium | reverse complement strand
GCATCAAACATCTGACGAAAAGCCAGACGGCCGATACGTCCAAAACCATTGATCGCAACCTTAACAGACATTTTGACATCCTCCATATCTCATATATACTTTGATTTGAATTTCACAAACCACATTTATTGTACAACAAAACGAGTAAAGATACAAGAGCGTTTACGAAAAAAAATAGACAAGTTTTCCTTTTTTTCTGCTCATCCCTTCCAGTTTCGGAATTTTTCCGCGGCCTGTGTCGGGATCTCTTCCGGCAGATGCTCCCAGACAAGGTCCAGGCAGGTGATCACATTGAGGCACCATTGCGCGTTGGTGTTGGTCGACAGCGTGGGAACCTCCCGAATTCTGCCGGTGACATACTCCGCCTCATATTCCGCCGTCGAACGCTTTAACAGTTCCGCGAACAGACAGTCCCAGACCTCGCGTCCCAGCTTCTCATCCTTTCTGGCTTTGGCCGCATAGGCTGCAAGTGGGGAGGCCGACATGGGCATTCCCCACCCCTTCTGCGCCATTTCCGGATTGGAATGCGCGAGTTTTTCCTCCGGAGACAGGAAATAATACCATCCGTACTGTACCATCATCTCGTCCCACGCCGGATTCTCCAATATATCCATGAGTTCCAGATACAGCTGCGGTTCGCCCATGCAAAGGGCCAGATGGACACCGCCGGTCCCCGTCTCTCCAATATAATACATCGTCCCGGTATCCGGATCGTAGCCGAAGTCCGTTCCGGAGAGAAAACGGTACGGCGCCGCCGCGATTCCGGCAATCCCACGCGTCATCTTATCCCGGTAAGCTGTATCTTGGAACCGTTCCCACCGTGTCATCCAGTTGCCGCAGTAGGAAGACCAGTCCGGACCCGTCCGCGCATGTGTGCAGTAGGGTTCCTGCCCGGTCATAGTATAATAGTTATAGAGCGGATCCGCGTCCTTGGTTGTAAGATCCGCGTCCTTGACCTCATCCATGATGTCTCCTACCCGCTCGTCACCCATCAGATAATAGTAAAAACGGTGATGCTGCGCCATAGAGATTCTGGCTTCTTTGGCTGAACCGCCCCAGTGCTTGACATTATGCCGGGAGCCCAGACCCGCAAAAGGACCACTGTGATGGATATCGACCTCGCTGGTATGCCGGCACATATCCTCGGCCATGGAAAACACATCTTCCCGTCCCGACCGCAGAAACATGTACCATAACCATAAGGTGGGCACCAGTTCTGTATTCTGCCAGGCCCAGCCGCCCATATCGTACCTCCAGCTATGCCTCTCCGGGTCATAGGTATGCATCCAGTCTCCATAGTTCCAGAGGCCATACCATTTTCTCTGCTCCTGTTCTCTCTGATAGAACGCAATGCGTGTATCCAGTTCTTTCTCCAGCGCTCTCTCCGCCGGTGTATCATACCGGGGGAGAGACCAGACTCCAAAGGCCCGGACCTGATGATAATACTCCGGATCCGCCGCCATAAAAGCGCCTTTCTGCGTTCCGTTCCATAATTCATCCAGAACCTCGTCCTTTTCCGCCAGAGGATCCGTAACCGTCAGATGGATCTCGTTGGTCACTGCGATGCCTGAGGGCATGCTCCGGCTGGGCGTCCCCTGTCCATAGTAGCTCTGGCTGCACGGTCTCTTCGTATACGGTCTCAGATCCATTGGAGGCACATCCTCGCACCAGATCCACGCGCTCAGGTGCGCTTGCTCTCCCAGCATGCCGCTCACCTCCAACGCGGACGGATGTTTTTGCCAGAAATCCCGCAGCGTCACCGTAAGTCCTGCGGCCGACAGAATCCCCCGGGCGCGCCGCCCCTCCGGTCCGTCCACCCAGGAACATTCCTCCTCCCCGGTATGCTTACTGATCTTATAATGCTCTGAAGAATCCTGCACCAGCTTCCAGCGATCCCACCAGGTCATATCTTCCATGGCCTGATACGCCTCCGGATGCTCCTCCCGATTTAGACTGAGCCTGCCTCCTGCAATCTGCGTATGATACCACTGCGCCGGGAGCTTCGGCCTCCAGCTGTTTAACAGAACGCAGCTCTCCTTCAGATAACCGCATTCGCCCCCGACCCGTACATGCCGATTATAGATCGGCTCTTGCAGATCCGCATCGAAGCAGATTCCCAGCGCCTCTATTCTCTGTGTAAACGGATTCGCATCATGTATAAAGGTATGCACGATGCGGATCTCCGGATCTTCCGCATGGATATAATACCGCAGGGTAAACGGCAGCAGGTGGTCTCCTGCCGCGTTCTGATGACTTCCCTGCACCCGGATGACGGCCCGCAGCGGCCCGTTCTCTTCAAAACAGATGGTATCTGCCGTCCCGTAATATTCTGTGCCGTTTACCTTGGCCACCAATTCTCCGCCTATGCAGCGTATGACTCCGTCATATTCTACTCGGGGTACTGTTTTCCCCTCGGAAAAGTCTACTGTCAGGCGCCCGGCACAGATCTTCTGTCCCTCCTGATGCAGCTGTGCCGAATACGGCCGGCTACCTCTCTCAAGACTCCACGGTCCTCCCGACGGACACGCTGTATGTAGGGTCCATTTGACAGACCCATCCGGCCAATACGCTCTCGGACGTGTCTGTACGGGGTACTCTGTTCCGTCGTCCCCTTTCAGATAGAAAGGTTCCCCTGCCTGAACTTCTCCCTTACGCCATGGCAAGCCCCAGGTGACATATCCCTGCTGTTTTCTTCCTTCCAGCCAGTGCAGCCGCATTATATCGCTCCTCCTTTCATTTTTCCATCAGGCAGGGAATCAAGTCACGCACCTGCCCGCAGATCCGGTCCGCTCCGGCTTCTGTCAGCTCTTCTCGTCCTCCATAGCCGTATAAAACGCCGATACACCGAACGCCGTTCGCATGGGCTCCCTCTACATCATGTCGGCGATCGCCCACCATCACTGTATGCTCCGGTCTGACAGCCATCCGCCGCAGCGCTTCCGCAACCACTTCTGCTTTTCTGGTGCGCTGTCCGGACAGCTCGCTCCCGGTAATCTCCTCAAAATATCTGTCCAATCCAAAATGTTCCAGAATCTGTCTGGCATAGATCTCCGGCTTGGAGGTCGCAAGGCCGATGTGATATCCGGCCTTCTTCAAACTTTCCAGTACCTCCGGTATGCCGTCATATACCTGATTCTCCAGGATCCCGATTGGAGCAAAGCGTTCCCGGTACTTGGCGACCGCCTGATCTCCCTCTTCCGCCGTAAGATGCGCGTACTCCATAAACATCTCCTTTAGCGGCGGGCCGATGAATACCTCC
>CABUPM010000140.1 GCA_902493345.1 uncultured Eubacteriales bacterium | reverse complement strand
CGGCTAAAACCTGAGGTTCGTCCTTGCGCCTCACATAGCAAGTCTTATTGCCAGTCTGCTTGTAATAATACATGTGCCCGTTGGTATGGTGCTTATGGGACAAGCTCCAAGTACCGCGGTAGGATAGACATTTGGCGGTAACAAAGAGAAAATAAATCACTGGAAACAAAATATCCCTCCTTACGAGAGACATTGTAACACTTTTCTGAATATTTTGCAATTATAAAATATATAAGAATCGCCATACATCTGGCAGAGGGGATAAGGAACCATCCTCTGCCAAGTAGATGGATAAAAATAAAAAGCGCTGCCGCACGCGTTAGTACGACAGCGCTTTTGTGAAACGCGAATGATTACTTCAGATCGTCCAGAGAATCCGCGCTCGGTGCAGAGGTCGGAGCCGCAGCGCTTGCAGCGGGGGCCGCAGGCTGCTTACCACTGCGCAGGGAGATAAAGATCTCTGTTGCTACGACAGCGGCGGCAGAATAGATCAGACCCAGAGCGGGCAGAATCATGGAACCCTTGGTGGAGAAGCCGGCCAGGTCAGCCCAGGAGCCAAGGACGCTGCTTAAGAGCGACGCGATGGCGCTGGAGGCTGCAACCAGCATCGTATCCTTCAGGGTTGCCAACATGATAATCGCGAAAACCAGATCGACTACAGCCAGGATTGCCTCGATCCACCAGTCAGCGACATGGGCGCGGAACAGATCCAGCGTACGCTGCAGCATCAGGAAAGCGGCGTACCATACGGCCATGCACAGGAGGAAGGGCAGGATAATGATCAGCAGGCTGTTCTCGGCGATCATCGCGATACCAACCAGGATCAGGAACAGGCCCAGCGCCAGATTCAGAGCCGGCAGCGTGGACTTCTTTTCCTTAAAATAGGTCATGATCCGCATAACGCCGATGGCGATCAGACCGATTGCAAGGATGATGCAGATGAACTGGAGGATAAAGATCGGCCAGATCAAAAGCAGGAGACCGATGATGGCGGCTGTTGCGCACGCGATCAACGTAGGGGTTTTGACGGACTTGAGCAGATTCATAATGTAACACTCCTTTATATGTAAATATTATTGCTTACGAAGAAACAGGATGCCGAGCGTTCCGGGACCGCAATGACTGGCAACGGTACAGCCGGCATAGGTATCGAGAATCTCCGCGAAGGGCGCGTATTGCAGAATCTCCTTGCGGACACTTTCGATCAACGCCGGATCGTCGCAGGTATGCGTGATAAAGATACGGCTCAGATCCAGATCGTCGCGGCCCTCCAGACGGTCGCGGACATAAGCGGAGATCACCTTGGGCAGGGATCCGCGGAACTTCTTGCCGACCAGCATCTTTCCGTCCCGTACCTCAATGCAGGGCTTCAGATGAAGCAGTGTCGCGCCGAGGGCTGCCAGAGAAGAGCATCGTCCGCCTTTTTGCAGATAGGTCAGAGTATCGATTACGAAGCTGGCCTCTACATTCTGGGTAAGCTGCTGCAGTGTGGCGGCAATCTCTGCGGGAGGCATATCAGCTCGTGCCAGCTCGGCCGCCCGAAGGACCAGCAGACCGATTCCGGTAGAGAGGCTGCGGGAATCGACGACATACACATTGGGAAACTCCTGCGCTGCCAGCATGGCATTCTGATAGCAGCTGGAAAAGTCCAGACTGATATCCAGATGGATGACCGCGTCATATTGCGCGGACAGCCGGGAAAAAACTTCAACATAGTCCGCGGTATTGACGGCAGCGGTCTTGCAAAGTTTTGACGTTTGGTTAAAATATGAAAAGACATCATGAGGTGTGAAGCCTACACCATCTCGGTAAGTCTCAGTATCCTCGATCACGTACAGAGGAATAATCTCAATGCCGTAATCCCGGACCAGCTCCGGAGAAAGATCACAGGTACTGTCAGCGGTAATCTTAATGTTCATACCACTTTCCTCCCATATTATCATTGATAACCCATTCTAACATAAAAACGAAAATTTGTAAACAAGGAAATACTTTTTTTTGAAAAAATGAAGAACAAGCAAGAAAAATGATAATAATTATCATTTAATAACTATTGCAAATATAAAGAGGATATGCTATAATGAGCATGCCCTGAAAACAGGGGACAACACAATTGTACGAACGAGAGGAGAACACAGATGGCAGAAAGATGGCGTAGTGAATGGGAAGGCTTTACTCCTGGACGCTGGAATCGCGGTTCGGTCAATGTACGGGACTTTATCCAGCATAATTATACACCTTATGATGGTGACGAAGCGTTTCTGGCAGGGCCGACGGACGCGACTAAGAAGCTTTGGGAGCAGGTAATGGAGCTTTCCAAGAAAGAGCGCGAGGCCGGCGGCGTATTGGATATGGATACTAAGGTTGTTTCTACAATTACCTCTCATGGACCCGGATACCTGGACAAGAGCCTGGAGAAGATCGTAGGCTTTCAGACAGACAAGCCCTTTAAGAGATCTCTGCAGCCTTTTGGCGGAATCCGCATGGCACAGAATGCGTGCCGTGAATATGGTTATGAAGTAGACCCGGAAGTGGTCAAGATTTTTACAGAATACCGCAAGACACACAACCAGGGTGTATTTGACGTATACACACCGGAGATGCGCCTGGCGCGTAAGTCCGCGATTATTACCGGCCTGCCGGACGCGTACGGCCGCGGCCGTATCATCGGAGACTATCGCCGTGTAGCGCTGTATGGTGTGGATTGGCTGATTGAAGACAAGAAGCATCAGCTGGCGACATCTCTGGCAAGAATGACATCCGAGAACATCCGTCTGCGTGAGGAGCTGGCAGATCAGCTGCGCGCATTGGAAGAACTGAAGCAGCTGGGACAGATCTATGGCTATGATATCAGCAAGCCGGCGGCCAATGCGCAGGAAGCGGTTCAGTGGCTGTACTTCGGATATCTGGCGGCGGTTAAGGAGCAGAACGGTGCGGCAATGAGCTTGGGCCGGACTTCTACTTTCGTGGATATCTATATTTCTAGAGACCTGGCGAAGGGACTGATCACTGAGGAAGAAGCACAGGAGATCATCGACCATTTTATCATGAAGCTGCGTTTGGTGAAGTTCGCGAGAACGCCGGAGTATAACGAGCTGTTCTCCGGAGATCCTACCTGGGTAACGGAGTCCATCGGCGGTGTTGGCGTGGACGGACGGCATATGGTAACCAAGACCTCCTTCCGCTATCTGCATACGCTGCAGAATCTGGGCAGCGCTCCGGAGCCGAACTTGACGGTTCTGTGGTCCACCAGACTTCCCAAGGCGTTTAAGGAATTCTGCGCTAAGATCTCCATCGAGACCTCTTCCATCCAGTATGAGAGCGACGATCTG
>CABUPM010000139.1 GCA_902493345.1 uncultured Eubacteriales bacterium | reverse complement strand
ATCCCATACAAGGACTGCATGCGTTTGACGGACAGAAAGATATGATGATTTATCATGCCGGAACAGCATTTGATGATCAGGGACAGATCGTAACCAATGGCGGACGGGTATTGGGAATCACAGCTCTGGCACCGACATTGGAGGAAGCGATTGCCAAAGCCTATGCACATGTGGATCAGGTTTCATTTAAGGACTGTTTTTACCGCCACGATATTGGCAGAAAATGAATGGAGAAGGCAAAATGCAGCGAAGAGCATTTTCATTGAAGATTAAAGCAGGGGTAAAGGAAGAATACAAGCGGCGTCATGATGAGATCTGGCCGGAAATGCGCCAGATGCTTGCGGATGCCGGACTTAGAAATTATTCGATCTGGATGATGGGAGACGATATGCTTTTTGGCTATTACGAGACAGATGACGACGATTATGCTGTTCGTTTTCAGGCAGAGAGCAAGATCGGGCAGAAGTGGGAAGCATATATGGCAGATATGCTGGAAACAAGAACCATGCCGGATGGAACGGTTCAACCCTGCAAAGAGGCGTTGGATCTGATGTTTTTACAGGAGTAAGCGACAATTGTTTTGACAGACAGTCGAAAATGTGATACTATGTAACATGCTGTGAGCAGATCAGACGGTCGCGCGTTCAAGTGTCGAAAGGCCGAACGTGAGGAAAGTCCGAGCTCCATAGGGCAGGATGCTGGATAACGTCCAGTGGGGGCGACCCTAAGGAAAGTGCAACAGAAATATACCGCCGGGAAACCGGTAAGGGTGGAAAGGCGAGGTAAGAGCTCACCGCTCTTTTGGTGACAAAAGAGGCTCTGTAAACCCCATCCGGAGCAAGACCGAACAGGAGGCGATACGGCTGCCCGCCGTGCCTTCGGGTAGGTCGCTTGAACTGTATGGCAACATACAGGCTAGATAGATGACCGTTCAATGACAGAACTCGGCTTATCGATCAGCTCACAGCATAGTAAAAGTTAGGAGACAGGAATGTTTGGATATATCAGCATAAACCGTCAGGAACTGAAAGTACGGGAATTGGAGAGGTATCGGGCCTTTTATTGCGGTCTGTGCGATACCCTCCGAATTCGTTATGGCCTGGGGGGACAGATGACGCTGACATATGATATGACATTCCTGATTATTTTATTATCTTCCTTATATGAGCTGGAAGAAAAGAAGAGATCGGCAAGATGTATGGTGCATCCTGCAAAAAAGCATGCGCAGATTAAGACAGCCGCGACGAGATATGCTGCGGATATGAATATGCTTCTCACATATGAGCACTTGATGGACGATTGGGCAGATGAAAAGAAGTTATGGTCCAGATTGTATGCCTTTTGGATTGCACGAAGAGTAAGAAAAACGAAAAAACGATATGTTTCAAAGGCAGATGTTTTTCAGCAGGAGCTGTCTCAACTAAAGCTCCTGGAACAGAAAAATGAACAGAGCCTAGATGCGGCGGCTGGATGTTTTGGACGATTGATGGCGGAGCTGTTCGCATATAAAAAGGATTCATGGGAACCTTATCTGCGGAAGCTGGGATTTTATCTGGGGAAATATATCTATTTGATGGACGCCTTTGATGATTATGAGAAAGACAATGAGACTGGCAGCTATAATGTGCTGCGTCAGTTTGAAGATAGACAGGAACGCCAGGAGAAAGTGAGAGAAGCTATGACGATGATGATTGCAGAATGTGCGCAGGTCATAGAATTTCTGCCATTAATTCAAGATGAGGGTATTTTGAAAAATATAATCTATTCTGGTGTCTGGAGAGCCTGGAACCGAAAACTTGCACAGGAGAAAGAAGGGGAAAAGAAAGATGAATAAAGATCCATATGAAGTGCTTGGTGTTTCGCACAATGCCAGTGATGAGGAAGTCAAAAAGGCTTACCGGGAATTGGCAAAACAGTATCATCCGGACCGATATGTAGATAATCCGTTGGCCAATCTGGCGCAGGAAAAGTTTCAGGAGATTCAAAGCGCCTATGAGGCGATTATGAATGAACGCCAGAAGGGCGGCAGCTATACGGGGTATACGGGTAGTTACTATAATGGCAGCACCGGAAATTATGGAGGCGGCACGCAGGGCGGAGAGTCTTCGGAGCTCAGCATGGTAGGAAATTATTTGCGAATGGGAAGGTTTCAAGAAGCTCTGAATCTTTTGTCCAGGATCAATAATCAAAATGCACAGTGGAATTATTATTGTGCCATAGCCCATAAGGGTATGGGAAATAACATGGAAGCGCTGAATTATGCAAGGCAGGCGGTTGCCATGGAACCCAATAATCCGCAGTACCGTCAGCTCTTGAATTCTCTGTCCTATGCAGGAAGCCGGTATCAGAATTACGCTCCGCGTTATGGAGGCTCCGAGATGGATCCGTGCGATTGCTGCATGCGGTTATGGTGTGCGGATTCTTTGTGTGAGTGTATGGGAGGAGACCTGTGTCAGTGCATGTAGAGCCCAGGAGAACAGCATACTTGGGAATGCTATTGGCGGTATGTATGATCTTGCTGTATCTTTCCGAAGTGGTTACGATCAATACGCTGATATTCATTTTCCTGGCTGCATGCTGTGTTGGAATGGCATATACTATAGGATCAGCCATATCCGGAAGCGCTTTTTTGGCAGCGGCGGTACTTTTGGGATATTTTTTGCTGCCGGATAAGGAATCGATCCTGACATTTATTATGATGGGGGTTTATGTCCTGTTCTTAGAAGTAATTCAGCCGAAGCTGTTAGTTCGCTGTCCGATATGGATGGTATGGGGGCTAAAGTTGGGACTGTTTAATCTGTTTTATGTTCCGATGGTATTACTGTTGCCGCGGCTTTTTGTCGAAGGGGAAGCGAGCGGCTTGATATCGGCAGTACTGATTGCTCTCGGGAATCTTGTAGTCGTGATGTGTGATTATCTCTATATGGCATTAAAAAGAAAATATGCAGGCCGGATTCAGGCGTGGATGAAGGGGAGGTAGGGAAAATGGATGATGAAAATAAAATGCGCAATAAAAAGATAAAGATTGGGGTAATCTATTTTTCAATCATTCTGATTGTGCTGCTGCTGATTAACTATGGAATGAACAGTGCCAGAAATCAAAAGGTATATTATAGTGAATTCAAGCAGATGGTACAGGACGGTAAGGTTACGCAGGTACAGATGAGCGCAGATGGGAGCATTGCGTTCAAAATATCTGGAGAGACCTTCATTACGTATAATACGGTCGCGACAGAGAGCCTGACAACGATCACGGCGTATCTGGAAGAGAATCAGGTGCCGGTATACGATGGGTATATTGCGGAGACCAATATCCTTCTTGCATTGCTCTTGCAGGTGGGAGTGCCGATTCTACTATGTATCGTTCTATGGCATTTTATCTCTAAGAGTATGAGCCGAGGCAT
>CABUPM010000138.1 GCA_902493345.1 uncultured Eubacteriales bacterium | reverse complement strand
ATTTCATATAGCAATACCCCCAATACTGGGTGTCCAGTATTGGGGGTACACATCATTCGAGGGATATTGTATCACTTTTCTGAATATTTTGCAATCATTAAATATGTAAGAGCCGCCGTACATTCGTACGGCGGCTCTAATGATTCTCAGTTATACAACGCCCTCCAGGTCTGTTGGCCGACTATTCCGTCTGCGTCCAGCCCCTTATCTCTCTGGAACTTGACTACCGCACTGTAGGTGCCGTTACCATAGATTCCATCTGCGCTTCCACAATTATATCCTAATGTATTCAGGCGGTTCTGAAGTCTCCGGACATCTTCTCCTGTACTGCCCATGCGTACTGTTCCATAGGAACTGACATCTACCGGCGTACTGGGCTTCTCCGGCTCCGAAGGTGTCGTATTGTTACCGGCCGCAGCTGCTGCCAACGCTTTCCACGTCTGCTGACCAACGATGCCGTCCGCATCCAGTCCCTTGTCTCTCTGGAACTTGACTACAGCACTATACGTGCCATTTCCATAGACTCCATCCGCGCTTCCGCAGTTATATCCGGTCTGATTCAACCAGTTCTGCAGGGTCTTCACATATTCTCCGCTATCCCCGTAACGTACCAGAGGATATCCGCTGACATCTACCGGCGTCGTAGGATTCTCCGGTTCTGAGGGTTCCGTAGGCTCCGAGGGTTCTGACGGCTGAACCGGCTCCGAAGGTTCCGTATTCTTCCCGGCTACAGCCGCTGCCAGCGCTTTCCACGTCTGCTGGCCAACGATGCCGTCCGCATCCAGCCCCTTATCTCCCTGAAACTTGACCAACGCACTATAGGTACCACCGCCATAGATGCCGTCCGCGCTTCCGCAGTTATATCCTGCCTGATTCAGCCAGGTCTGCAGAGTCTTCACATATTCTCCGCTATCTCCGTAACGTACCAGAGGATATCCGCTGACATCTACCGGCGTCGTAGGATTCTCCGGTTCGGATGGTTTCGAAGGCTCCGATGGTTCTGAGGGCTCCGAAGGTTCCGAAGGCTCGGAAGGTTCCGTATTCTTTCCGGTTACGGCCGCTGCCAGCGCTTTCCACGTCTGCTGACCCACTATGCCATCCGCATCCAGCCCCTTATCCCTCTGGAAACTGACTACAGCACTATACGTACCATTTCCATAGACTCCATCTGCGCTTCCACAGTCATATCCTGCCTGATTCAGCCAGGTTTGCAGAGTCTTCACATATTCTCCGCTGTCTCCATAACGTACCAGAGGGTATCCGCTGACATCTGTAGGATTCTCCGGCTCGGACGCCGCGTTCTCCCCTTCCAGCAGTTCTTTGGATCCAAGATTCTGCAGATCCTTAGCGCCGCTGTAATCTACCTTGGATACATTCAGATCCACTTGTCCCCGGATTCCGTCAATCCGGCCGGTTCCTGTATACTGCCAAATCTGAAAATCTCCGTTAAATCCCCGTGGATTTGTGCTGTAATAAGCGTACCACAGATCATAACCTTTTTTCGTAAACTGATCCGCGTACAGCTGATAGTTCAGTCTGCTCTGATACGAATAAACCGCGCTGTTATACCCTGCACCCTGCAATGTATCGCAAAACGCCAGCACAATGTCTGTATATGCCTGTTGGCTCAGGTTCGCCGCTTCCAGACGTCCGCCGCCTGCGGTTTCCTCCACATCGATATATACCGGATATTCTGTCTTGGGATACTTAGACAGAATATTTATCACATATTCCGCTTCTTCTACCGCTTCACTGATTGTGATGGCCTGGCTGTAAAAATACACTCCTACCGGCATGCCTGCGGACTGTGCCCCCTGCATATTCGTATCAAAAAGCGCATCCTTATATAATCCGCCGATCGTAGAGCCTCGGTATCCGGCACGAATCATCGCGAATTCACACCCGGCCGACGCAAGCGTCTGCCAATCAATGCTGCCGTTGTACTCCGATACGTCTACACCCAGAATGGATGCCAGTGCTCCGTTTTCATTGAAATAGCAGGGCTTGCCATCGATGTACTGCCAGCCGTATACCCGCTCGCCGTCTTTCAGATAGTACTGGACTCCGTCCCGTTCTACCCATCCCGTAACCGCCGCCGATACCCTCGGTCCCAACGGCAATACGGCCGATGCGATCAACAGCGACAGCACCCAAGCCATAACTTTTTTCATCGGTTTCTTCATCCTTTTCCCTCACTCTGTCTTTTCTTACTTTGACATATTCTTATGCCACTTTCTTACAGTAACACAAATTGCTTTTTATGTCAAGTTATTACAAAACAGAGCGTCACATCACTGTGACGCTCCGGAAGTTATACCTTTTTCTTGGGTTGTTGCGGCATATGGCATTGCCCTCCATGGGCACAGGCGCCGCAGGAGCCACAGGAGCCGCCGCAAGAGCTTTTTCCGCCTTTACGATCCTGAATCAAGCCCCGGATAATCAGAGCCACAATTGCAACCAGAATGACGCTTATAATGATTGTCGCCATCTCTATTCCTCCTTCAGTTAGCAAATACTAACTACAAAAAGGATATCACATCTTATGGCATCTGTCAAGCCTTAATCATCACAAAACACCGACCCGGTTCCGGCACCTCGTCTGCCCCCATCTCATTGATCTGCGCAATCCGGTCCGCCGTTGTATTGAACCGTTTGGCAATATCCCACAGGGTATCCCCCGGCTGCACAATATACAGCGCCATCGCCGGGATTTGGGCCATCTCTTCCCCGCTCATGGGTTCCATATGGATATCCTGTACCGTCTGAACCTTTTGCGTTTCTGAAGCCGTCAGCTCCAATTGACAGCCGATGCTGATCCGCAGCTTTCTCGCTCCCTGCCAGGCTGCGGATGCCTCCTGTACCATGACTCCTGTTCGAAGCCGAATGTCTTCCGGCATCCCCAAATTCATACTGCAACGGAATGGGATCTGTACGGAAAAAGCACACACGCCGCCGCTTTCTTCCGCCGTCTGGTAATAGACCGCTGTCTGAAAGAACCCTTCTACCTGTAGGATTCCATTCTCCATAAAAGCATCGTCTACCTGCGGTACCGCCGAGACATAAAAAAACTGAACGGGATCCGGAAGATTTTCCGGGATCTCTGTTTCTCCATCCGTATGGAAGGGCATCGTCTCCATCCGAATCGGTCCGGCCACCTCGGTTTCCTGCATCACTCGCTCTGTTTTCTGCGAGGGGATATACAGATCCCGAATCCAATGCTGTTCCTGTTCCTCATAGACTCTCAACACACATTCGCAGAGTGCTTCCATTTCCAATACTCGAAGCTCGCCATCCTCATCCTGCCCAATCCGCAGCATCGGTTTTTCCAGGCTCATGCTCAACTCACAGCGCATTCCCGGCGCGATTCCTTCTCCATCAATAACTCCGCTGAACGGAACCCGCTGCCTGAGATAATGCACCTGTGTATCACTCTCCTCTGTCGTATACAGCGAGCTGG
>CABUPM010000137.1 GCA_902493345.1 uncultured Eubacteriales bacterium | reverse complement strand
GGTTCATCCTATTCCTGACCGTTCGGGCGATGTCTTTGAGAATATCTGGCGGGAGTACCGGGAACACAAAAATATTATTGACTGATTCAGAGGATTTTCTTATGCTGCAAAATATACTGATCGTCGGCGAACAGGTTATGATTCTGTTTGTTCTAATCGCTCTAGGCTTTACAGCCGGCAAAACCAAACTTGTCAATGGTACCGTCGCCTCCGGCATGACCGATGTTGTACTGTACTTTGTAACTCCATGCGTGATTCTGGACTCCTTTCAGCGTCCCTATGATCCCAATATGCTTCATGGACTTCTGGCCGCTCTCGGTGCCGCTGTACTGAGCCATGCTCTTGGGATTCTATTGGCACGCCTGCTGATCCATGACAAGGACCGTCGGCGCGAATTGGTATTCCGGTTTGCCGCGATCTTTTCCAATTGCGCTTTTATGTCCCTGCCCTTACAGCAGGCACTTCTGGGGGAAGACGGTGTATTCTACGGAGCCGCTTATATCGCCCTCTTTAACATTCTGGCCTGGAGCTACGGCCTGTATCTGATGTCGCAGGACCGCCGGATGCTTTCCGTTCGGAAAATACTGCTCAATCCCGGTGTTCTTCCGGTATTTCTGGGACTCATCGTATTCTTCACTTCTTTTACCTATCACAATGTAATCGGTATGCCGATCAGCTATATGGCCGCGTTAAATACACCGCTTCCCATGTTTCTGATTGGATATCATCTGTCCCAGGCGCGCCTGAAGACTGTACTCACCTATCCGAAATGCTATTGGGTGATTGCCGTCCGCCTGATCATCGCTCCGCTGATTACACTGGGACTCTTTCTGCTGCTGGGACTTCGTGGAGATGTGCTGATCGCCTGCATGATCGCCGTCTGCGCGCCTACCGCGGCTCTCACGACGATGTTTGCCGATAAATTCGGACAGGACACGGAGATCTCCGTCGGTCTAGTCTCCGTCTCCACCCTGTTTTCCATCATCACCATGCCGCTGATCGTTGGTCTGACACAAACACTCGCATAAATCTCTTACAACGTTAAAATGGGGCTGGCGCTAATGTGCGCCCGCCCCATTTTTATCGATACTCTACTTTTCACGCAGCGGTTAAAAGGTCAGCCGCATCTGATGCCACACAACATTTCCATGTACGGACTTGTCGGATATCCCTTCATCCGCAAATCCAAACTTAGAATAATACGGAACCAATGCATCCTTACAGGTCAGCACCAAGCCCTGCCTGCCCTGCTTTTTCGCGTCGTCCACCGCCCGGCGGAGCAGTGCGGCCGCACAACCCTGCCTACGGTATTCTGGAATTGTATTTACGCCAAAGATCATCTGCCAGGCTCCTTTTTCGTTGTGCATAGAAGCCTGTTCATACATCTCATCCGTGAGGTCCGCGTCATCGGTCACAAAACCATCGACAAACGCGATCAGCTTCTCCCCGTCAAACATCAGCCAGAAGTGATCGCCATAGGACTGAATTCTTGCTTGGAATTCCTCCCGCGTCGCTGCCTCAGCTGCCGGAAAACATTCCGCCTCTACCGCCGCTATCTGCTCCAGGTCCCGCATCGTTGCATTTCTAATGATCATACTGAAAGCTTCCTCTCCATCCCAGAACAATTTATCGAATAAAATTAGTCGTCTGATGTTTTTCTTTGGGTTCCGGCGGCAGAATGCCCGCCTTGGCACCCGCCTCGATACATTTTAAGAGCCAGGCCATATTTCGGCCCAGCGTTCTCATGATCTGCATGCCTTCCAGATCCTGCTCTACATCGGCCGGAGAATTACCATGAACCTCATTCCAATATTGTGAGGAAACGACCGGCATATGATTGATCGTCAGATATTTGTTGAGCTGATCCAGCGTAGCGGACGTTCCTGCCCGTCTCGCGCAGGCAACATTCGCGCCCGGCTTATACCGGAAGAACTTGCCGCCGCTGTAAAAGGCCCGATCCAGCAGGGATGTAATACTTCCAGAGGCCGCCGCGTAATGCACCGGTGATCCGAAGATAAACCCATCGGCTTCCTTGGCCTTTTCAACCAGCTGATTCACCACATCCTCATGAACACAGCGCTTCAGTTTCCGGCAGGCTCCGCAGCCCATACATCCGGCAATCGGATCTCTGCCGACCCAGAAGATCTCTGTCTCTACCCCTTCCTGTTCCAGAGCGGCCGCGACCTCCTGCAGTGCCCGATGTGTGCTGCCGTTTTTATTCGGACTTCCATTCACCAATAATACCTTCATCTTTTTTACTCCCTTCCAAATAACTCCCGTCCCAACCTGTCATGAATCTGTTCCAGATCCGGTACCAAAACCATCATCTCATTGATATAGGCATCATTATACTCGCCATCCTCCGGCACATGCATCTGCCGGATCTCCTGCAGTCCCATCACTTCGCTGCCGTAGGACAGAATCGTACCGGCATCCATATCCGTATAGACCAGATCCAGCACCTGATTGGCCGCACCGGCGATCTCTCCCCAGCTTAGCTTTTTAAATCTTTGAAACAGAGAATTCAACAGGGTTCTCTGACGGTTTGTCCTCCCAAAATCGCTGTCGATATAACGAATCCGGGCATACAGCATCGCCAGCTCTCCATCCATATGATGCTCACCGGCCCCGGACAAACTCAGATAGTCCGATTCCGCCTGTGTCAATGTGATATCCACACCGCCCAAAGCGTCGATCACCTGCGGGAACGTATCAAAATCCACCATCACATGTCCGTCTACCTGAATGCCGAAATTCGTCTCCATCGCCGCGTCCAGAAGCTCGATTCCTCCAAAGGCATAGGCCGCATTAAGTCTGTTATCGCTGTACCCCGGAATCTGAACATACAAATCCCGCAAAAAGGAGGTCATGGTCGCGGTCTTTTTCTCACGGTCATAGGTACACAAAATCATCGTATCGGACCGTCCGGAATATCCCCGGCCGTCAATTCCGATCAGCAGAATATTGATACAATTCGGATTGGACAGCAGCCATTCATCGGAATCCGCCCTGGACTCTTCCCGTGACCATGTCACATCCTCCGGCTTTAACACCTCCACGGAGTTGTCTCCGATGCTGTCCCTTTCAAAATTCTCCTCTACGGAACTTGTCTGCACTGTCGGAATTCTCTTGATGCTATTCAGCCGAAAATACACATAGCCCAACACTGCCAGCGCAAGAATCACCAAGACCAGAATTACAGAAGCCGCCACAATGGACACGATCAGGGCTTTACTTTTCTTCTTTTCGGATATCACGCAGAAGAACCCCCTTCACTATATTTTCTTTAGTATATGATGATTTCAGGCATTTGTCAAGATAGGGCGCCTGCATGTCTTATCGCATCCGTGAACATACAACTTGTATATACCCATCATACTTTAAGGATAAACGTATTTTTTGCATGTAAAATATGATAAAATAGAGAGTGATATACGTATCAATATGACGGGAGGAGATGCATGGTTA
>CABUPM010000136.1 GCA_902493345.1 uncultured Eubacteriales bacterium | reverse complement strand
CGTGGATATGGCTGAAGGCTCCGATCCTTGTGATATCGCTGATCGGCTCATTGTCCGTCGCCACATGGTAAAAGTCGCTCAACAGCTGTACATTCTCCAGACCCACATCGGAGATAAGCTGGGCTCCCTCTGCCATGGAATTGATCAGGTCGCACTCCATACGATTCAGCGGTTCAATCACAATGGTCAGTCCATACTGCGCCGCGATCGTCCCGATCGCATAAGTAACTTCCACAAGCTGACGATACGCTTCAAAGAAACTTAAACCCTCCGGCTTTTTGCGCGCTCTTCCGCTGCCGAACACGACGATCTCTCCGCCCAGCTTCTGCAGCCTCGCAAACGCCTTATGCAGATACAGATCCCGTCTGGACGCGTCTGCCTGGTCTCCGATCAGAGCCATGTCTCCCGGAAACAGCACATTAAAACAATGGCATTCCAGGCCGACCTCCTGAATCTTTTTGCAATTGGCCTCAAACTCTTCCTCACTCCAGGACGCTACGGCTGTGACCTGCATCTCCAGATAATCAAAGCCGGTGCGTTTGGCCGTCTCCAACCGGGAGAACGGACCGCATACTCCAAATCTCATACTTAACCCTCCATATTTATATTTGATTTATACCTACAATACTGTCTCTCAGAAGCTTTCCGAAATCCGCGCCTCTCCGGCGCCCAATCTCCTCCACTTCCGCATGCGATAAAGGATGCCCGGCTACGCCCGCGGCCAGATTGGTAATGCAGCTGATTCCGGCGATCCGCATCCCCATGTGTCTGGCGGCAATCGCTTCTGCCGCTGTGCTCATCCCGACCGCCGAGGCTCCCAATGTCCGCATCATGCGGATCTCTGCCGGAGTCTCATATTGCGGTCCGCTGGTCTGGAGATAGACTCCTTCCCGCAGCTTCATCCCCAGCTGATGCGCACCCTCTCGAATCACCTGATTCATCTGCGGATCATAGATCTGACTCATGTCCGGAAACCTGGGGCCTAACGCTTCTTCATTGGATCCTCGCAGCGGTGAAGGCACGAAGGTGGAGATCTGATCTGTAATCAACATAAAATCCCCGACAGAAAACTCCGGACAGATCCCGCCGGCCGCATTCGTCAGGAGAAGCTTTTCCGCTCCCATCTTGTGCATCAGCCGGATGGGCAGTACCGTATCCTGAATGGAATATCCTTCATAGTAATGCACCCGGCCCTGCATCAGCACCACTGGGACCTCCTGCACCCATCCCAGAACAAATCTTCCTTTATGTCCGGCTACTGTAGACACCGGAAATCCCGGCAGTTCTTCATAGCCTATGACGCACTGCGTCTTAATTGTATCCGCAAATCCGCCCAGTCCTGAGCCCAAAACCACCGCGATTCGCGGCACAAAATCTGTTTTCTTTCGTATTTGATCTAAGCTTCGCTTCCATTCCGATTCCACAGGCCGCCCCTCCTTATACCTCTATTTTCAGATGAGCTTCATCCGCCTCAGCATATCGTAATTATAGCATACCCGTTTTCAAAAAGCAATCCTCACCGTTCCTCATGTCTCAATTTTCCATAAACACATTGACAGATGTCTTCTTTTCCCTTATACTGAAATTAATCCTATATTCCACGAAGGGGCGGTACTATCCAAATGAAATTAAATTATAAGCGTACGGTACTGATCGGTCTTGCCTTTATGTCCATCTGTGTTTTCTGGCAAGTCTATGACAATCTGATTCCGCTGATCCTGAAGCAGAGTTTCCACATGGGGGATACAGCCTCCGGCATCATTATGGCGCTCGACAATATCCTGGCTCTGTTTCTTCTTCCTTTCTTCGGAAACCTCTCCGACCGATGCCGTTCTCCGCTTGGCAAAAGAACGCCGTTTATCATCGCCGGAACCATGCTTTCGGTCGTCTTTATGCTTCTGCTCCCCATCGCTGACCGGATGCTCAATCTGACTTTCTTTATTATCGCTCTGCTGTTGACGCTGATCTCTATGGGAACCTATCGTTCTCCCGCGGTCGCTCTGATGCCGGAGCTGACGCCCAAGCCACTGCGTTCCAAAGCAAACGCCGTGATCAATCTGATGGGCGCCATCGGCGGTATTATCGCTCTCCTGATGATCAAATTCCTGGTGCCTTCCGGCGAACGTCCGGATTATCTGCCAGTCTTTATCGGTGTCGCGGCAACGATGGTCATCTGCGTCGTCATACTGGTAGCGACCATCCGTGAGAACAAACTGGCTGAAGCCATCGGAGCCGACAAAGACGAAGATGAGCCTGCTGAAGAAAGCACTGGCTCCGACGCCAAGCTGCCCAAGGATGTATTCCGCAGTCTGGTTCTCATCCTCTGCGCCGTCGCGCTGTGGTTCATTGCTTATAATGCCGTAACGAGCGCCTTCTCCAAATACACGCAGGTCTATCTGGGGATGGAGGGCACCGGCTTTACCGACTGTCTCCTGATCGCTACGGTCGCGGCGATTCTGACATACATCCCTGCCGGTATGATCGCTTCCAAGATCGGCCGCCGCAAGACCATCCTGATTGGTATCACGCTGATGCTGATCTCCTTTATCAGCGCCGCTTTCTTTACGGAGTGGAGTCCGGTTCTCATCGTCCTCTTCGCGCTGACCGGCATTGGCTGGGCTTCTATCAACGTTAATTCCTACCCCATGGTTGTGGAGATGTCCCGCGGCGCCAACATCGGCCGCTATACCGGATATTATTACACTTTCTCCATGGCCGCGCAGGTACTGACACCGATCCTATCCGGCTTTCTGCTGGAGCATGTCGGATATTGGACGCTTTTCCCGTATTCCGTATGCTTCCTGATTCTTGCCTTCATCGTCATGCTCTTTGTAAAGCATGGAGACAGCAAGCCTATCCCGCCCAAGAGCAAATTGGAAATGCTGGATGTGGATGACTGATCGATTCTATTTGAATACGAAAACAAAAGAGCGCTGATATTTAATATCAGCGCTCTTTTCCTATCTAACATATTATCTTTTACAGCTTGGATACAAACAGGGCTCGGATCGCGTTCAGTACCGCGATCACCATAACGCCTACGTCCGCGAAAATCGCAATCCACATATTCGCGATTCCCAGAGCGCCCAGAACCAGAGAGATCAATTTGACAGCCAACGCAAATACGATATTCTGGTATACGATTCCCAGGCACTTTCTTGAGATACGGACTGCCTTGGAGATCTTCTTGGGATCATCATCCATCAGGACGACATCCGCCGCTTCAATCGCTGCATCCGATCCCATCGCTCCCATTGCGATGCCGATATCCGCGCGTGAAAGTACCGGCGCGTCATTGATTCCGTCTCCGACAAAGGCTACTTTATCCTTTTCCGGCTTTTTCTTCAGGATCTCCTCAACAGCGGTCACCTTATCCGCGGGCAGCAGCTCTGCATGGACTTCGTCGATTCCGAGTTCTGCGGCTACCTGCTCCGCTACCTGTCTAGAATCTCCGGTCAACATGACCGTCTTATTCACGCCGGCATGCTTC
>CABUPM010000135.1 GCA_902493345.1 uncultured Eubacteriales bacterium | reverse complement strand
CCTCCAGATCGCCGCGCACCATCGCTTGCCCCGTCATAAGCTGTGCTTCTTTTCCGCACAATACGGCGTCCCACCACAGCAGCTCACTCAGGTTGCCCTCCCTCTCCGGCAGTGGAAGCTCTTCTTTTACGATCAGCTTCTCCCGCCCTTCAGCCGCCTTCTGTGAAACACTGCGGACCGTCTCCATGACCTGCAATTCCTCCGGACCTTCAACGCTGCTGACAATGGATACCTTGGGGCTCCAGACGATCTCCGCGTTCATCTCTACCATAGCGGACAGATTGACCTTGCGGGCGCTTCTGAGGATGACCCGCATCTCCTCTGTATTGGCTGAAAAAACACAGGTTGGTGTTCCTTCATTGCACTCTGTCTCAAAATACGCCTCCATCGGAAGCTGCATCCGCATGCTATGTACCGTCCACGGATTCCCCTCCGTCAAATACAGCATATCTACCCAGATCTTGCCGCTGACGCTGAGCCTTCCGTTTTCCACAGAGCTCTCCTCCACACACGGGGACAGTTCTGTCTGAAGCACACGCGCGATATCCGGTTTTCCGTCCGGCAGGAGGATATCTTCCTTGACCGCGATCCGTGTCTGGGCTTTCTCGCTCCGTTCCGCACCATTCCATTCTGTTTTTATCTGTTCCAGCACCATATCCCTCTCTCCTTTTTATGAATTTACATCCTTCAGGCGGAACTGAACCTCTGCACCTGTGTCCTTGGTCAAAAGCACCAGATACGGATAGGAAACGCTCTGCGGCGTTACTTCGCCCGCCTGCGGCGGAATCAGACGCGCTTCTACGACAATTTTACTGCCCATATCCTTGACCGATACGACCTGAATACTGTATCCGCCGGTAGGCTGCTCTCCAAATCCGAACGCTATATACATTTCCTCCCCGTTTCGATACGAAAACCCGAACTTTTCTTTTTGTTCCTGCTGGATCTTTTCTGCCAGCTTCTGTGGAATCTTGGACTTTTCTACGATCTCATACGCCAGATCCGGCGCCTGCGCTTCGTCCTCCCCGCTTCCGCCGCCGGAAGAAGCGCAGGATACCAGTGTAAATACCAGAATCAGCCATACCCCCAGGAGTCCGAGCCGACTTTTCTTCATCTCCTGAATCCTCCCTGTGTCCATGATACTACACTATATGCCATCCGTTTTTCACTATACCGGATAGGATATGATTTTTCTGCGTCCCAACGGGTATCCTCTGCGTCCCTTTCCCTTGGTATCGTATCCTCCCATTCCCTGCGCTCCGGTAAAAGTAAGCGCTACTGCTTTCTCTGCGCTGACCGTCTCCTGCAGCGGCGTATAAGCCACCTCCGCGCACAGGATGACCGGATCCATTGCATGGATGAGTACCCTTCCGGGACTGGACGCATAATTGGCTCCTGCCTCCATCAAAAGCTCATAATAGCTCTGACAGGCTCCCGCGATGATCACCAGCCGGTCCATATCCGGTTCCTTCGCTCTCGCCCTGCGCACCGTCTCCGCAAAATAAGAAGAACTGCGATAGATCTCTTCCCGCAGAATATCCGTTGGATTTCTGGGAATCGAGTCATGCCCGGTCACCACCAGAATCTCCGGTTGATACTGCCGGAGGCAGCGTAGGATCTCCTGCGGCTGCTTGATCTCCTCGATTGCCTCTCCGTACGCTTCCAGTCCCAGTTCTCGGTAATAGCGCAGACACAATAAAAGGTATTCCGCGTCTCCGTCTATATGAAGGATCCGTACGCTTCTGGAAAAGCCCTTTCCGATCCCCCATTGAATATGCCGGCTTTTTAATTGCTCCATCTTCTCCCGAATTCGTTCCGCCTCCCGCCTTCGGACACTTTGCGTCTCCCTCTCCCCGGCCCGTATCAGATCCGATAGCGGAGCATCCGCGCTGATCCTATAGCTGATCCCCTCCAGGAGCGCCACTCCGTCCGCACGGATGCCTCCGACCCGAAACAGCATATCCCCGCCATAGGACTTTCTCTTGACATATTCCCCTCGATGAAGCATACTAAAACCCCCTTCGGATGCAATATCATATGCATTGCATTCAAAGGGGGTTCGTCCTCAGGACAGGATTCTATGTGTCCGCTCGTTTATGCCAGAGCCTTGCCCAGCTCCACGCAGGCTGCCTCTGCCTCTTCATCCGGAGCATCACAGCAGATTACGCTGTCACATGCAAATACCGCGCCGTCATTGCTGCAGGTCTCTTCCCATGTACGCATCCATTCACCGCCGCCCCATCCGTAGGAACCAAACAGCGCGATCTTCTTACCGCTCAGGTTCGGCTCGCAGGCACTGAACATGGGCTCAAACTCACTCTCTTCCAGCTGCTCCGCACCCATAGAAGGGCATCCGAAAGCAATCGCGTCATACTGTCCCATCATATCCGCTGAAAACTCCGAAGCCGTAAATGTCTGTACATCTGCTCCAGCGCTCTGTGCTCCTTCCGCAACCTTCGCCGCCATTGCCTCTGTGTTGCCTGTGCCGCTCCAATACACTACTGCTACTTTACTCATCCTTCTTACCTCCTGACAAAATTTATATGTTAAGCAGCTACCGTAAGCTGCATAACAGTCCTTCCCTGATTCCACAATCTGCGGTAGATCTCGCTGCATTTTTTGTATCTGGCAAATGTCCGCTCTGCCTCACATTCATTGCAGTACACCTTCCAGCACCCGCAACATTTACAATTCTGCCCCGCATTCTGGATGAACCCGATTACATCCTCCAGTGGATACCCCAAAAATATGCCGATCTCATGCGGAAATCCCGCTTCCATGTTCTTCAGGCGCTTCTGCAGAGTCCCGATCGCCTGATCCGGCCGCATTCCGCTGTAGCCATACTGCCGTAAAAATTGTGCTGTCTCCGGATTGTTTAATATCTTCTGCAGACTCTTGACACGGTATACATAGATCAGAGCGTTGTGCTCGTTTTGACGCAGCAAACAGAGCCGGACGCCGCTCTTTTGCAGCCGGTCGTTCCAGACTTCGATCTGCCTGTTCAGTCCCTCCAGATCTTCAAATGGATAATTGAAGAGGTTGGCCGCCTTCAGCGACGCCAATGTCGGTGCGCAATGCTCTATTAGATATCTTTCTACCATGAAATCTCCTTATACAGCCTTAGTTAGTCTACGCTAACGTCAGGGTATTCTTATGAGTTAGTTTAGACTAACCACAGGATATCATAACTTTTTTCTGTTGTCAATACTTTTTATCTGCTGTCGTTGTCATTTTTCTGATGGTATGGTATACTGAATAAAAAAGGAGAATCCTTTATGAAAATAACTTCCGACCACGTACTCGGTGCCTTGATCGGTCTTGCCAGGGCCTGTATCAGTAACGGCAAAGGTCCCTGCACCGATACGGTTGTTCTCTCTGCCCTATCCTGTCCTCCCGACGCATCGGAGGCAGAACTGCAAAAGCAGCTCAACCAGATCGACGCGGAAAAAGCCCAGGTATCCCCAGGCTGCCTGACCTGTACCGCACGCTGCGGCAATACTGACCCTTATGATCTGTCCCGCCTCTGGAGCGCTCTGGAAGAGATCCGGACACAAAA
>CABUPM010000134.1 GCA_902493345.1 uncultured Eubacteriales bacterium | reverse complement strand
AAGGGGATCTCCGGCTCTTCAAATACAACGGCCTCTCCCCCCTGCATCATGGAGTAAAACTGCCAGTCGCAAAAGCCTTGATGTGGAAAGCCCCGCAGTATGGGATGATCATAGAGTACGGTCGCATTGTTGCCCACCGGACGCCCGCCCGTCATAATCTGATAGGTCGTCGGCAATGACGGAAGTCCGCCACTCCCCATAAGAACCAGCCGCTCTCCACGTTCCAGCGCTTCGACCGCCGCTCCATCCAGACAATGGATAATACGGACTCCTTCGATATCTGCGGCTTTTCTCTGAGGAAATACCCAGTAATCCCAGCAGTTCTCCAATTCATACTGCTCCGAGGAGAGTCTGGCTCTCAGATACAGATGTTTGGCCTGCGCCACTTCGGGCATTGTAATCACCAGTTCTCCCAGCGGATTTACGCTGGCATTCTGCAAACCATGTACCACCTGGCTGCCTCCGGCAAGGCATCTGTTCTCTTCGTCCATGAGCTTCCATATCAACAGCGCCTGCTCTACCGCCTGTCCTCCGTAAAGAGAGGCATACATCCGGACTGAAAGAGAATCTCCACTGTTATAATTCCGCTCTTTTTCGCAGTCTGCCAGAAGGACGCTCTCCGCGTTAAAACGCCGTACATCCTCCTCGGAGAAGCCTGCCTTCAGTTCGTAAAATTCATTCAGGATTCCTACGGCATAGCCGCACCGATGCCAATGACAGTCGATCGCTCCCAAGAGATCATATCCGGATACCTTAGGGCAGCGACGCGCATTCTCCATTCCAAACTTCAGGATCTGGCGCATCCACCGGCAAGAATTCTGATAATATCTGGGCGCGTTTTTCAAAAGCCCCATCCGGTCCAGGTATTCCCGAGCAGCCTTGTACATGCCCGGCCCGATCCTGGTTCCTTCATAGCGTCTCTCCAGATCCAGATTCAGGAAGCTGTCATTGATCCCCATCTCATGCATCAGACTGGGGCGGTGCATCAGGCTCATCCGTTGCTCCATCACCGCGTCATCGGTATCCAGAGAATGATAGCTAAAGATCGAACCGTGCGGAGCCAGTACATCCGCCATCTCCGTAAGCTTTTCAAGACGGGAGGCAATGTGCGGAAAAGGCTTGGTTCTGTAAGAAGGATGCGTCTCATCCAGCTCATATTCGATGCCCCGCAGTCCTTCCATCGGGTCAAACAGACAATCCGGCGCCTTTTCCCTGCAAAAACGTCCCATCCGCTCCACATAGTCCAGCATCTCCTCATCAAGCGCCACTTCATTGCCGCAGCAATAAAGGACAACCGATGGATGCTTGCGGCAGGTCTGTATAATATCCTGCCACTCACTCTCGCAAAAGCCATTGGGCGCCTCTGCCTGAATCATCATTCCCAGCTGGTCCGCGGCCTGCATGTACTCTTCCGGCGGCGTCCAGGTATGGCAGCGGATCCAGTTGAATCCCAGCCGCTTCAGGACCTTGAGACGGTCCATATAGTAAGCCAGGGATGTCGGAACCGTACAGGTCTCCGGAAAATACGCATGATCCGTCAATCCACGCAGCAGCACCGGCTGCCCGTTCAGATAGATCCTCTCCCTGTCGGCGCTAAGCGTTCTGCGACCATAGGACTGCGTCAGGCTGTCCGTCGCTCCGTCCCTATTATACAGCACCAGATGCAGCGTATAGAGCTTGGGTGTGTGATCGGACCAGTGCTGAACCCCCGTAGCCTGGGTTCTCCAGACGTGATTCTGTCCCTGGAAGCATTCTGTGCCATGCAGAACCTCTCCCGCTTCCTCCTCCACAGACCACTCCAGACGGAATTCTCCCGGTCCGCTAAGCGCAATCTCCCATTGTAACTCTTCCTGCGAGATCTCCCGTACATAGCAGTCCCGTATGGCCTCCCGGCCGCTCACAAGAAGCTGCACGCTCCGGGTGATTCCGGCGCTTTTTCCTTTATAGCCGCGGATACTGCATCCCAACCGATCGGTCCGAAGCGATCACCAATTCATTTTCCGCACCATACCGCAGATATTCCTGAATCTCATAAGAAAACTCCGTCAGATGTCCATCGTGATGCCCTACCTTTTTCCCATTGACCCACAGCCAGCTCTCCATAGTCACAGAACCTATAGAAAGAACAACCACCCGGCCGTGCCAGCTCTCCGGCACCGCAATCCGCTTCTTATACCATCCGCAGCCGGACAGGAACGGCAGCGAAGTATCCGGCGGACGCTGAATCCCGGCCGGATAGGCCAGATGCGGCAAATACTCCGGATTGATCTTATAATCCCTGCCGCCGAATACCGTATACCCGAGCCGATCGATATAATCGTCCCAATAGGCCGGTACCGGCATCGTCATCTCATAGGAAAGGCCTTTCGGCAATTCCTCCGCGGGATCCTGCATGGTATAGGCAAAGTCCCATTCTCCGTCCAAACTGATCTTCTGTCTGACTCTATCCATCTATGAACCCCCTGTATGTTTTATATTCTTATCTCTTTTTTGCTTGAATGAACATTCTTTTCCCCATTCCCGCCCTCGCACAGAATCAATACCTGGTAATTACGATAACGATTACAATGCAGATGTTACATTGCCGGGCATCATTATAAAAAATAGATACGGCCCTTCGTATGCGCTATGGTTCACTTTATCACTCAAGTGAGAGAGTTTGGTATTCGCCTTCTGTCCTACTCGTCTTTTTTAGTTCAATTCTGTGGTCCAGTTCTTCTCCTGGATGATTTCGTCCACTTCCCGCAATTCTCTGGACAATTGATCCAGCTCCTTTTGCATCTCTCTTACGGAGATCGTGCTGCGCAGACGGATCTCCTGCGCCGAATGGCGCATCGCCAACGCACTGGCCTCGTTCAGGAAATTCCGCAGGATCCCGATTCTGCCGTTCAGACAATCCCGATGGGCCAGCAGATCGGACAGGCTCTTTTCTCCGACCATCGCTGTGCTGTTGGTCCGGTTGATCCGTGAGATCAGCTCCTCCAGCCGTCCATAATCCTCCTGCAGTTCCTTTAAGAGTGCCTGCGGATCCTCCGCCGGTTCCTCTCCCTCCTGAACCTTTGCATTGTTCAGTAATCTTGTCTCCAATTGACGCAGCCTTGTCTGCAATTGGGACCGTTCCGAAAGGGCATTTGCTAATTTCATAGGTCTCCTCCTCAGATAACGTTCTCCGGGCCCACCGTATAGGCGCTGGTCCACGCGGATTTTCCGTCGGCATCGATGATCTGCGCTCTGACAAAACGATCATGCGTCTTGAGACGGAACTTTGCTTCTTCTACGTCCTGTCCGCGGCATACAGTATCCGCCTGCCAGACACTGGCCGAGTAGAAAATGACTGCGGACGCCTTGGAGCACCGCACTGTAAAATATCCATCCTGAATGGCTGCCCCATAGATACGCGGTCCCTGTGTCGCGTAAAAACGTCCGGCCCGCAATGCCTCCAGAATCGCATTGCGGCTGCACTCTTGTGCCTGCACATAGATAAAGCCGCCGAACAGTTCCTCCGCATAATAATGCGTATCGTCGGATGCCATATATGGGACCCGCATTCCGTACTTGGAAGCCAGATCCAGAACATGCGAAGAATCGGCCCGTG
>CABUPM010000133.1 GCA_902493345.1 uncultured Eubacteriales bacterium | reverse complement strand
CAGCGCCACATTATCGAGACCATATTTCGAGATCTCCTGCATATACAGTCTCTCAATGAGCTGAGCGGAGTCTTCCATGTCGCTGGAATCGAAGAATTGGAAGTCGTCACCATACTCCAGACTGAGATTGCCATGCCGAATGTATTTCGCGTTCGCCGCGATTCGGCTGCCATGGCTCTGACGAAATATTCGGTCCAGTCGCACGATCGGCACAGCACCGCACGCAATGATCTCGCTGAGTACCGCGCCAGGGCCCACAGAGGGAAGCTGGTCAGCATCGCCAACCAGCACCAATTGGCTGCCGCGAGGTACTGCCTGAAACAGGTGGTTCGCAAGGTAGATATCCATCATGGACACTTCGTCTACCACAACCAGATCCGCGTCCAGCATCTGCGGCTCGCTATAGGCAGCGTCTTCGCCGGCCAGCAAACCCAGCGCTTTATGGAGCGTCATGGCCGGAAATCCGGTAGATTGCTCCATCCTGCGCGCTGCACGACCGGTAGGCGCGCAGCACATGATCTGTCCGCTACAGTTCCTGTGGCGGTAAATATCCAGTAGGAAGCGCTGGATCAGCGTCTTGCCGGTGCCGGGGCCGCCTGTGATCACACAGAGCTTAGAGGTCAGTGCTGTCATGACCGCGCGTCGCTGCTCGTCCGCCAATTGAAGGCCCTGCCGAATCTCTTCGGCCTGAATCTCCGCGGCAATATCAGAAACCAATTTGGGGGAGGGTGCTGCGAGCATTCTCCAAATGCTCCACGCCAGGTTTTGTTCCGTTCGCGCCGTCGCCTCGCGGTATACCTGCCCTTCATATGATACCAGTCTGCCGCTCTCAACCAGTCTTGAGGCACGGATCGCCAGCATTTCCTCTGTCAATCCGTCTGTGTCAAGCAGTTTCAGGCTTTCTGTTATGAAGCTGTGTTTTTCCATACACAAATGCCCCTTTTGCTCGGCATCGGTCAAGGTGAATATCAGGCCTTCATCTACCCGCTCTGCGGCCCGCGGGTCTATACCCATACTGATTGCAATACGGTCAGCCGTTTTGAAACCGATCCCCACCAATTCGCAAAGGCGATAAGGGTGGTTGCGGACGATGTCCATTGTCTGGTTTCCGTACTGCTTATACAGCTTGACAGCGCGGTTTGGCGTCACGCCATGCGGTGCCAAAAAGGCAATGACATCACGAGCCCCACGAGATGCCAGATAGGAATCATAGATTTTTTTGAGTTTTGTCTTGCTGATACCAGAAACGGCGAGCAGCTTTTCAGGCTCACGATCCAGTATCTCAAGTGTGCTCAGACCAAACAGTCCAAAAATCTTTTCGGCTGTTTTGGGTCCAACCCCCTTGATTTGTCCAGAACTCAGGTACGCAACAATACCCTCCTTACTATGCGCAATGACCTCGTCGAAACCCTCAACTTCAAACTGGACGCCATGCTTCGCGTTGCGATTCCAACGCCCGTGCAGGTCATAGCGCAGGTTTTCTGTTGTCGGCAGGCAGTAACCCACCGCCTTGATCTCGGAGATGCTGTGTCCTGCGCCATCCACAATTTTTTCGCAGGGCCGGTAGAGTGCGATCATATAGCTGGCATTATCCACGACCGGATTCTTTGGGAAAATGAGTTTTATGAATTTACATATCAAGATACGTTCTCCTTTCGCGGTACGATCAACTGCTGGTCAGTCGAAATCAGGCTCTGTAAAGACTGTTCCATCGTAATCCGCATGTTCCTTTGCATCGGTGGGCATCCAGTCATCTGACCAGCTGATATGCTCGGTTGTAAGATGATCCGCCAACTCCATCGCGGCAGCAGCAGACTCTGCGCTGACAAAAACAAATCCAAACCGAGAAACCGTGACCTCGTAGATCATACCCTGTGTTGAAGCTTCACTTTCGTCCATCAGCGTATAATACTTCAGCAGTTCTTCTTCCGGCAGCGTCAAATCCTCGTCCATTGGCAACTGGCCGAATTTCAGCGCACGACTGATGGTGACTTTATCGCCGACCACACTCTTGACCACGCCGCGTATACAGAACTCAGTTTCCGGCAGTCCTTTGGTTTTGCAGATAAGTTTGTCTCCTTCTTTCAGCATGGTAACTTCCTCCTTCACGTTAGTTTTTTGCTGTGAGCACCTTACGCGCTTGTGGAACATAATAATTTTCCTCAACGACCTCGAAGTGAGCAGCAAGATACAACGCTTCTTTAACCATCCGATCTGCGAGCTGATCTAGCTCCTGCACAAGACGAACCCGCTCACGGAGCATTTCCATGCTCCAGTCCACGAAATCTTCGTCTGCATCCGTGCCGCGTCCGGGATATGTCGCAACCCGCATATGTGGACGTGAGTAATTGACCCGTGTTGGCTGCCCACAGACGCCGCAGGTGCAGTTTCCAGTGTCAGCCACCTGATAATTTTTCTGTCCGCAATGGCTGCAATAGGACCGGTAGCCGCTGGGCGTCAGCTCACCCTGATAGAGGACAAGATAGCCGCCGCTCCGGCCGTTCATCCATGCTTGCCAGATATAGTTGTGCGTGGCCGCGAAATCCTGCTTGAGCGTATCCATGGCATCAAAAAACTCCTGAGTCTGGATCAGATCGAAGAGCTTGTCTATCTCCTCGGACGAAAGTCCAAGATGTGTGATTTTAAGATTACAAGCATACGATGTGCATCCATTCCAGGAGTTCATTGTTGGATAGCGAAAATGAGAACTCAGAAACTGCGTCATTTCATGCCGCGATCTGAAATCCACTGGTCTATAAAAGTTACGCAAGGCATTACACCTCCCGTAACTCGTTGCCCTTATGGCACGGCAACAGGCACGTTGTGTTTTTCATACAGGCGCTCCTTCCTCATGTCGTTACGATAGACACCTTGAGTTTTCGGCTCTCAGTGGTCTTAATGACATCCTCATACACGGCAGGGTGTTTCTCTTTCAGCAGTTTGGAGTCAGTACGTCTTGTTGTTTTTGTGACAAAATCAATGAGAAGCTTATCGCTGGTCGTGCTCAGCACACCATGCTCATGCGCCTTCATCAATTCTGCAATTCGCACACTATGTGCGGCAATCTCCTTTTCATAAGTTTTGATCTCCGCACTGCAATCTGAGATCTTCTCCTGCAGCAACGCAATTTTCCGTAATGGTTTTTCATATTTAGCGGGGAACTCAATGGTAGGCAATGCCGGTTGACTGGCACCGTAAATGCGTGCCAGGGATTCCAGAGCCAAGGTAGGCTTGACATCTGCCATTGTAGGCGGCTTGTCATGCTCCAAGCTCCAGATCCATTCATCCAAGCGCTGGAAGATCATATCCTCCTTTACCCGATCGCGGGTAAGCGATGGCATTGCCAGATCTTTTTCCGGATTGTTCCCCCAGATCGTAGAGAATGCGCCGATCTCCACATCCGCTACCGACAGATAGAACCGAAGCTGCAGCTCATAGTAGATAGGAAATGCGCCCTCGGCCCAGTCCCCAGCTTTGTGGTAGGTACAGCTTTTGCATTCCAGAATGCCGGGTGCATCATCCTCCTTACGCACGAAGCGGCGGTCAAAGTCCGCAAGCGCCCATGGATGATCTGCATGCTGATACAGATTGGTGTCATCATAGACCATATTGCCGGTTTTCTGCTGATACCAATAGGCGGCAATCGGCTCCAGAAGATGGCCCAT
>CABUPM010000132.1 GCA_902493345.1 uncultured Eubacteriales bacterium | reverse complement strand
ATTTCATATAGCAATACCCCCAATACTGGGTGTCCAGTATTGGGGGTACACATCAAAATCATACCTTTTCTTTTAAAAACAATATTTTACTGTTTTACGAGCACTGCCCTTTTTGTACCCTTTAATACTTTGCTTCTTTCAGCTGTGCGATTACGCGATCCACCGCCGCGTGAAGGCTCCCCGGCTGGAAAGGATTGTGAAGGTGTGCCTCCTCCAGCAGCTCAAAGTACTCCTTGCTGCCTCCCAATCGGCACAGATGGCAATAATCCGCCCAAGCCTTTTCATGGTTCTCCTGGTCTCTGCTATAGAACTCAAACGCCCCTGTCTGCGCCAACGCATAATCAATGTAATAGAATGGGTACATGAATATGTGCTGCTTCTGCATCCAGAAGCCTCCTTCTTCCAAGAAGGCATTGCCGTCATAGGACCGCCACGGCATATAGGTCTGCTCCAGCTCATGCCAGATCTTACGCCACTCCTTGGAGCCTGCTCCCGGATTCTCAAAGACTCTGTGCTGGAACTCATCCACACACACCATGTAAGGAATCACGGACAACGCGCCAAACAGATGCGCATAGCGGTATTTGTCGGCATCCTTAAAGAAGAGTCCCATCCAGGGGTATGTAAAGTGCTCCATCGCCATGGAATGGATCTCATTGATTTCACTCGTAGAATGGTAATAGGCCGAGATCGGCAGCGTTCTGGAAGCCGTATAGCCTTCAAAGGCATGTCCTGCCTCATGGGTCAGAACCTCCACATCCGCGCTGGTTCCATTGAAATTGGAGAAGATAAAGGGTGCCTTAAACGCCGGAAGCGAGCTGCAATAGCCTCCCATACGTTTCCCCGGTCTGCTCTCCAGATCGAACAGTTCATACTGTACCATAAAATCAAAGAACTCGCCCGTCTCCGGGGACAGTTCGCGGTACATCTTCTGCGCCGCCGCAACGAGAGCGTCCTTATCTCCTTCCGGAATCGCGTTGCCCTCCGGGAAGATCAGCGCTTCATCGTAATAATGCAGCTTATCGATTCCCAGGCGCTGACGCTGGCGCTCATAGATCTCGGCACAAGCCGGAACGATGATCTCCTTCACTTGCTTGCGGAACTGCGCCACATCCTCCGGTCCGTAGTTATAACGGCGTTTGCTCAGATACGCCATCTGGATATAATTGTCCATCCCCAGCTTCTTGGCCATACCGGCGCGCAGTTTTACAAGACTGGCATACTGGGCATCCAACTCGGGCGCAACCTCCTCATACATCTTGGCCCAGGCCTCGAAGGCCTCTTTGCGCTCCGCACGGTCCACACTCTGCATATGCTTCAGCAGCCCGTAAAAATTGCATTCCTCTCCGCGGAATGTCGTATGGCACATCGCTGTGGTCTTCTGATACTGCTGCACAAGATTGCTCTGCTCGATTCTATCCTCAATGATTGCCGGATTCAGGAGCTTGGTCTGCTCTTCCAGGTCGTGGAACAGATATCCTCCGAACTCCCGCTCAAATTCCGCACGAAACGGTGAAGACAGCAGTGCCTCATTGGCCTTGCGGTAGACCGGCATCAGCCGGGACTGAGCCTCATTGATATACTTTACTTCCCCTTCATAAAAGGGATCCGCTGTATTGATACTGCTTCGGATATAGGCAAGGCTGGACATGGTATTCTCCATGAGATCCGCACTTTCCAATTCCAGATAGGCTTCCCTTGCCTCTTTATAGCTCTTCGCCGCCGTAAGCGCGGCGATCTTGCTCTCTAAACGTTTCTCCAGCGCCGCCATATCCGGGCGCTGATAAGGAATCTCACTGAATTTCTGCATGCTTCTTCTCCTTATGCCTTTTCCCACACGGTACCCTCACGGGTATCCTTTAATACAATTCCCTTTTGCAGCAGCTCTTCACGAATGGCATCAGCCTTGGCAAAATCCTTTTCCTTCTTGGCTGCTTTGCGTTCCGCTATCTTCTGCTCCACAAAACTAACCAGCTCTTCGTCATGCTGCTCTTCCTCTCTCAGCAGTCCCAGGGAGAGTACCTGCTCAAAGTCCTTAACCAGCGCCAGCTTGGTCGCGTCGCTGATATCCGCCTTGAGCATATCGTACAGCACGGTCAATCCGGAAGAGGTATTGAGATCATTGCCCACCGCTTCAATAAATTTACGGCGGAATTCCTCCATCTGCGCCGTATCCGGCTCACCCTCCGGCCGCAGCGCGCGAACCCTGCCGAGAAGCTTCTGATAGGCTGTCGCTACATTATCCAATACATCATAACTGAACTCCAAAGGCTTACGATAATGGGACTGCAAGCAGAACATCCGGTATACCAGCGGATCATATCCCTTTTGTTCCAACAGAGATACGGTCAGAAAGTCTCCCTTGGACTTACTCATCTTGCCGCCCTTTTCATTCAGATGCTGTACGTGAAACCAATGGCTGCACCACGGATGTCCAAAATACGCTTCGCTCTGCGCGATCTCGTTTGTATGATGCGGAAAAATATTATCCACACCGCCGCAATGCAGGTCCAGATGCTCGCCCAGATACTTGGCCGCGATGCAGGAGCACTCGATATGCCATCCGGGATATCCGACGCCCCAAGGGCTCTCCCACTTGAGCTCCTGATTCTCAAACTTAGACTTGGTGAACCACAGCACAAAATCACTCTTATTGCGCTTGTTGGTATCCTCTTCCACGTCCTCGCGCACGCCGACCATCAGCTCATCCTCGTTGTGGCCGGTCAGGACATAATAATCCTTTACCTTAGAGGTATCAAAATAAATATTCTCTCCGGAACGGTACGCATATCCCTTTTCCAGAAGGACTTCAATCATATGGATAAACTCAGCGATATACTGTGTAGCCGGCGCCACCACATCCGGCCGCTTGATATTCAGTTTCTCACAGTCAGCAAAAAAGGCGTCTGTATAAAAGCGGGCCACCTCCATCACCGTCTTGTGTTCACGCTTTGCGCCCTTCAGCATCTTATCCTCTCCGGTATCCGCATCGCTGGACAAATGCCCTACATCCGTGATATTCATAACACGGGTCACGTCATACCCATCATACCGCAGGAACTTCTCCAATACATCCTCCATAATATAGCTGCGCAGATTTCCGATATGCGCATAATGATATACTGTCGGTCCACAAGTGTACATACGTACCTTGCCCGCTTCATATGGCACGAATTCCTCGATCTTCTTGGTCAAAGTATTATATAAAAGCATTCTGTCTCCTCCTTCTCCTGACTTCTCACCATGTCCATTATAAACACGGAAATGCCTTCTGTCAATCCCTCTTTCTCTTGTCCTTTCTGGAGCGGAAGTCCTCGTCAATCCGTCTCTTCCACTCCCGTCCCAACGGCGCATTGTGCCGCACAGCGGAAACCGCCGCACTCAAGACTTCATAGTTGAGCTGCGTTCCCTCATGGTCAGAATGGTAGTTCACTGCCCGATCCGCATCGATGCCAAAGTGCCGTGCCGTTTCGACAGCGTCAATATTCGCGCCGAGGAAGAGAAACTCCCAGCCATATTTTCTCTTTTGCTGCTCGATCATTTTCTTGACGGTCTCACAGTCGTAACGATAGCTTGCGTTCTCCATACCGTCCGTTGTGATAACAAACAGCGTATGTTCAGGAACATCTTCCTTCCTCGCATACTTGTGGATATTCCCGATATGGCGGATTGCTCCGCCGATCGCGTCCAGAAGCGCTGTGCCGCCGCGGACATAATAGTCCCTATCCGTCATCGTTCCAATCCTTCGAACCGGCACACAGTCATGAAGAACCTCACTCTCGTTATCAAATAGGATCGTGGAAATCAAAGCCTCTCCACCCTCTCTTTTCTGCTTTTCGATCATGGAGTTGAAGCCTCCGATGGTATCTGCTTCCAGCCCGCTCATCGAGCCGCTGCGATCCAGGATAAATACAA
>CABUPM010000131.1 GCA_902493345.1 uncultured Eubacteriales bacterium | reverse complement strand
ACGGCATTGATCAATTCGGTTTTATTCATGATAACTCTCCTCGGTTGTTTTTCTCGTGCTGCCTTTGCAGCACCTATACCTGACAATAGAATGACTATCAGATTACCGACGATCAGTATACACGCTTTTTGTCGAAACGTCCAGCAAAAAATTGAACGCCACATTACCCGGCATCCTCTGCCTGTTCAAGCCTCTCGACCGCTTCCTCATAGGTATACACCTGCAAAAACCTTGTCCCCTCGCGGACCGCTGAGAACACAGGCGGCAGGCCTTCATCATCGCAGGCAAATACGCCCTCCGTTTCCACGGCAGCCTTCAGGCACTCCAGATACATATAGAGGTTTCCAGCACGATCCATCATGTACTCCGGTGCATAGCCGATCTGGTGCTGTCCCATATAGAGTCGTGTCTCTTCCGGCAAGGGCATCAGCAGCTTACAAGCGCACTTCTGCGGCTGCCTGTCTATCATCGGTGCAAAAAGACTGGTTTGCGCACCGTACATGGAACCGCGTCTGTGTATGCGCTCCTGATACGGGAAATGACCGGTTTGCTGCTGGAGCATAGCCGTAAGTCTGAGGACGTTTTTGCACATGGCGTAGGTGTCGATCATCTCATGGAGACGATGCTCATTGAAATAGCCTGCGCTGATATTCACAGCCGCAGTATCCAAATGCGGCGCGACCACAGAAATGTCACTGAACGATCCATAGTTATCTTCAAAGCCGAAGCTGCAAACGAACTCCGTAAAATCGGGGTTATCACAGTTGTAGAACACGGCGTCATTCGTGCCGCGCCGATCCATCTCAACGATATAGTTGACCTCCGGCCGCAGCTTGCTCTTGGCGAATTTCCTTGCGCCCACACCGCCAACCTCTTCCTCTTCGCAAAAAAGGATGTGGCACCGATACTTGCGCATCAGCAGTAAGATCATATACACACCGGCCCGGTCATCACCGCCGATCCCGTAAGGCGACATCAGATAGCGGCCATCCTCAGAATGGCAGATGATATCCGGCTGATGGGTATGAACGGTGTCCAGATGGGCAACCAGCAGCACCGGGACAGTACCTTCCGCATAGAGAAATCCGTTTTTACAGACAGGCTCATAGCCATACTCGCGCAGTTGCTGCGCAAGATATTCCTTCAGCTCACCCTGCGTCATTTTCAGAATACTTTCAAAGCAGGCCATATCCATTCCCGCAGTTTCATAAGTGTTCATCATATTCCTCCTCAAGCTGCCACCGGTATGGTTGCTTTTTTGCAAATCGTAAAGCCCATTGTGCGGCAGGCGGCCGCCATACTGCATGACGTACAACTGGCAGTCAGTTGCTGGTAGCAGTCATGGCAAATCTGCAGCAAGGAACCGCGCCGGTCATAAGCGGGATACATGGTGTCTAAAGTGGGCCGGCCACAGGCCTCGCAAATATGCAGGCAGGTCTTGCAGTAAAAACCATCCTCAAGATAGATTCCTTGACTGCGCGCTACCGTCTGTCCGCATTTCCGGCAGACGACCACATCTTTGCAAGAACAATCAATGGAACCATTGCGCAATAGTTCATTGCCGCAGCAGACACACAGGGCCGCAGCTCCGATAGGCAGAACAGTGTCTTTCTTGTGCCCTTGCAGGATAGAGAGATTCCCATGAAAATCATAATCCGGATAATGCAAGCTACCCCGGCGAGTCGAGTAATGGGCATCTAAGTCCGAACGCTTTGTTTTCAGATACCAGAGGTTCGGCTCCATCAGGCAACGGGAAATGGCCTTCTGCACCAGATGCCGGAACAGCTTGGACACTTCCAGGGCGTTTCCGGTATCGGCAGGATAGAGCCGGGACTGATACAGAGTACCATCCTTATAGAAAAACATCTGCCGGTATCTGCGTATGGCCTTACGGTACTCACCATGCACATCGGCATCTACGGCATAGAACACCATGCTGACGCTATCGTTCATGTAGGAAAGGCACCCCGCCTGGTATCCTCCGCCGTTAAGCCGGTGACAGGACATCCATGTGTTGGATTTGCTGGACATTTCCAGAAAGTCGCAGGGATGCACAGAGAGTACGCCGGTCTCCTGCATGATCAGCGGGTTCAGTGCGTCGGCCAACTGTGCAAAAACAGCGTTGTACCGATTATGCCTATCGACGCCGAACTTTCTACAGAGTTTTCCGATGATGCGGCTGGCCTTCTGATCGCTGGTGCAGCGTATTCCGCCGCGCTGGCGCAGGATCTCCAGATTCTCTTCTGAGACGGTACGGCTATAGCCTGACACGGTAGCGTGCAGCGCCGTGCGAAAATTCTCCAGTTGCTCACCACTGAGTATCTCGGAGGCAATGTCCAGCAGCGTGAAAGCTGTTTCATCTACCATATCTGGCTGGATAGAAAGGGCCTGATTGCAGTCGAAGATGATGGCCTGCTCCGCCTCGTTCCAGTCGGGGTGATGCCGCAGCAGCGAAATCAGGTCTGCTTTCGCTGTCTGCCAGGCTGTCAAATTAGCCATAACACCATCTTCCGAAAAGCTCTTTTCGTATTTATACATAACTTCATAAAACTCATTTTTCAGATCTGAAAGCTCTTTCATTTCATATACACCTTTCCTGAGTTATGGAAAGAGGCAGGACGAAAATACGCCCTGCCTCTCCATTGATCTACTTGCGGTTTTATGCTGCGGCCTTATCGGCGGCATACAGCACCCGCTGTTTCCATTGTTCAATAAATGCCGTGATCTGCTCTGGAGGCTCCTCGTTGCCAAAGCCTCGTGCCTGCGTAACTTGACCATCCTTTACCTCTACGGTACAAAGCGATTTGTCCGGCTCGTCTACACTCCTCACAAAGAGAATGACGCTCTTTTTTTCGGCGATATTTTTAACATAGAGTCTCACACAGTGATGAAGCGCCGCACCTTCATCCACAATCTCTTTTGCGGAATGCGGAGGGATCATCATGAGTTCTTTGCTCTGATACTGATACCGCTTCTGCCATTCGTCAAAGCTGCCTGCGATAGCTTTTTCATGCTCTGCCGTGCGTTTGTCCTTCAGTGTCTTTGCTACACTGTCATGGGCAGCCTTCAGCTCGCGCGGAAACAGTATGAAGCTATTTTTCACGTCATATTGCAGTTCCTTGCACATACAAAGATAGTCATGGTAGTCGGTGATCAGCGTGTTCATCTTGTAATAGTCTACACGCTTCAAAGCCGCTTCATCTTCCGGAGCAAACTGCTGCTCCACATAACGCTGCAGTTTATGCACACTCATGTGAGCAAGCAACTCTTTCGCCGCGTCGGCATTGCTGATCTTGTTGGCAATAAACCACTTTATTTGTTCCGTGCTCGGTTTGTGATCTGCTTGGAGCAGCTGACGGATCAGATGTAATTGGTCGATTGAAGGATCCAACTCCCGTAAGAGTGGAAAATAAGGCCGATCAATACCTAATATGGCCCGCATGTTCTCGCCATTGAAATTGATGGCTTGAAGTGCGGAGTAGCTATAACCCCCATATATGATGCCGCTCACCAAGCGGTAAAGCTTCATCTTGATCAAATGCTCGATCTTGGGCCGTTTTATATATGCACTCAAGAATGTTGCCACTCCCGAAAACGAAGCGATGCCGGAAAATGCCTCCAGCTGTGAATAGGCCCACGGCGTATCCTTCAGCGTATCAGATAAGTTGCGTTGATATAAGACCCCACTCATATCTGCCGTAAAATTATATTTCCACTGGTCGAATACCGGGCGGTATCCATTGCACCACGGAGTCAAATCGTATCCAGCCTTATAATGATAGTAGTAGGCATCAACGCTGCACTGTCCGCTCAATGAAAGGGTAATAAACTGCCGTGCATTTTCCCAGATCTCAAAATGGTTTGGGATGTCTGAGCCAGCAAACGAACGGTACACCTTTATGATCCGCAGTACCAG
>CABUPM010000130.1 GCA_902493345.1 uncultured Eubacteriales bacterium | reverse complement strand
CTCCAGATTGATGAAAAAATCTGTTCGATGTATGACTATTTTGAGATCTTTCTCCAGCGGATGATCCTGTGCCGCAAGGCGGCGGGGTACGTCGTTCCGTATGCGGACAGTCCGTTCGATGATGAGAATGTGGGCGAGCATGTCTATCTGGACATGCTGTATACTGCCAAGAAGTATGTCCACATCATGACGCCCTATCTGATTATCGGATACGAGATGGTTCAGGCGCTCACCTACGCGGCCAAGCGAGGCGTGGAGGTGGAGCTGATCCTGCCCCATATTCCGGATAAATGGTACGCGTTCCAGGTGGCGCGCACCTATTATGAAGAGCTCCTCGGTGCAGGGGTTCATATCTATGAGTATACGCCGGGCTTTATCCATGCCAAATCCTATGTGTCCGACGATGAAAAAGCGGTGGTCGGTTCGATCAATATGGATTACCGCAGCCTGTACCTGCATTTTGAGTGCGCGACGCTGTTTTTCAACAATCCGGCCGTAGAGGATGTAGAACGGGATTTTCAGAAGACACGGGCCCAGTCACAGAGGATGACGGTGGAAGATTATAAGAATCTTCCATGGTACGAGAGGCTGACAGGCCGGGTACTGAGGCTGATTGCTCCGCTGATGTAAATAAGGATGCCATTCGGAAACTTTTCCTGAATGGCGTCTTTTGTATATGGGGGAACTTAAAGATTTCTTATAAGAAAAGAGCATTGCTTTTTTGCAAAAGATTTGGTATGATAATAGAACGAACATCTGTTCAATTTATGCCGGGAGGGCGGGAGACAGTCATGCAGATAGCGATCGTTGGCGGCGGAGCCGCCGGAATGTGCGCAGCGGTTACGGCCGCGAGAATGGGCGCGGAAGTTACAGTTTTCGAGAAGATGGACCGTGTAGGCAAGAAGCTCCTGGCAACAGGCAACGGACGATGCAATATCTCCAATGAAGATATGAGTCTGACGCATTTTCACGGCGGCAGCCAGGCCTTTATCAAAGAGGTGCTGGAGCGCGTAACGCCGGAAGAGACAAGAAGCTTCTGGGAGAGCTTGGGACAGGTGTTGATCAGCGAAGAGGGCAAGCTCTTTCCCATGTCCTTGCAGGCATCCGGTGTACTGGACGCGCTTCGGGCTGAGCTGGAGCGCTGCGGTGTCACGGTTGTATGCGGCAAGGCTGTTGAGCATATCACGCAGGTCAAAAGGAGCTGGAGACTGTCAGGCGCGGACGGCGCGGATCTGGGTCGTTTCCAGAGGGTAATCCTGACTGTGGGCGGTAAGGCGTCGCCGCAGCTGGGAGCGGACGGAGATGGGCTGCATCTGGCAAAGCAGCTGCGCCATACCGTAGTGCCTCTGCGGCCGGCACTGGTAAAGCTGCGCTGCAGAAGTCCCTATCTGAAGTCGGTTTCGGGCTGCAAGGTAGAAGCCAGGGCGTCGCTTATGCACGGAGATGAGATTCTGCAGCAGGAGTGGGGAGAAGTTCTCTTTACGGCAGAGGGCCTTTCCGGTCCGCCGGTATTGAGGCTCGCCCGGGAGGCGCTGGTTCCCGGAAGAAACTGCAGCATCGCGCTGAACCTGATGGACGATATGCGCGAGGGCGAGTGCTTCTGGTGGCTTCGGCAGAGGAGCGAACGGTTTGAATATATGAGCATACAGGAGATGCTGAGCGGCATTCTCAATAAGAGGCTGATTCAGCCCATATTAAAGGAAATCGAAGTGCCCGCACAGACACGGTGCGCGCAGCTTACCAAACAGCAGATTCAGGCATTGGCCAGGATCCTGCAGTGGTGGACCTTCCCGGTACTGGGAGACGGAGGCTGGAAGGAAGCGCAGGTAACGGTGGGCGGAATCTATACCGGAGAGGTTGAGGCACGGACCATGGAATCCAAGAAAAATAAGGGGATCTATTGGGCCGGCGAGGTGTTGGATGTAGACGGAGACTGCGGCGGCTACAATCTGCAATGGGCGGCCAGCAGCGGAATATTGGCCGGACGCAGCGCGGCGGAGGAGACACGTTTATGAGAAATATGCAGGAGATTCGGCGGGTCGTAGTCAAGATCGGGAGCTCTTCCCTGACCTATGACAACGGCAAGCTGGTGTTTCATAAGATTGAGCAGCTGGCAAGGTCGCTGGCGGATCTGCATAACGCAGGCAGAGATGTCGTACTGGTGTCTTCCGGCGCGATCGCGGCCGGAGTTGCCGCACTGCACCTGCCGCATAGGCCCAATACGACAGAGGGAAAACAGGCGGCCGCCGCGGTTGGTCAGGGGACACTGATGCAGCTGTATGAGCGGTTTTTCCTGGAGTACCGTCAGAGCGTCGCACAGGTCCTTCTGACGAGGGATGTGATGGAGCATTCCATCCGCAGACGCAATGCGGCCAATACATTTGACAAGCTGTTTGAATATGATGTGATTCCGATCGTCAATGAGAACGATACGATCGCGACCGAGGAGATCGAATTTGGAGACAATGACCGTCTGTCCGCATACGTTGCGGAGCTGGTGGGAGCCGATCTTCTGATCCTGCTCTCGGATATTGACGGGCTGTATACCGCGGACCCTTCGCAGGATGCGGATGCGCGGCTGATCCGAGAAGTGCGTGAGATTACGCCGGAGATTGCGGCGATGGCGGGAGACAGCCGTTCCGGCGTAGGAACCGGCGGGATGGCGACCAAGATCATGGCGGCCCAGATCGCCGGTGCGGCCGGTATCGATATGGTGATTGCCAACGCGGCGGCGCCGGAGGTATTGGAGCAGATCTTTGAAGGAATGGAAGTCGGGACGTATTTTTATGGAAGAAAAAGGTAAGCTGCGCAAAGAGGCCAGACGCAGGAGAGACAACCTGCCGGAACCGTACCGGGTACAGGCCTCCGCACAGATTTTGCGAAAGCTCTGCCGTCTTCCGGAGTATCCAGCGGTGCCCCGAATCTTTCTATTCAGCGGATTCGGAAGCGAACCGCAAACGGCAGCGTGGGCAGAACGATTTCGCGCGGACGGCAAACACACCTATTATCCGAAAGTGGCTTCGGATGGAAATATGAAGTTCTACGAAGTCTCCTCGGAGTCGGAGCTGGTTCCGGGAGCATACGGCATTTTGGAGCCCGGGGAGGGCTTGGCGGAGGCTGTTCCAGAGCCCGGGGACTGGGTTTTAACACCGGGGCTATTATTTGATATCCGAGGCTACAGAATCGGATACGGCGGAGGCTATTATGACCGGTATATGAAGAAGTGCCCCTGGGCGGTATATATCGGGGTGGCATATCAGACACAGTGTGTAGAAAGCTTGCCGGAAGGGGCCTATGACCTGCCGGTCAGTCAGGTCGTCACGGACGGCAATGGGGAGGATACAGAATGATCGCCTATGTAAGCGGTATCTTGGCAGAGATTGAAGAGGACAGTGTGATTGTGGACGTAGGAGGTATTGGGTACCGGGTCTATACTTCGGTGACAGAAGATCTGGTGCGTATCGGTGTCGGAAATAAGCTGACACTGCATACCTACCTGAATATACGAGAGGACGCGCAGATTCTGTATGGTTTCATGGAAAAGCCGACGCTGAAGTTTTTTCAGCAGCTGATCAATGTCAGCGGCGTCGGTCCCAAATACGCGCTTGCGATATTGACACAGATGAAGCCGGAGTCAGCGGCAGCCGCGATCGCGTCCGGGGATTACAAGGCCTTGACCAAGGTCTCCGGAATCGGCCCCAAGACGGCGCAGAGAATCATATTGGATCTGAAAGATAAAGTGGGTGCGGTACAGGCAGTGCCGGAGGAGCTGACGCAGCCGGCAGGTCAGGCAGTGCAGGGGACGGCGGCCGCAGAGGCCGCAGCGGCGCTGGAGAGCCTGGGATATACCCGGGGGGAGGCACAGGCCGCGATCGCCAGAGTCTATCGGGAAGGCATGGATTCCGGACGGATCCTGAAAGAAGCGCTGAAACAGCTCGCGACATTGTAAGGGG
>CABUPM010000129.1 GCA_902493345.1 uncultured Eubacteriales bacterium | reverse complement strand
ATCCGTCTGGACAGGATCTTTCGGCAGAGCGATACCAGCCGGATCGTATCCAATGCGCATCGGATACTGCATGGACAGTATCCGGAGTTCAATACGCCGGGGACAGACTTTTTCTTTATGAAACGCACCAATCCGGAGAGTGCGGCGCAGACATTGGCGGAGGTCGTTAAGACAAGAATGCCGAAGTACGCCAAGTGTTCGCCGGTCGACGATATACAGGTACTGACGCCGATGAAAAAGAGCCTGTTGGGAGTCGAGCAGATGAATCTGCTTCTCCAGCAGACCCTGAATCCGCCATCAAAGCAGAAAAAAGAGATCGAGTTTCATCAGAACAAGCTGCGGGAAGGCGATAAGGTCATGCAGATCCGCAACAACTACAATGTGCCGTGGAAGATCAACAACCAATTCGGATATCCTCTGGAAGAGGGACAGGGAGTCTTTAACGGAGATATCGGCCGTGTTCTGTCCATCGATCCGAAGGAGAAGAGCGTTACGGTCCGGTTCGATGACAAGCGTGAGGTTGAGTATGAGTATTCCGCTCTGGAGGAGCTGGAACTGGCCTATGCCATCACGATTCATAAGTCTCAGGGGACGGAGAGTCCGGTAATTGTCATGCCGCTTCTCGGCGGTTCACCGATGCTTTTTTGCCGCAATCTCCTGTATACGGGAGTGACTCGGGCCCGACGGATTGTCGTGATCATCGGCGATGAAGGAACGGTGCGGAAGATGGTGGACAATGACCGCCCGACGCTGCGCAACAGCGCTTTGCAGCTTCGGCTGCGGGAAGCTTTTGGAAAAGAGAGGACCTTGGATGAGGGCATCTGAGGTCCTCCTGAGAATGCTGTATCCGCGCCGCTGCCTGTTATGCGGACAGCGGATGGATATTCGAGAGGAATTGTCCTGGTGCGGACGGTGCCGTGCGGAGGAGTTCTTGCTGGAAGGTCCGCGGTGTCCGATCTGCAGTCGGCCAGTGGAGTGTGCGGGAACACGCTGCTTGGGATGCCGCGAACATGACAACAGGACTGCGGGACGGAGTACATTTCTATATCAGGGTGCGATGCGGGAATCGATACAGAATTTCAAATATGCCGGTATGCGGGAGTACGCCCGGGTCTATGCCATGTGGATGGCGCAGTATGACAGAGAATGGCTGGAGGAGCAGGGCAGGGCGGTTCTGGTGCCCGTACCGGTGCATCCCAGGCGGCTGCGGGAGAGAGGCTACAATCAGGCTGCGGAGCTGGCTCACGCGCTGGGGGATGAGACGGGCCTTCCGGTCTGGGAAGGCCTGATACGTATCAAAAATACGGCTCCTCTGAAGCAGCAGAGTGCCGGAAGCCGCCGGGCAAGCCTGCAAGGGGCGTTTGCGCTTGCGGGAGAGACCCCGCCGGGCAAGATTTTGATCGTAGATGACATCTATACCTCAGGCAGTACGGTAGAAGAATGCGCCCGGTTGTTTCGGGAGAAGGGATCCGATACAGGATTTTGGACAATATCCATTCGTCCCTGATTCAGAGACTTGCCTGGAACGCGGTACAACAGAACAGATAATACAAAAAACGGGAAAAAATCTCCATGGAACCCTCCTCACAGGTGTGCTATACTGAAAAAAGCGACACTTGAGAGGAGAAGAATGATGGCAAGCGGCAATGATTTCAGTAAAGGCAGCATGAGAGGTAATATCCTGAGGCTGGCGGGGCCTATGACCCTGGCGCAGCTGGTTCATCTGCTCTACAATATTGTGGACCGGATGTATATCGGACATCTGCCGGAGAACTCGACGCTGGCCCTGACAGGCTTGGGGCTGACCTTTCCCATCATAACGATCATTACGGCCTTTTCCAATCTTTTCAGTACGGGTTCCGCCGCGCTGTTTTCCATCGCGCGGGGAGAGGGAGATGAGGAGAGGGCAGAGCGGCTGATGGGCATGTCTTTTACAATGCTGGTCTCTGCCGGTATTGTGCTGATGGCCTTGTGTATGCTGATCAAGCAGCCGATCCTCTACCTGTTCGGCGCAAGCGCCGATACCTTTCCGTATGCGGATCAATATCTGGAGATCTACCTTTTGGGAACCGTATTCGTTACGGTTTGCATGGGGATGAATTATTTTATCAACGCGCAGGGTATGGCCCGTAAGGGAATGCTTACGGTGATGCTGGGAGCGGTACTGAATCTGGTGCTGGATCCGATCTTTATTTTTGTTTTCAATATGGGAGTCCGCGGCGCGGCGCTCGCGACCATTCTGTCACAGGGGGCGTCCAGCTTGTGGGTGTTCCGGGTTCTGATCGGCAAGCAGTGCCCGATCCGGCTGCGGAAAAGGAGTATGGGGGTTCATTGGAGCCTGCTGAAGGAGAGCATCGCTCTGGGCACACCGGGCTTTGTCATGTCGGTGACCAACAGCGGCGTTCAGGTCGTATGCAACGCGACGCTGCAGCAGTTCGGCGGAGATATCTATGTCGGCATCATGACGGTAATCAATTCTATACGAGAGGTTGTGACCATGCCGACCTCCACGCTTACAGCGGCCTCAGAGCCGGTGCTTGGCTATAATTACGGCGCCAAGGAATACGGCAGAGTACGTCAGGGAATTCGTTTTATGTCATTGTTCTGCATCATTTATACCACAGTGATCTGGATTTTGTTGCTGTTGTTCCCGGAGTTTTTCATCCATATCTTCAATAGTGATCCGCAGCTGATTGAATTGGGCGTGCCGATGATGGGGATCTATTTCTTCGGCTTCTTTATGATGTCCCTGCAGTTTTCAGGACAATCCGTCTTTGTTAGTCAGGGAAAAGCCAAGTTCGCCATCTTTTTCTCCATCCTGCGTAAGGGGATCATCGTCATCCCATTGACACTGATATTGCCGCATATCGGAGGGCTGGGAGTCAGGGGCGTTTTCCTGGCGGAGCCAATCTCCAACTTTATCGGCGGCAGCGCCTGTTATATTACTATGCTGTGTACCGTGTGGAGAAAGCTGAAGACACCTGTACAAGAAAGGGGGCTGTCGCGCTAACGTGATATGCTCCCTTCTAGGTAGACAAGTGAAATAACAAAAACTTGTCACTTAGAGGGTTGAACTTGGGGATTTCAGGAAGACAATGATATTAACCTGCTCTCTTCAAGCGGAACAAAAGAAGAGGCCACATCAGCGGAATATTCCGAAGATGTGGCCTCTTTTTGGAACCACCTGCTTAGCAGGTGGTTCCAAAAAGGCTTTTGCCGATGAGTAAAAAGAACTGTTATGGTATAATACAAGAGGTCTGCCAACCACAAGCAAAAACATAGGAGATCAATTATGAAAATCGACACAAATAGTATAGCACACACAACATGGAATTGCAAATATCACATAGTATTTGCGCCCGAGTATAGGAGACAGGTAATATATGGGAAGATAAAAGCGGATATAGGACAAATATAAGTGTATCAAGTTTTATGGGGTATCTAAAAGGAAAAAGTAGTTTGATGATATTCGATAAACACGCAAATCTAAAATATCGATACGGAAATCGAGAGTTTTAGTGTAGAGGGTATTATGTAGATACAGTAGTGTTTTTTAGGGATGTAGAGTAGTCTGAGATTTCGAAAGCAGACAAATAGCGGCTAAGCACATCTTCATAGGAGATGCTATCCCAGACAAAAGCCTTAGCAGCAGTCGAGAATCTAGGTTGTTTCATCGCATTGAGGAATGCAATAAACCGGTCAGTTAGTGCAAGGTTGTGAATTAGACTGTCATCGTTAGTGAAATCGGTTGTCTCATAGCTGTCACCACAGAAATCAAAATCCGCGTATTCAGCCATTTGAGATTTCTTTTTCGCTGTAATCCTGAACTTTGCGATTTCGGGAGTATTTCTTATTCTAGGCCCAAACTTGGAAGGAGAGATGCCTCGTTCCATAAACATCTCAACCTCATGCTTTAGATCCATGTCGATCTTGGCAAGTGCCTTGAATTTTCTCAGTGCATCGTCGAGTGTTGCTGCCTTTTCGGAGCTGACTGCCATAGGAGCTGTGAGCTTTTCAATAGCTTCATCGCAGACGGGTGACTCGCAAGGCATCGGCTCTTCCATTCGGAAGGCACTCATTCTGCGTAGCCGCTCGGAACGACTATCGGTATGTTCGTCCACATAGCGGTCATCTATGTAT
>CABUPM010000128.1 GCA_902493345.1 uncultured Eubacteriales bacterium | reverse complement strand
AAGCGCATGTAGAAGCGGTGATGGGCGCTTACAACCGTACCAATGGCGAGCCCTGCTGCGGAAGCGAGATGCTTCTGAAAAAGGTACTGCGTGAGAAGTGGAAGTTCCAGGGACATGTTGTGTCTGACTGCTGGGCTATTCAGGACTTCCATACGGCACATCATGTAACGGATACGGCTCCGGAGTCCGCGGCGCTGGCGCTGAAGAACGGCTGCGATGTAAACTGCGGCGTTGTATATCTGGAACTGCAGGCGGCGCTGGATGAGGGCAGAATCACGGAAGAAGATGTGGATCGTGCGCTGTCTCGCCTTCTGATGACACGTATGAAGCTGGGAATGTTTGATAAGCCGGAGCATGTTCCGTATGAGGCCATTCCGGTAACGGCCAACAATACCAAGGAGCATAAAGCGCTGAACCTGGAGGCATCCAAGCGCAGTCTTGTACTGCTTAAGAATGAGAATCACACCCTGCCGCTGCATGCGGATCAGCTGCGTCAGATTGCGGTAATCGGACCGAACGCGGATAGCCGCGAGGCCTTAAAGGGCAATTATTACGGAGATGCTGACCGCTTGACGACAGTGCTGGAGGGTATTGAGGATTATCTGGAAGGCACGGATGTTGAGGTGCTTTATTCAATGGGCTGCGCTCTGTGCCAGAATAGACATTATTCCAAGGGCGATCAGTATATTCATGAAGCGGAGGGACTGGTTAAGCGGTCCGATGCCGTTGTGCTGTGCCTGGGTCTGGACGACACATTGGAGGGAGAGCAATCTCATCGCTCCAGTACTCTGGGCTGCAAGGGCGACAAGCCGGATCTGCAGCTTCCGGGCAAGCAGCTGCAGCTGCTGGAGGCTGTATTGGCAGCCGCTGGCGATAAGCCGGTCATTCTGGTCAATATGACAGGCAGTGCGATGGATCTGAATCTGGCACAGGAGAAGTGCGCGGCTGTGATCCAGGCGTGGTATCCGGGGGCGCGCGGCGGCCAGGCAGTCGCGGAGCTGCTCTTTGGCGAGTATTCACCGGCGGGACGTCTGCCGATCACCTTCTATAAGACATTGGAGGAGCTGCCGGAATTTACCGATTATTCCATGAAGGGACGTACGTATCGTTATATGGAGCATGATGCTCTGTATCCCTTTGGTTATGGATTGTCCTATACCAGCTTCTCCTACGAGTCTCTTGGCGAGCCGGAGTGGCAGGAAGATGCGCTGCATTTCCATGTGCGTGTGACCAATACCGGTGATATGGATGCAGATGAAGTGGTACAGCTGTATACGATTCATAAGAGTCCGGTGCTGGAGTCCCCCAATTGTTCTCTGCGCGGCTTTAAGCGTGTGCGGATTGCCGCGGGACAGTCGGTGGATGTCGAGTTTGTACTGAGCAAAGAAGACCTGAAGGTCGTGAACAACGAAGGCGAGAAGATCCTGGAGCCGGGTGAATATACGATTACGATCGGAGGAAGCCAGCCGGATCACCGCAGTGAGGAACTGACAGGTCAGAAACCGCTGCGCTATACAATTACACTGTGAGTTTGAAGGGATTGCTGCAGGATATGCAGCAATCCTTTTGATTTTATAGAGGAGCCTGTGTTAATTTTTACACAAATACTTGATTTTTACGGTCGAATACGATAAAATAGAGAATGGAAAATGTTCGGTTCGGGCATTATCCAAAAGAAAAACATCAGAATAACACAGGAATAGTTTTTGAAAAAATTATCAGAAGAGAGGCTGAGAAGATGGCGCGTGTTGCGATTAACGGCTTTGGACGAATCGGCCGGAACGCTTTTAAGATTGGTTTGGAAAAGGGCCTGGATATCGTTGCGATTAATGATTTGACAGATGCGCAGACTTTGGCGCATCTGCTGCGGTATGATTCCTGCTTCGGTAAGTATGCGGGTACGGTAGAAGTACGGGGAAAGGATCTGGTCGTAAATGGCCGGTTGATTCAGGTAGTAGCAGAACGGGATCCCAGCCGCCTGCCGTGGAAGGAGCTGAATGTGGACATCGTCATCGAATCCACCGGACTGTTCGCGTCGGCGGAGAAGGCGCAGGCACATTTGAATGCCGGAGCCAAGAGGGTAATTATCTCCTGCCCGGCTAAGGGAACCAAGTCTTTTGTTATGGGCGTCAATCATCTGACCTTTGATCCGGCAACGGATTATATTGTAGATAACGCTTCCTGTACGACCAACTGTCTGGCGCCGGTCGCGAAGGTTCTGCAGGACCGCTTCGGAATTGTCCGGGGAATGATGACCACAGTACATTCCTATACAAACGATCAGAAGATTCTGGATCTGCCGCATAAGGATCTGCGCCGGGCAAGAGCAGCGGCACAGTCCATCATTCCGACGACAACGGGCGCGGCAGAAGCGGTAGCCAAGGTAATTTCGGAGCTGAAAGGAAAGCTGACCGGTATGGCAATGCGTGTTCCGACTCCTACGGTTTCCATCGTAGATTTTGTAGCGGAGCTGAATAAGCAGGTAACCAAGGCTGAAGTGAACGCGGCGTTCAAGGACGCGGCGGACGACATTATTCTGGGTTATACAGAAGAGCCACTGGTGTCCATCGATTTCCGCAAGGATTCCCGCTCTTCGATCGTGGATGCGCTGTCTACGCTTGTAATCGACGGTAATATGGTCAAGGTCGTGGCATGGTATGATAACGAGTGGATGTATTCGAACCGGATCGTGGATCTGACACGGTATATCGCTGAGCGCTGCGGAATGTGATTTGCTTGTAACAGGCGCTGCCTGTACAATATATAACATTAAACAATCAGAAAGGGGCATATGAATATGCTGAATAAGAAGACTGTAGACGATATTCAGGTAAAGGATAAGCGCGTGCTGGTACGCTGCGACTTCAATGTACCTATGAAGGACGGCGTGATTACGGATGAGAATCGAATCGTTGCTGCACTGCCCACGATCAAGAAGCTGATCGCGGACGGAGGCAAGGTCATCCTTTGCTCTCACCTGGGCAAGCCCAAGAATGGTCCGGAAGCAAAGTTTTCTCTGGCGCCGGTTGCAAAGCGTCTGTCTGAGCACCTGGGCAAGGAAGTTGTATTTGCTGACGATGATACTGTAGTAGGCGAGAACGCCAAGGCTGCTGTTGCCGCAATGAAGCCCGGCGAGGTCGTTCTGCTGCAGAACACCCGTTTCCGCAAGGAAGAGACCAAGAACGGCGAAGAGTTCAGTAAGGAGCTGGCCTCTTTGTGCGATATCTATGTAAATGACGCGTTTGGCGCCGCACATCGTGCGCATTGCTCTACTGTTGGTGTAACCCAGTATGTGGACACAGCAGTTGTAGGATATCTGATGGAGAAGGAGATCAATTTCCTGGGCAACGCGGTAGACAATCCGGTTCGTCCTTTTGTTGCCATTCTGGGTGGCGCTAAGGTTGCGGACAAGCTGAATGTAATCAATAACCTGCTGGAGAAGTGCGATACACTGATCATCGGCGGCGGTATGGCATATACCTTCCTGAAGGCGAAGGGATATGAAGTAGGTACTTCTCTGGTAGATAATGAGAAGATTGACTATTGTAAGGAAATGATGGCTAAGGCGGAGCAGAAGGGCAAGAAGCTGCTGCTGCCGATCGATACCACGATCACCAAGGATTTCCCGGATCCGATCGATGCGCAGATCGAAGTTAAGGTTGTTCCGTCCAACGAGATCCCGGCAGACATGATGGGACTGGATATCGGCACCAAGACAGCAGAGCTGTTTGCTGAGGCTGTAAAAGCGGCCAAGACGGTAGTTTGGAACGGACCGATGGGTGTATTCGAGAACCCGATTCTGGCTAAGGGTACGATCGCTGTAGCGAAGGCTCTGGCAGAGACAGAAGCAACGACGATCATCGGCGGCGGCGACAGTGCGGCTGCTGTAAATCAGCTGGGCTTCGGCGATAAGATGACACATATCTCCACCGGCGGCGGCGCTTCTTTGGAGTTCCTGGAAGGCAAGGAGCTTCCGGGTGTTGCGGCTGTAAACGACAAATAAAAAACAATTCGAATCGGGACGGCTCAGGGCCCATAGGGAAAGGGCCGCCCCGATTGTATGAAAGGAAAGAGGATTATGAGAAAGACAATTGTCGCAGGAAACTGGAAGATGAATAAGACTCCGAAGGAGGCTCTGGAGCTGATTGAGACGCTGAAGCCTCTGAT
>CABUPM010000127.1 GCA_902493345.1 uncultured Eubacteriales bacterium | reverse complement strand
AAACCGCTCAGCTGAAAGATCTCATCGCTATACCCTGTGCCGATATACGCACTTACATCCTGATATTCGTCAAAACAGCACTTGCCGTCCCGGACTCTGTAGGCTCTTGCGGAAATGACCTTGCCCCAGGGACAGTACATTTTCAATGTCTCTCCGCCCGATACCGTCCCAACCGTCTTCTTCAAGGCTTTACAGCAGTACTCCGGGTGATCCAGCATAACCTGTCCCGCGCTCACACCGCTGGGATAAGGATACTCGTCATAAAGCCACACTTCCATACCGTGTTTTTTGGCCTGAGCCACCGCTGTCTTTACTCTGTCGAAAAACTCCTCTGTCAGATATGGCAGATCCATCCCCTGACGCGGATGGATCAAGAAACCTTGAACACCCTTATCCGCCATCTCATCAATCTGACGTACGATCTCTTCATGGTCCATTTTCCCATTCCAAAACCAGAAAGGCTGGACACCCTTTAATAATTGTGTCTTCATAAATCTGCTCCTTTTCTGCATTCTTCGTGCATCCTTACAAAAGTTGCTTCTCCGCTATATTTTTATTGCATATTGTACGCCTTTATGATACACTATTTTTTGTGCTTCGACAAGGTCTATTTGGGAAAGGAGACAACTTTTTATGATCGATCAGAATATGATTCGCAATATTGCCATTATTGCCCATGTCGATCATGGCAAAACGACTCTTGTAGATGCGATGCTCAAACAAAGCGGCGTCTTCCGCGAAAATCAGCAGGTGGACGAGCGTGTTATGGACTCCAACGACATCGAAAAAGAGCGCGGCATTACGATTCTTGCAAAAAATACAGCTCTGCACTATCAGGGCGTAAAGATTAATATTATTGATACCCCGGGACACGCGGATTTCGGCGGCGAAGTGGAACGCAGCCTGAAGATGGCCAACGGTGTACTTCTTTTGGTAGACGCGTTTGAGGGATGTATGCCTCAGACCCGTTTTGTTCTGAAGAAGGCGCTGGACCTTGGCCTTGTGCCGATCATCGTCGTCAACAAGGTGGATCGTCCCATGGCTCGTCCGGAAGAAGTCTTCAACGATGTTCTGGAACTCCTGCTGGATCTGGGCGCGTCGGACGAGCAGCTGGATTCTCCGGTTGTCTACGCTTCCGCCAGAGACGGCTGGGCCTCTCTGGATCCCAATACAAAGGGAACGGATCTGACCCCGCTGTTTGACACGATCCTGAAGACGATTCCCGCTCCCACGGGTGACGCCAATGGAGATCTGCAGCTTTTGGTCTCCAATATCGACTATGACAGCTATACCGGACGAATCGCCATCGGACGAATTGACCGCGGACACCTGAAGGCCGGCGATGAGGCTGTGATCTGCCGCAAGGACGGAACCACCACGCGCGTGCATCTGACAAGCCTCTATACCTTCCAGGATCTGGACCGTGTACCGCTGGAAGAGGCATCTGTGGGCGATATCGTTGCCGTACCCGGCATCAAGGATATCAATATCGGCGAGACGATCTGCTCTCCCAATAATATAGAGCCCCTTCCTTTTGTAGAGATCGACGAGCCGGTTCTGTCCATGACATTCCGTGTCAATAACAGTCCGTTTGCCGGACGCGAGGGTGAATATGTAACCTCCCGCCATCTGCACGATCGTCTGTACAAGGAATTGGAATCCAACATCAGTCTTCGGGTCGAAGATACGGATTCTCCGGATGCCTATGTCGTTTCCGGCCGCGGTGAGCTGCATCTGTCCGTTCTGATTGAGAATATGCGCCGTCAGGGCTTTGAGTTTGCCGTATCCCGTCCGCAGGTTATCACCAAGATGGTTCACGGACAGCTGATGGAGCCCGTCGAGCTTCTGACGGTCGATCTGCCTGACGAGTATACGGGCGTGCTGATGGAAGGCGCCGGTGTCCGTAAGGCAGAACTGCAGAATATGACGCCGGTATACGGCGGTTACAGCCGTCTGGAGTTCAAGATTCCTTCCCGCGGTCTGATCGGTTACCGCAGTCAGCTCATGACCGAAACCAAGGGTACCGCCGTCATCAATCATGTCTTTTACGATTACGAGCCCTATAAGGGCGATATGCAGGCCCGTAGCCGCGGATCTCTGATCGCCTTTGAAGAAGGCGAAGCCGTAACGTACGGTCTGTACAATGCACAGGATCGCGGCAATCTTTTCATCGGCCCTCAGACAAAGGTATATGAGGGTATGATCGTCGGAGAAAACTCCCGCGGCGGCGATATGGTTGTCAACGTCTGCAAGAAAAAGCATGTATCCAATATGCGTTCTTCCTCCGCAGACGAAGCGCTGCGTCTGACACCTCCCAAGATCATGAGTCTGGAGCAGTGTCTGGAATTCATTTCCGAGGATGAGCTGGTGGAAGTTACACCCAAGAATATCCGTATGCGTAAGCTGTATCTGTCGGCGGAACAGCGTGTAAAGGTTCGCAATGCGCAAAATGCCGCAAAAAATTCTTGACTTTACCAAAACAATCTGTTATATTTAGAACCATAAGGGAGTAATCGGCGCTTTATTCTAAGCGTAACAAAGCCAACACCCGGAGGTGTTCCTTCTGGCTCGTTTCAAATGATGAGACTTATCTGTCATGCGGTGGGTAGGTCTTTTTTATTTCACCGTAAATCTTTTGCCTAGGAGGGCATATATTATGAAAGAATATCTTCATTCCAAAGAACAGGTTCTTCAGGAGATGAAGACGCCTGCCACTGGTCTCTCCGCTGAGGAAGCTTCCAGCCGTCTGTCCGCTCACGGCCCCAACAAGCTTATCGGCGGCAAAACTGTAACGCTGCTGCAGCGTTTTCTGTCACAGTTGAGTGACCCTATGACCATCATTCTGATGGCCGCGGCGTTGATTTCCGGCATCACTTCCTTTTATTCCGGAGATTCCTTTGCCGATGTAATCATCATTCTGGTGGTCGTCATCATCAACGCTGTACTGGGCGTGGTACAGGAAAGCAAGGCTGAACAGGCCATCGCGGCGCTGCAGGAAATCGCTGCCGCGACCTCCAAAGTCATCCGGGACGGACAGCAAATCACCATCCACAGTGAAGAACTGGTGCCGGGAGATCTTATCGTCTTGGAGGCCGGAGATGCCGTCCCTGCGGACGCGCGCATTATCGAATGCGCCAGCCTGAAAGTAGAAGAAGCCGCACTGACCGGCGAATCCATGGCTGTGACCAAAACAGATGAGAGCCTCTCCTCCTCTGATGGCAAGGACGTTCCTCTGGGAGACCGCAAAAACATGGTCTATATGGGAAGCACGGTCGTCTACGGCCGCGGACGCGCTGTTATCACAGCCACCGGCATGCAGACCGAAATGGGCAAAATCGCCGACGCTCTGACGCAGGCACAGGATGAAAGTACTCCCCTGCAGCGTAAGCTGGGGCAACTCAGTAAGACGCTCAGTCTTCTTGTCATCGGCATCTGCGCCGTTATCTTTGCCGTCAATATATTCCGTCATTTTTCCAATCTGAATGGACAAGTGCTTCTTGACACCTTTATGGTCGCCGTCAGCCTGGCGGTTGCCGCGATCCCGGAAGGACTCGCTACTGTGGTTACGATCGTCCTGTCCATCGGAGTTACCAATATGTCCAAGCGCAATGCTGTTATCCGCAAGCTGACCGCTGTTGAAACCTTAGGCTGCACCCAGATCATCTGCTCGGATAAAACCGGTACCTTGACACAAAATAAAATGACCGTCGTAGAGCATTACGGCGATGATGAAAAGCTTCTGGCATCGGCCATGGCCCTGGCCAGCGACGCTGAGCTGGACAGTCAGAATCAGGCGGTCGGCGAGCCCACGGAATGTGCGCTGGTCAACTATGCATATTCTCTGGGGCTCTCCAAGGATGCTCTTAAACAGGCGGCTCCCCGTATTGGTGAAGCGCCGTTTGACTCTATGCGCAAGATGATGTCTACGGTACACCTCTACAGCGACGGCACCATTGTCCAATACACCAAGGGCGCGCCGGATGAAGTGCTGAAGCGCTGTACCTACGCTCTGGTCGGCACGGACGAGGTTCCTATGACGGATGCTCTTCGCGAAACCATCCTGCAGCAGAACAAAAACATGGCAGACCGTGCGCTGCGCGTACTCTGCGCTGCCTGCCGTCCCTGGGACAAGGCTCCGACATCCTATGATCCGGATATACTGGAGCAGGAATTGTGCTATATCGGCCTCACCGGCATGATGGATC
>CABUPM010000126.1 GCA_902493345.1 uncultured Eubacteriales bacterium | reverse complement strand
TTCCAAGCGGAGAAGACTGCTGTGATCTGAGCCAGGATGGATTCCTGCTCCTTACATACTTCTCCGTCCTTTACATAATAAATCCAAATATTTTTATATATCTCCTCATCCTGTGCCTGATTGGACGAATCATTCAAAATCCCTTTCGGCAGCATCATCACGATGCATACGCAGGCGGCCAGCGCCCCCATCGCAGCCCATAGGGCCCTATGTGGGCGCTTTTTTTCTTTTGCCCTTTTCACACATACATCATCGACATTTCCAATCGCGTCCAAAAGATCGTCCGGTTTCATCAGAAGCCCTCCCTTTCAAGTACAGTACGAAGTCGATTCCTTGTTCTGAAAAGCATTGACTTTACTTTGCTCTCGGAAAAGCCAAACTGTTGACTGATGGCGCTGATAGAATCCATATACCAATATCGGCACAGAAAAACCCTTTGCTCTGTTTCCGGCAGCTTTTTTACAAAAGAATTGACTACAGCGGATAAACGCTTTTTCTCGAACTCCTTCTCAGTATCCCTGTCTGCCGCAACGCATTCCTGCAACTCCTCCAAAGCCAAAGGCATCTCACCGCCGCCCCTTTTCTCCGCGGTGCGCCTTCTCCAACGGTCAATCGAAATACGTCTGGTGATCTTGCCAAGGAAAGTAGACAGAATAGAAGGACGGTGAGGCGGGATACTGTTCCACACGTCGTGATAGGTATCGTTTACACTTTCCTCGGCATCCTCATTGCTGTTCAGGATATTATAAGCAATCGAATAGCAATAACTGCCGTACTTGGACCTTGTCTCGGATATTGCCTGTTCGGACCGTGCCCAGTACAGTTCAACAATCTCCCGATCATCCATTCGCAGCACCTCCTTATCTATCTACTCGCAAACTGTGGCATTTGGTTGCATAAAAAATATAACTTTTTATAAATCAAGGGGAGAAACTGCCTCTGCCGGGCAGCCTCTCCCCTTGGGATATGTCGCTAAAACTATTTTATTCTACATCCGTCCATTCCACGTCGATTACGTCATCCTTCTTGCTGGCTTTGATGACTCGTGAAATAGAATATACAGAGTACAGGTTCTGAACCGCTCCGATGATCAGCGATATTCCGACGTACATCATCAGCGCGCTGGCTCCTTCAAAGGGATTCAGGAACAGGAAGAACGCAACGATTGTCGTCAGTACCGCCAGAACCATGGACACAATCCATTTTCTCGATCCGAAGCGGCGCATCTCCAGCGCTACCTGGATATCAAAGACACCCCCGAAGAGCATATACAGACCCACCGCAAACGGAAGCAGCGCGACCGCTCCGCCGGGATGCGCCAGCAGCAATATTCCCGCCAGAATACCGCATAGTCCTAACGTCATATCAAATCGGAAGAAGAATCCTGCAAATCCCAGCTTAAAATACCGCGCCAGCCGATAGGCTCCCGCAAGAACACAGACCGCTCCCAGGATGTAGCATACCGCCAGAGCTGAGATCTCCGGCCAGATCAGCATCACGAGTCCCAGCACGATCATACAGCAGCTTACCGCAATGGAGCCTTGACGAAACCTTTTCCACAATTCTCTCATACTCTCACTCTCCTTTTCTGCAATCACCGATTGCTCCATCAGTATATCACAGCAGCCCGTCCTTGTCCAATCGAAAATCAGCCATTTTCCCGCAGCAGCTCTGTCAAAAGCTGGTGAACCGCAGCCGGATTCGCCTTGCCCTTCATCTGCCGCATCACCTGGCCTACCAGATATCCCAGAGCCTTTTCTTTGCCGGACTGATAATCCTGCACCGATTGTGGATTCGCCGCTACAGCCTCTTCCACGGCTTTTCTAAGCAGTCCCGTGTCGCTGACCGTCCTTAATCCGTGCTGCTCGATGTAGCTCTCCGGTTCCGCATCCTTGTCAAAGATCTTTTCAAACACTTCCTTGGCCACATTGCTGTTGATCGCGCCCGCTTCGGCAAGGTCTACCAGACGCGCCAGATGTTCCGGGGAAAATGTCAGTTCCTCCGGTTCCATCCCCCGCTCCTTCAAAAGATGCATCGTCTCTACAATGAGCCAGTTCGCTACCTTTTTGGGCTTATGGCACAGCGCTGCCGCCGCTTCAAAGAGATCCGCCATACGCTTGGAGGAGGTAATCATTCGGGCATCGCTGAGTGTCAGGCCGAATTCCTGCTGATAACGTTCTTCCTTGGCATCCTGCAGCTCCGGCTGCCGCCGCTGAATCCTTTCGATCCACTCGTCGCTGATCCTTATCGGCGGCAGATCCGGGTCCGGAAAATACCGATAATCCTTGGCATCTTCCTTGGACCGCATCGCATAGGAATACTCCTTGTTGTCATCCCAGCGTCTTGTCTCCTGCTGTACGCTTTTCCCTTCCTCCAGGAGCTCAATCTGCCTCTCCCGTTCATTCTCAATCGCTCTGGCGATCGCCTTGAACGAATTCAGGTTCTTCATCTCCGTACGTGTTCCCAAGACTTTGCTGCCGACCTCCCGGACGGAAAGGTTCACATCGGCGCGCATCGAGCCTTCCTGCAGCTTACAATCCGATACCCCAAGATACTGCGCTATCAAACGCAGTTTTTTCAGATAGGCAATCGCTTCTTCGGCACTGCGCATATCCGGCTCGGAGACAATCTCCAGAAGCGGAACACCGCTGCGGTTAAAATCCACCAGCGAGCAGTCCTCCCATTCATCATGGACGAGCTTACCCGCATCCTCCTCCATATGGATCTCATGAATCCGAATCGCCTTTTTCCCGGCTTCCGTCGTAATCTCTACGCTGCCGTCATAGCAAATGGGCAGATACAGCTGAGAGATCTGGTAGTTCTGTGGATTGTCCGGATAAAAATAATTTTTACGGTCAAATTTGCAATACTGATGAATTCTACAGCCAGTGGCCAACCCGACGGCAATCGCATATTCCACCACCCGCTTATTGAGTACGGGAAGCGCTCCCGGAAGTCCCGCACAGACGGGACAGGTATGCGTGTTCGGCGCGCCGCCAAAGGCCGTGGAACATCCGCAGAAGATTTTAGTTCTTGTCGAAAGCTCCACATGGACCTCCAGCCCTATCACTGTCTCATATTGTTTTTTCATGCGTGCTCCTCCTTTCGCGACGCCTCATAGGCATAGGCCGCCCGCAGAAGCTTCTCCTCCTGAAAACAATCGCCGATCAGCTGCATTCCGATTGGAAGTCCTTGACTGTCGGTTCCGCAGGGGACGCTGATGGCCGGAAGTCCTGCCAAATTGGCTGAAATTGTATAGATATCTCCAAGATACATCTTGAGCGGATCGGACAGGGACTCTCCCAGCCTGGGTGCGGTCGTCGGCGCACCCGGACCCAGCAGCATGTCGTATTTCTGAAAGGCCTCATCAAAGGCCTGCTTAATCAGTGCCTTGGTCCGAAGCGCCTTAAGATAATAGGCGTCGTAATATCCGGAACTCAGGACAAACGATCCCAAGAGGATCCGCCGCTTGACTTCCTCTCCGAAGCCTTCGGAACGGCTCTTTTTATACATCTGGTGAATCTCTTCCGCGTCCTTGCTGCGATATCCGTATTTAACCCCGTCGAACCGCGACAGGTTGGAGCTGGCCTCGGCACAGGCAATCACATAATAGGCCGGAATCGCGTATTTCACGAGTCCCAGATGCATCTCCTCGACCTGCGCACCCAGAAGACGAAGACGCTCTGCCGCCTTCAGCACTGCTTCCCGTACCTCTGTATCCAGTCCCTCTCCGAAATATTCCTGCGGGATTCCGACCCGGAGTCCCCGTGCTTCTCTGGTTAAGCTTCCTGTAAAATCATACTTTTCCCGCTTTACGGATGTGGAATCCTGCGAATCCGCTCCCGCGATCACTTCCATAACCGCCGCTACATCCGCCACATCTTTGGCTATCGGGCCGATCTGATCCAACGAAGAGGCATATGCGACCAATCCGTACCGTGATACCGTTCCATAAGTCGGCTTCAACCCCGTCACTCCGCAAAAGGAACTGGGCTGGCGAATCGACCCGCCCGTATCCGATCCCAACGCATAGAAGCATTCTCCTGCCGCCACGGCGGCGCAGGACCCGCCGGAGGATCCGCCCGGCACATGGTCCGTTTTCCAGGGATTCTTTGTGATGCCATAAGCAGAAGTCTCCGTCGTGCTTCCCATGGCAAATTCATCCATATTGGTCTTGCCCAGAATGACTGCGCCCACGTCCTGAAGCTTTTTTACCGCCGTCGCTGTATAAGGCGGGATGTAGTTTGCCAGGATTCTGGAAGCGCATGTCGTCTGCATTCCTTCAATGCAGATATTATCCTTGACCGCCATTGGGACACCCGCCAGGGGGCCTGTG
>CABUPM010000125.1 GCA_902493345.1 uncultured Eubacteriales bacterium | reverse complement strand
CACCCGGACGGGCATAACCACAGCGGGAATATCCATGTGCATATCGTCATCAACAGCTTGCGGATAGAAAACGTGCCGCTGCTGCCCTACATGGACAGACCCGCAGACACGAAAGCCGGGTGCAAGCACCGCTGCACCGACGCGGCTATGGAACATTTCAAGTCCGAGGTCATGGAACTGTGCCACGAAGCCAGGCTTTACCAGATCGACCTTCTGAACGGCAGCGCAAACCATATCTCCGGCGCGATGTCGGGACAGTCGCTGTTAATCGAAGTGACGATCAGCAGTTCCGTTTATGGGGATGTTGTCCAACGTATATATATTGATCTTGTTTACCGTAATACCAATCCGGATTTCCGTTTTGAGTCTTCCGAACTGACAAAGGTTTACGGGGATGCGGATTTTACTGTGGCAGCGATCGGCGCGGCGGAGGGAAGCAGCGTTACCTATCGCAGCGGTGATGAAACCGTCGCGACGGTAGACAGCAGCGGTAAGGTGCATATTGTCGGCGCGGGCAGTACCAGGATCACCGCTATCTCCGCGGAGACGGCAGATTACCAGGAAACTGAGGCAAGTTATATGTTGAGGGTTGAGCGGCGGCAGGTTGAGATCCCGGATGCGGATACCACCGTGTTCGTCTACAACGGTATGGAATAGACCTATCGGCTGGCCGCCGGGGAGGACTATACCATCACCGGCAGTTTGATACAGACCAACGCCAACGAGGCAGGGTATCCCATCATTGTGTCACTGAAGGACAAAGCCAACACCAAGTGGGCGAACAGCGAAGATGACACTGCTGACAAGACCTATAGATTCGTCATCCGTAAAGCCGATGCCGCTGTCACCGCGATGGACAGGAATGCCCATGTAGGCGATACCGTTCCGGTACTGCCCACCCAGCCGGTGAAGGGCACGGATTATATCGTCTCCGGATTGTTTGGCGATGATATCTTGACCGGTACAGTCCTACTGGACTACGCTGATACACCGGACATGAACAAGCCCGGCGAAACGGCCATCCGGATCACTGGCACATTGACTGGTGAGAATTACAATGTGACCTACGTACCCGGTAAGCTGATTGTCACTCATAGCGCGGCCTCCTGCGATCATGTGTGGGACAGCGGCAAGGTGACAACGCCTGCTACCTGCACGGAAAAGGGAGTCAAGACCTATACTTGTACCAAGGATTCGTCCCATACAAAAACAGAGGAAATCCCAGCCCAGGGGCATGACCCGGTGCAGCATGAGGCGAAAGCGCCCACCTGCACGGAGAATGGCTGGGATGCCTATGAAACCTGCACCCGCTGCGACTATACGACCTACAAGGAAAAAGCCGCCCTGGGGCATGATTTGGAGTATCATCCGGCCAAGGCCGCCACAACAGCCGCCGAGGGCAACACGGAGTATTGGTACTGCAAAGCCTGCGGCAAGTATTTCAGCGGCAAAGAAGGCGCAAAGGAGATTTCCCAAGCCGATACGGTTATTGCCAGACTGAAGGAGGATCCGAAGTCTCCGCAGACTGGCGATACAAGCAATCTTGCATTGTGGTTTGCGCTACTCCTTATGAGCAGCGCTGCGGCCATTGGCGCAACGGTTGCTGTCGGGAAGAAGCGCACGACAGAGAATTGAATTATGTAGCTTTCAGGCAAGCAAAAGCGTCGTAGAGATACGGCGCTTTTTGTTTTGCGGAAGAAATGCTTGTATTGTTGACAAACTATCGTTCGGTAGGTATAATTGGTTTGATATCGCTTATGGAAAGGAGCAGTGCAGAATGATAGAAAAAGGCAATACAAAGCAGTTAATCCTGGAGACGGCATTGGAGATGTTTTCTGTACAAGGCTATGAGGCTACCTCGATCTCCCAGATCGCAGATGCGGTTGGTATCCGCAAGGCCTCCATGTACAGTCATTTCATGGGCAAGCAGGACATCTTGGATGCATTGCTGGAGGAGAGACTGAAACAGTATGATGAACATTCTATTTTTGCACAGGCGAATTGGGAGGATCCGGATTTTACACGGGACAAACAGAATATCACATCGGATACGGCTCTGCAGATGATTCTGAAGCAGGTCCGTTATATCCTGCATGATCCGCAAATTCGCCAATCCCGCAAGATGCTGACCATTGAGCAGTTTCGAAATCCACGTCTGAAAGCGCTCCAGACCAAGCAGAATTATACGGATGTCATGCGCTATTTTATGGGATTTGTACGCTTCCTGATCCGTCAGGGGAAGCTGACAGATCAGGATCCGGAGATTATGGCGGCACAGCTCTGTCTCCCTGTCTCTGTGTGGATTAACCTTTGTGACCGGGAACCGGAGCGTGAAGAAGAAGTGATGGGCATGATTGAACGGCATGTGCGGCAGTTTTTCAGAATGTACGCCAATATTTGATGGGAGGAGCGAATATAATATGGAAATAAGACCGTTGGATAAAGAAGTCTACGCCGGCAGGAGATTCACCGCCCGATATACGACAGGTGGCTATTATGATATTTGCGCATCCGAAAGCGGTTTTCGGATGAGGTATACAGCATTCGCGGCGCCGGTTGAAAAATCTTTTGAGGATGTGTTTTTTGGCGAGTGGCTGGAGAATCCCCTTGCGTTCGGCGCGTTTGAGGGAGAAAAACTGATCGGATACGTTGAGGGCTCCATGGAGGGCTGGAACAATCGATTTCGGATCAGCAATATCTGTGTGTTTGATCATTCGAAACGCAATAGCGGAATCGGAACCAAGCTTATGGAAACGATGCAAAGAGAAGCGGTATCCCGAAAAGCCCGGATGATCGTTCTGGAAACGCAGTCCTGCAACGAAGCGGCGATCGCGTTTTACCGAAAGAATGGATTTACAATCATTGGCCTGGATCTGTATGCATATTCCAATACGGATCCGCGACAGCATGAAGTAAGAATTGAAATGGGTAAGAAACTGTGATGGCAGTTCAGCCGTGGGAATCTGTTATGAAAAAATTCAAGAAAATGATTTTACTGCTATGGAGTATTATCATTTTTCTATCAGGATGTATCAAAATGGATGGGACAAAAGAGATCCCGATTGACATCGGAAAATATGGTGTCTACGTAAAACTGGAACGGGATGATGTCAGCTCCGTATTGCTTCAGGGCGGAGATATCGCCCGGCTCTCAAATGACGGAAATTGTTCGATCCTGTTTACTGTCGAGGCGAGAAATGAGGAGAATACGGTTCTGGAAGAGGCGTCTTTTCTGTATGATGTCGCGCAGAAGAAGCTGTATGTAAAGATTGGCCCAGAGAAAATCACCTGTACGGTCTCCGATGCGTTTGGAACGTGGAAAGATGTGCCGTCTGTCCAGATGCTCCCTATCTTGGAAGAGATAGATGCTGACATTACAGTGGGGACGGCGGGCTTTTCCCGGCAGGTACAGCGATCCGCCATGAAGCTGATGGAGTGGGGGAGAAATAACAACATTGGTACGGACAAAATCAACGATGCAGCGATAACATGGTTGGCCGCCCACGGGGAAAATCTGACCGGTTATCTGAAAAAAATACAGCTTGTCGATGAGGTCTACCAAAAACTGCTGGATAACGTCGGGAGCGTTGAGGGGGAGATCGCCTGGGGCAGTGAAGAGGCAGAGCTGCCGATAGAAGCGGTCGAAGTAGTCATGCAGGCAGCCGGAAGGAGATAAAGGAAAAATGAGGCCGACCATTGATATATCGCCTAGTGTCTGTTATAATGAAGAGGATGAATAGAGACCAGTTATGCAAGGGAGGCGCGGCTATGCAAAAGAATAAATATTGGATACCTGCAGCGTTTTTTGCCGTATTTGAGATTGTCGCGGTTGTGCTTTGGTTAACCAAAGAGAATCTGTTCTATCTGTTTAATTTCAGTTATATCGGCTTTTCCATTTCACTGGGCCTGTTCCTTTTTTTAAGAAAATATAAGCACGCGCGCCGGATGGTACAGCTGCTGGTGGGCCTGTACATGCTCGTGTATCTGGGCCTGATCTGTCAGGAAAACATGCAGATCGAGGGATTCTGGTATTATCTGTTCACCGGTGTATTTGAAGCGGCGACCATTCATTACGCGGTGGCGAAGATTTTCGGCCCGCTGCTGTTTGGCCGCGGGTGGTGCGGATATGCCTGCTGGACAGCGATGGTTCTGGACTTTCTTCCATATAAGATCCCGCGGCAGCAAAGAAGGAAGATTGGCTGGATCCGATATATCACATTCGCGGCCTCGCTGATCTTTGTCGCGGCTTTATTTCTTGCGAAGGTGGGAAATATAGAGCGCATCATGTTCTGGGCGTTCATCATCGGCAACGTAGTATATTATGGAGTCGGGATCGTTCTGGCAG
>CABUPM010000124.1 GCA_902493345.1 uncultured Eubacteriales bacterium | reverse complement strand
TCCCACTGGAGGGGAAGATGCAGTGCATCAACCTGAGTGAGAAGGATGCCAAGCAGATTCTTGATATCTACAGCAATGAACAGCCGCATATGGTTGTCGGGTATTCGGACGAGCTGCAAAAGTTATATAATAAGGACAGGCAGGCCTTCTTGAATCTTAAGTATCATTCGGATACACAGCAGCAGGCATAAAAAAGACGCTTTCTGTAGTAGAGAATCCTACTACAGAAAGCGTTTTATATATTCTGGATCGCGCTTAGGGAGGAGACCAGAGAATGATTCAGGTGCAGAATGACGCTGTCGCGTGTATAGGCTTCATTCTCACGGAGCAGCGCGTCGATGATGGCACGGTGCTGCGCCAGGCTTTCCGGACGATCCTCCGGGCTCTTAAGATCCGCGTACATAGCCAGGCGGATCTGCTGTACCATAAGCGAATGGTACATATCCATCAGAATATCATTCTGGGTGATGGAGATCAGATAGGTATGGAACTGCGCGTCGAGTTCAAAATGCGTTAGCGGGTCATCGTCCAAGCTTTTTTCAAAACGGCTCAGATAGTCCAGAAGGGTGCTTTTGGCATACAGGCTCAGGTAAGAGGTCATAACAGTCGGCTCTAAAAGCTTGCGGGCCTGATACAGATCCGAGATGTTCTTTTTGGTAAAAGGAGAGACGCGCATTCCCTTTCGGGGAAAGATTTCGATCAGCCCTTCTTTTTGCAGACGGAGCAGGGCTTCACGTACAGGGGTACGTCCCATTCCTGTTTCCTCCAGAAGAAATTTTTCATTTAGAGGCTCTCCCGGCATATAACGGCAGGCAACAATCTTGTGATAGAGCAGATCATAGGCTTGATTGGCAATCGCGGTTTGCGGCATAACATCCTCTCCCTTCGTATGTTCTTTTATCATACACAAAAATGAAAAAAAAATCAAGAGTTATTTTTGAGGACTTGAAATATAATACAAGATGTGATATGATTTGCGTGATATATCACGTGACGAAAGGAGACAGAAGATGATCGTAACAAAGTTTGAAACCTGGTGGGTGGAGCGGGATCAGTGTCTTTTTGATGAAAAGCGTCAGGGCGGAGCCAAGATGGGATGGGATGTGATCGCCATCCGCCTGACGACGGACACGGGAATCGAGGGGCTGGCCACCTGTATGGCGGCCAGAAGCGGCGGCGTCAGTGAAAACTACCTGCATGACAGCATTGCGCCGGTGGTACTGGGCCGGGATCCGCATGATCATGAAGCGATCTTCCACGATCTGTGGAATGTGGATCGTCATGAGGCCTTTTTCCCGGTATTTCTGCCGGGACCTGTGGATGTGGCATTGTGGGATATCTGCGCCAAAGCGGCCGGGCTCCCCTTGTACAAGTATATCGGCGCATACCGCACCAGTCTTCCGGTATATGCGAGCGGAAGTTTTCACGGAACCGTAGAAGAGTATGTACAGGAAGCGCTGTATTATAAAGAACGAGGGATCCGCGGCTATAAGGCCCATCCATCCGGTCCGGTAGAGTTTGATATGCAGGTGCATCAGGCGGTGCGTGATGCTGTCGGGCCGGAGTATCTTCTGATGAGCGACCCGGTAGGAGAATATACGATGGGAGACGCGGTCCGGGTCGGACGCCAGCTGGAGAGGCTGGGCTACAAGTGGTTTGAGGAGCCTTTCCGGGATTTTGAACTCTATAAATATCAGGAGTTGTGCCGGACGTTGGACATTCCGATCGCGGGGACGGAGACGACCAGAGGCTGCCATTGGGGTGTGGCACAGGTGATTACTCAGCATGCGGCAGATATTGTGCGGGCGGACGTGAGCTGGAAGGACGGCGTTACAGGAACGCTTAAGATCGCGCATCTGGCGGAGGCTTTCGGGATGAACTGCGAGATTCATACGACGACGATGAATTATATGGATCTGGTCAATGTCCATGTGAGCTGCGCGATCCGTAACTGTGAATATTTTGAATACTTTGTGCCGGAGGATTCGTACCGGCTTCCGATGAAGGGGGATCTGCCCATTCAGGATGGTATCATTACCGTGCCGGATACGCCGGGTGTCGGTGCGGATCTGGATTGGGAGCTGATCGGCAGAAGCTGTAAGAGCTATCGTGTACAGGAATGGGGAGGACATTGAGATGGACAGAGAACTGACAGGGAGACAGGGCATTATCACCGGAGGCAGCAGCGGAATCGGTTACGCGATGGCCAATGAACTGGCAGATGCCGGGGCGATTGTCTATGTGATCAGCCGTTCCGGGTGTGTCAAGGATGGTTTGCCAGAGAGTCATGAAGGTGTGATTCATCTGAAGGGTGACGTTACCAATCGGCAAGAGATGCAGGAAAGGATCGATGAGATCGCTTCCAAGGGCGGATTGGATTTTCTGATCAACAATGCGGGCGCGACTCACAAGTGCCGTGCGGAGAATTTCCCGATGGAAGAATTTGAACATATTCTGCGTGTCAATGTAACCGCTATCTTCTCCATGTGTCAGCTGTGTTTTCCATATCTGAAGGCAAGTCCGCACAAGGGACGGATTATCAATATCAGTAGTATGTCCGCACACCTGGGCTTTACGGAGGTGGCGCCCTATTGCACCAGCAAGGCGGCCGTATGCGGGATGACGCGGGCATTGGCGGTGGAATGGGCCAATGATAATATCTGCGTGAACAGTATCGCGCCGGGGTGGTTTCCCAGTGAGATGTTTCAAAGTGTGCTTACGCCGGAGCGGAAGGCAGCGATTTTGGCCAGAATGCCGGTACACGCGTTTGGAGACCCCAAGGACTTGGGGAAGCTTGCGAGGTTTCTGATCGGGGACGGAGCTTCTTATATGACAGGACAGGATATCGCGATGGATGGCGGGGCATTGGCCTACGGTTATTGAGGAGGAGAAAAAATGGGACGTTTCAGTGAAGAATTGTTTCTGACCAATCAGACGGGCAGCCGTTTGTATCACACATATGCTGAGAAGCTGCCGATTATCGATTATCATTGCCATCTCCTTCCGCAGGAGATTTACGAGAATCAGGAGTTCGAGGATTTGGGGGAGATGTGGCTCAAAGGGGATCATTACAAATGGAGAGCCATGCGTACTTTTGGAATCGACGAAAAGTTCATCACCGGAGATGCCAGCTATTACGAAAAATTCCTGGCATTTGCCGAGATTCTGCCGGAGCTGATTGGCAATCCGATCTATATCTGGTGTGCGTTGGAGTTGAAGCGGTATTTTGATATTGATGAACCACTTAGTTCACGGAACGCGCAGGAGATCTATGACCGTACCAAGGCGCTGATCCGGGAGAAGCATATGACCAGACGCTGGTGTATGGAAAAGAGCAATGTGGAACTGGTCTCCACGACAGAGGATCCGACGGACACACTGGAATACCACTTTAAGATGCAGAAACAGCGGTATAAGACACGTGTGATCTCCGCGTTCCGGCCGGATAACGCGATGTTCATCTGCCGTAAAAGCTTTGGAGCGTATATGCATAAGCTGTCCGAGGCAGCCGGAATGCCGGTGGAGAGCTTTGCGCAGATGCTGGAGGCGCTGGAGGCGAGACTGGACTATTTCCGCAAGGTGGGAACAACGGTGTCGGACGACGGAATTCCCAAGCTGGTGTGGGAAGAGTATACGGAGGAGGAGATCGAGAGCATCTGGCAAAAGGCGGTACGGGGCGAAGCGATCAGTGAAAAAGAAGAGAATCAGTATATCAGTGCGTTTTTATTTCATATGGGGCAGCTCTACCATGATCACGGTTTTATTATGCAGCTCCACATCGGAACCTATCTGGACTGCAACCGGACGGGCGTTCGGGAAGTAGGACAGTCCTGCGGATTTGACTGCACGGATGATTCGACATCGATTCTCAGTGTGGGCGAGCTGCTGAACCGCCTGAAAGAAGCGGACCACCTGCCCAAGACAATCCTTTATCCTCTGGATGGCACCAAGCAGGAGACATTTGCCATTCTGGCCGCCGGATTCTGTGAGGGAGGCACCAGAGCCAAGGTGCAGTTGGGTGCGCCGTGGTGGTTCAATGATCACGCATACGGATTGGAACGTCAATTCTATGCGGCCGGAAGCCTATATCCCATTGGTCTCTCCGTCGGAATGCTGACAGACAGCCGGAGCTTTATCTCTTATCCGAGGCATGAGCTGTACCGCCGCGTATTGTGCAATTACTTCGGCGAGCTGATCGAACGGGGAGAATACTTCGGAGACGAGGAAGATTTACAGAAAGTGATCGAAAACATCTGCTATCGGAATGTAAAAGAATTTTTCGGATTTTAAGAAGATATAAGGGGGTAGAAGAGATGAATCTGGATTTTCAAAAGTACGCCGACGGTAAGACCTTGTGTACAGCTTTTTTGCAGGAGGCGATTGAT
>CABUPM010000123.1 GCA_902493345.1 uncultured Eubacteriales bacterium | reverse complement strand
CTGCTGCTCCTCGTGATTTTGGGTGTGGTGATGTTCCTTATGTTTGGTTCCGGCAAATCAAAAACGGCATCTTCCGATGCCGTTTCAAAATATACGCCCGGAATCTACCGCACTTCTATCCAATTGAACAACAACACGTTCGATGTAGAAGTAACGGTAGACCAGGATCAGATACAATCCATTCATCTTGCCAACTTAAGCGAAAGCACTTCTGCCATGTTTCCACTGGTTGAACCTGTACTGGACTCTCTGTCCAGCCAGATCTACTCCGGCCAGTCCCTGGATGATCTGGAATACTCCAGTGATCAGAAATACACTGCTCTGATGCTGATTCATGCGATCGATGAAGCAGTCACCAAAGCCGAAGCAGATTGACGTCTTCCCGTGACCACACCAGCACTTGTGTCTGTCAGATACGAATCTGTTCCAGTTCTTTCATCCACAATGCAGCGCTCGCATCACTTGGCATGCGAAGATCTCCTCGCGGTGACACTGCAACGCTTCCGACTTTCGGACCATCCGGCAGACAGGAACGCTTGAACTGCTGCATGAAGAATCTTCGATAAAATGTTTTAAGCCATTTCAGGATCGTTTCATCATCATATTCTCCTGCAAATGCATTCTGAGCCAGACGGAAGATCTTTTTCGGTGGAAATGTCCAGCGAAGCATATAATACAGGAAGAAATCATGCAATTCATATGGTCCGACCAGATCTTCTGTTTTCTGAGAGATCACACCATCTTTCGGCGGCAGAAGTTCCGGGCTGACCGGCGTATCCAGAATATCCTGCAAGACCTCCTGCATCGCCGCCCCGCTCCTCTGCGCCTCATGCCGTACCAGATGCCGCACCAGGGTCTTAGGCACCGATGCGTTGACGCCATACATGGACATATGGTCTCCGTTATATGTCGCCCACCCCAGCGCAAGCTCCGACAGATCTCCTGTTCCTACGACCAGGCCATTGCATCCGTTAGCAATATCCATCAGTATCTGTGTCCGCTCTCTGGCTTGCCCATTTTCATAGACTACGCTATGATCCTCTTCCTTATGACCGATCGCCTCAAAAGGAACGCGAACCGACTGCGCAATATCGATGCATTGGGAATCCACCCCTAACAGATCACAAAGCTTTTCCGCGTTAGAACGGGTACGCTCCGTTGTCCCAAAGCAGGGCATGGTGATACCAAGAATCCGTCGTCTCTCCCACCCCAGCTGATCCGCCGCGCGCACGGCTACCAATAGCGCAAGCGTAGAATCCAAGCCGCCGGAGATTCCGATCACCGCCCGGTCCGCATGCGTATGGGCCAGACGTTTTTTCAATCCGGCCGCCTGCATGGTTAGAATCATCTCCAAGCGTTCCGGATTCTGCGGGATAAAAGGCTCTCTGGAAAACTGCCTTGTCAGCGGTACCTCCCGCTCCGACAGAGAAAATTCTACTTCTAGATATCCTTCCGCCTGGTTTTTCCAAGTTGTCATCCTTCTTCTGTCATAGAGCAAACGTGCCACATCAATCTCCGTCACGATCATACCATTGACAAACGGCTTACTCTCCGCCAGTACTGTACCGTTCTCCGCAATCAGATTATGGCCGGCAAATACCATGTCGGAGGTGGATTCTCCGTCTCCCGCATCACAATATATATAAGCACAGACAAGACGTGCCGACTGTCCCTGCACCAGACTTCTCCGATACTCCAATTTCCCTACTGTTTCGTCACTGGCCGACAGATTGACAATCAATGTGGCTCCCGCCTGCGCGTGATCAATGGACGGCGGAGACGCCACCCATAAATCCTCGCAGATCTCCACGCCGATTCTCAGTGCCGGCAGCTCCTTGCACGCCAGAAGGATCCGACTGCCAAAAGGCACCTTCTCCCCTGCCAGCTCTATCGTATCATTGGCATCCGGCCCTGCCGCAAAATGCCTCTGTTCATAAAATTCACTGTAATTGGGCAGATTCTTCTTGGGGATCACCGCCAATATCCGGCCATTCTGTATGGCAACCGCACAGTTATAAAGCTTCTGTCGGTGCTGCAGCGGCATTCCGATAAAGCTCACCAGCTCACCATACTGTCTGGACTGCTCCAAGAGCTGCAAAAGCCCCTCCTGTACTCCTCTGATGAGGCTTTCCTGTAAAAACAGATCCCCGCAGGTATAGCCGCTCAGACAAAGCTCTGGAAAAACCGCGATCTGCACACCGGCCTCTGCTGCCTTCTGCATCCCCCGGCCTATCTCCTGCGCATTCCGGACACAGTCTGCCACCGCGATTTGGGGCGTAATTGCCGCGACCTTTATAAAACCGTATTTCATACTGTCCCTCTCCTTATCAGAATTCAACCTCATGGACTTATCTTACCATATTCCCCTCCCTTTTTCAATTCTTCCTGTTGCTTTTTTGAAATCTTCCATGTATAATGAAACAAGTATATAAAAGATATACAGGAGGGTTACATATGAATTACAAAAACGCCAAAACTACGTTTCACCGCGATTTCACGATCGCCCATACCGACGACCGTCTCTACGGTTCTTTTATTGAGCATCTTGGTCGCGCTGTCTACACTGGTATCTACCAGCCCGGACATCCCCAGGCAGATGAAAATGGCTTCCGTCAGGATGTCCTGGACCTGATCCGTGAACTGCAGGTTCCTCTGGTCCGCTATCCCGGCGGTAACTTTGTCTCCGGCTTCAATTGGGAAGATTCGGTCGGTCCCAAGGAATCCCGTCCTCGCCGGACAGACCTTGCCTGGCGCACCATCGAAACCAACCAGTTCGGTCTGGATGAATTCATGCAGTGGTGCCGCAAGGCTAAAACCGAACCCATGATGGCTGTAAACTTAGGAACCCGCGGTGCCGACGCGGCCCGTGCCCTGGTGGAATACTGCAATCATCCGGGCGGATCCTATTACAGTGATATGCGTATCGCTAATGGCACAGCCGATCCTTACAACATCAAGCTCTGGTGCCTCGGAAATGAGATGGACGGTCCCTGGCAGATCGGGCATAAGACAGCGGAAGAATACGGCCGTCTGGCTATCGAAACCGCCAAGGTCATGAAATGGGTGGATCCTTCCATTGAGCTGGTCGCCTGCGGAAGCTCCAATCTGAATATGCCGACCTTCGCTTCCTGGGAAGCTACGGTTCTGGAGCATACCTATCCTCATGTAGACTATCTGTCCATGCATCAGTATTATGACAACACTGTTCAGGATACTCCGGACTTCATGGCCTGCACCGTGGCGATGGATGAATTTATCCGCAGCGTTGTTTCAATCTGCGACTATGTCAAGGCTAAGACCAAGAGTAAAAAGACGATCAATCTGAGCTTTGATGAGTGGAACGTATGGTATCACTCCAAGAAGCAGGACAAGCTGATCGAGCCCTGGAGCATCGCTCCTCATCAGCTGGAGGATATCTACAATGTAGAGGATGCCGTTCTGGTCGGTTCCATGCTGATCACTCTTCTGCGTCATGCGGACCGTGTGAAGATTGCCTGCCTTGCGCAGCTTGTCAATGTCATCGCGCCGATCATGACCTCCGAAAACGGCGGCGCTTTCCGTCAGACGATCTTCTATCCGTATCTGCATGCTTCTGTTTACGGACGCGGCACGGTGCTGAACGGTATTGTGGATTCTCCGAAGTATGACTCCAAAAATTATACCGACGTTCCTATGCTGGACTGCACGGCTGTCGTAAGCGATGACGATCAGTATGTTACACTCTTTGCCGTAAACCGCAGCATGGATACGCCGCTCCTCTGGACACCTGTACTTCAAGGCTTTGAGGATTACAAGGCAGAGTCCTGGACCGTTCTTAGCGACGCAGACCGTTATGCCTGCAATAGCTTTGAGCAGCCGGATCGGGTTCATCCGATCGCTGCCGCTGTCAAGCCGGACTGCCGCGAGTTCCTGCTCGCACCTCTGTCCTGGAATGTAATCCGTCTGCATCGTTAATTTTCTACCAACATAATAAAAAACACGGAGCCCTCAGCGTAACAGCTGAAGGCTCCGTGTTTTTATTCTCCTTCATATTCCTTAGTTCTTGTAATAACGCCGTCAATCACCTTATACTCCCTATGTTTGTTTTTGTTCATCTTCTTTAAAAGCTCCGTTTCCAGATCTATATTCAAGATCTCAGATAACCCAAGCATATAGATCATTACATCCGCCAGCTCTTCTCCCAGATCCGGCTTCTTCTTTCTCCAGGCATCGTAAGCTTCCGCTACCTCACCGTAAGTCAGACAAAACTCTTTATTAATATCGGTAACGTTAAAGCCCTTCTCTAGTTTATTCTCATAAACATCCTTTTGCAGCTGTCTTAAATCAATCATTCGGCTTACCTCCAATCCTTTATAGAAAGAGCCATACCGCTCGGCATGGCTCTTATCACATGGACACTATAGGGCTCGAACCTATGACATCCTGCTT
>CABUPM010000122.1 GCA_902493345.1 uncultured Eubacteriales bacterium | reverse complement strand
ACAGATGTCAGAGTCCTTTATCACAGCGCTTTTTCTGGTGATGTCCGGCGGACTGCAGGATGCGTATACATATTGCTGTCGAAATATGGTTTTTGCCAATGCGCAAACAGGAAATATCGTCCTGATGAGCGCACATTTTTTTGAAAGGGAATGGGTTAAGGGCCTTCGGTATCTGATCCCGGTCAGTGTTTTTGCGGCTGGAGTCTTCATCGCGGAGTTGATTCATCGGCAGTGCAAATATATGCACCGGATGCATTGGAGGCAGATGATTCTCCTGATGGAGATTCTGATCCTGTTTGTTGTGGGATTTATTCCAAACTCTTTGAATACGTTGGCAAACGCTATGGTTTCCTTTGCCTGCGCCTTGCAGGTGCAGACCTTCCGTAAAGTGGACGGAGCAGCTTATGCAAGCACGATGTGTATCGGCAATCTGCGCAGCGGAACCGAAGCGTTGTGCGCGTATCTGCATAACCATGAACGGAATACCCTCAAGAAGGCAGTGGAATATTTTGCGGTAATTCTGTTGTTCGGACTGGGAGCGGGCATCGGTTCCAAGCTTACAGACCTCTTTGGAGTCCGTGCAATCTGGCTGTCCTGCGTTTTGCTGACGGTCAGTTTTTGTATGATGTTTATCAGAGAAAGACAAGAGGAGTTGGATCATCAAAAGGAGAAGGGAGGTAGATGATTCAAATGGACAAGAAAAAGAAAAGAATTTTTATCATCGTATGGGTTGCCCTGATTCTGGCACTGTTTGCCGCGGTGCTTCTGACGGGCGGAGCGGCAAAAGAGTCGGAACCGGTCCGCGACGTCATGCGCGACGCTGTATTGCATGAGGATCACAAGGTCAGCTTCCTGGGATGGATCGATGTGAACCCTGCTTTTATTTCCGCACTGTGGGTATCCGGCATTATGCTGGCAGCCGCGGCTTTGATTCGGATTTTTGTGATTCCGAGGTTCAAGTATGTACCCGGCAAGTTTCAGCTTCTGTTAGAGCAGGCTGTCAGCTTGTTTGACAACATGGCCAAGTCTAACAGCCCGCATCGGAACCATGCTCTCGGGGCGTATATATTCGGAGCGGGAGCTTACATTTTTGTGGGGACATTGTTTGAATTGTTTGGAGTGCAGGCTGTGACGACGACGGGCGTATCCATTACGCTTCCGGCACCGCTGGCGGATATCAACGGCGCGATCGCACTCGGGTGTTTGTCCTACCTGTTCATCATGTCGGGCGGAATTGCTGCCAATAAGCTAAAGGGTGTCGGCATGACGCTCAAGGATTTTTCACTGCCGATATCCATGAGTTTCCGATTGTTCGGAGCGCTGCTCAGCGGACTTCTGGTAAGTGAACTGGTATACTATTATATTCAGCTCAGCTTTGTTCTGCCGGTGATAGTCGGCGTGATGTTTACATTGCTGCACGCATTGATTCAGGCCTATGTTCTGACCATGCTGACGGCATTGTTCTATGGCGAAGTATCAGAACCGCAGACAAAGAAGAAAAAAACGAAAAAGGTCAAGGCAGTAGCCTGACAGAAGGAGAAGATGAAGATGAAAACAATGAATAAGATCATGGTATTGGTCGCGATGGTTATGGTATCCTTGAGTGTATTTTGCGTTCCTGTACAGGCGGAGACGGTAGATGAGACTTCGACGGCGGCAGTAGAGAGCAGCGATACGGGTGATAAGGCAATGGCGGCGGGACTTGCGATCGGACTGGCGGCAGGCGCGGGCGCAATCGCCATGGGACTTGCGATTGCCAAGGGCGCCGAGGGTATCTCCAGACAGCCGGAAGCCGAGGGCAAGATCCGTACACAGCTGATGCTGGGACTGGTATTTATTGAGACGGCGATTATCTATGCGTTGATTGTTGCGATTCTGATCATATTTGTATTGTAAGATAAGAGGGATGAGGTAAATCATGAACATTCCGTTGAATATTGATTGGCAGCAGATCTTACTGCATTTGTTCAACTTTGTAATCCTGGCAGGCGGTCTGTATCTTCTGCTGTATGGACCGGTGAAGCGTTTTATGGAGAAGCGCGCCGCATATTACAAGGAGATGGACGAGCAGGCCAAGGCGACGCTTCATAAGGCGGAGCAGGAAGCTGCAGAGTATCAGGAGCATCTGAAGACTGTGGATGAAGAGGTCCGCCAGATGAAGGCGGAGGCAGTGAAACGGGCTGAGGAGGTTACCAACGAGGAGATTGCCAGAGCCAAGGAACAGGGAGAGAAGATCCTGGAGGACGCGCGTAAGCAGGCGCAGGCGGAGCAGGAGCGGATGGTCTCTGAAGCACAGGGAGAGATTACGCAGATGGCTTTGAACGCGGTAGAAAAGCTTATGGGTAAGGATTCTTCCGAGACCCTGGACGAATTCCTCAATTCAGTCAAGGAGGAGTAAGCCATGTCTGAAAACGAGCGGAGAATGGCAGATGTGCAGGCTGTATTGTACAGTGCCGTAACGCCTACGCCAGAGCAGAATGTTCGCCTGGCGGCGTTTTTAATGAAAAAATATGGCCAGAAGGTTCTGCTGACATGGAAAGAAGATCCGAAACAGAAAAACGGCTTTTTGCTGAAGGTCAAAACGACCGTCGACGGCCGCAATCTGGAAGAAGTCTATGACTGGAGCCTGGATGGCCGGAAAAAGCAGCTGGAAAAGATGATCACGCAGTTCTCTCAGGAACAGGAGAATGTGATTCCGCTTCTGAGGGACGCGCTGGAACAGTGGAAGCCGGAGACCAAAGCGGAAGAAGTCGGCAGTGTTATGACGGTCGGTGACGGAATCGCGACGGTCAGCGGGCTGTCCGGTGCGGCATATGGAGAGATTCTGCTCTTCTCGGACGGCATTCGGGGAATGGTGCAGGATCTGAAGCCGGATTCCATCGGTTGTATTCTGTTTGGCGACGACGAGCAGATCAGTGAAGGAAGCAGTGTATGGCGTACGGGCAGAAGCGCCGGAATCCCGGCGGGAGACGCGTTTATTGGACGGGTAATCGATGCGTTGGGTAATCCCATTGATGGCGGCGGGAAGATCACGGCAGACACGTATATGCCGGTAGAGACACCGGCTCCGGAGATTATTGACCGTCAGCCGGTAGATACGCCGATGGAGACAGGGCTTTTGGCCATTGACTCCATGTTCCCGATCGGAAGAGGACAGCGTGAGCTGATCATCGGAGACCGTCAGACCGGTAAGACCGCTATCGCGCTGGATACGATCCTGAACCAGAAGGGCAAGGACGTAATCTGTATCTATGTGGCGATCGGCCAGAAGGCAAGCTCTGTCGCACAGCTGACAGAGACCCTGCGCCGCCGGGGAGCCATGGATTATTCCATCGTGGTATGCGCGACGGCCAGCGATTCGGCTCCGCTGCAGTATATCGCGCCATACGCGGGCTGCGCGATGGGCGAATATTTTATGAACCGGGGCAAGGATGTCCTGATCGTCTATGACGATCTGTCCAAGCACGCGATCGCATACCGTTCCATGAGTCTTCTGTTGGAGCGTTCTCCCGGACGGGAAGCCTATCCCGGTGATGTATTTTATCTGCATTCCAGACTTCTGGAGCGTGCCGCGCATCTTTCGGAGGAGCGGGGCGGCGGAAGCATGACGGCGCTGCCGATCGTTGAGACGCAGGCCGGAGATGTTTCGGCGTATATCCCGACCAATATCATTTCCATCACGGACGGACAGATTTTCCTGGAGAGCGATCTGTTCTTCGCGGGTCAGCGTCCGGCAGTCAATGTCGGTCTGTCTGTGTCCCGTGTAGGCGGCGCTGCGCAGACCAAGGCGATGAAAGCCGCGGCCGGAGCGATTCGACTGGATCTGGCGCAGTATCGGGAGATGGAAGTATTTACACAGTTCGCAAGCGACCTGGATGACGCGACCAAGCGTCAGCTGGTTTATGGCCAGGGACTGATGCAGCTTTTGAAACAGGCGCAGTATCATCCCATGAGCCAGCATGAGCAGGTACTGCTTCTGGTAGCGGCGTTGGCACATAAGATGCAGGATGTTCCGCCCAAGGAGATTCCGCAGTACAGCAAGGAATTCCTGAAGTATGTGGAAGAGAATGCCGAGGATCTGTGCCGTTTTATTGACCGCAACGGCCGCCTGGAACTGGAGTCCAGAGAGAGGATCCTGAGGCTGGCCGATGAATATCTGAGGCAGTACAATAAGCGGAAAGCGCAGTAAGGACGGTAAGCGCAATGGCGAATATCAAAGAGATCAAGACCCGAATGAACAGCGTGCGGGATACACAGAAGATCACGAACGCTATGTATTTGATCGCGTCTACCAAAATGCGCAAGGCCAAAGAGGACCTGGACAAGACCCGCCCTTATTTTACGGCGCTCCAAAATGAGATCAAGCGAATCTTCCGAACGGCAGGCGACGTAGAGAGCCGGTACTTTTATCCAGCGGACGGCAGCCATATGTCGGAAGGAACCTATGGATGCCTGGTCATTACGGCTGACAAGGGACTGGCGGG
>CABUPM010000121.1 GCA_902493345.1 uncultured Eubacteriales bacterium | reverse complement strand
TTGGGCTACAAAAGCCCAGTTCAGTACAAGACCGAACTGGGCTTCCTGTAATTTTACCTTTTTTAGTGTCTACTTTTTCTTGACAAGTGCAGATCCATGAGACACCCTCGCTTTTGAATTTATTCTTCAGGGGAAAAGTTCTTGTTATAGTCTTCCAGAATGAACTCACAGATCATGGAAGCGGAAAAAGGATTGACATAGAGTGCCTGAGCATTGCGCATCTGTTCTCGGATGGATTCGTCATCCAGGAGCGTGCGGACGGCTTGCAGGTAATCTCCCGTATTGTCCGGCGCAAGAGCCATGTTATGTCTCGTGTAAAAGGCGGAATTCTTGGTTTCACAGCCAGGAATCGGGGCTGTCAGAATGAGGGGCAGACGCTTGGCGGCCGCTTCGGTGGAGGTCAATCCGCCGGGTTTGGTCAGAAGAATATCGGCGGCGTCCATATACAGACTGACCTGATCGGTATAGTCCACGATAAAGATATTCGGGGACTGAGCGTATTTTTGCTGCAGCTGCTCCCGAACCTTCTGATTGCTGCCACACAGGATAACCAGCGTGAGTCTCGTTCCGTATTCTTTTTTTAGGGCGGACGCAATCTTACCGATATGCCCGAAGCCCATGCTGCCGGACATAATCAGAATCATCTTCCCGTCTTCCGGAAGTCCAAGAGTCTGTCTGGCCTCCGCTTGATTGCGATGAACACCGAAGGTACGCTGTACCGGAATACCCAGAGGAATCAGCTTCTCGTGCGGAATCCCAGCGCGATAGAACTCCCGCATCAGTTCACGGTGCGGAATGATGAAATAATCCGGATTGGTTTCCTCCCAGAAAGGAATGCAGGTATAATCGGTCGCGACCGCGTAGGTACGGATATGAAGCGAGCGGTTCTTTTTCAAATACGTCAGCGCCTCGGCAGGAAACAGGTGGGGCATCACAATGGTGTCGAACTGATGCTCTTCAATGTAATCGCCCAGCTTGGCGGCGTATTTGCAATTGAATGCGTAGACGACGGATTTGCGGTGCGGAGAGCTGATCCACTGTCCGGCATTGTAAAAGAATTGAAATAATTTTGGAACCTTGGTCGTAATATTTACATAGATGGAAGAAGCCTTCTTGGAGGCCTTGGGCCGCGCGAAGGAAAGCGTATCTAAAAATTCGCATTCGATGCCGCGGCGGTGAAACTCCTCATATAGCGCGCGTCCGGCCGCATTATGGCCGCCTCCGGTATTGCAGGAAAGAATCAGCACCTTCATAAGCAGTGAATCCTTCTTTCTCGTATTGTTAATTTTGTTCTTGCGAATTTAAGCATAACACAGATTCCGAAAGAATGCAAGCGACATTCATACAATTGTAACAATATTAAGGAGAATTAAGAATACTGCGATTCAATTTAGGAAAGTTGACGGCTCAGCAGCAAAGCGGCGGCGCTGGCAAGTTTGATATCGCTGGACTCCAGGCGCGTACTGTCCGGAGCGAGCAGAAGGACGGCGCCGGTGGGATCGCCGCCGGAGAGGACAGGACAGAGAAGCTCTTCGGAAAAATGTTTTTCAGAAACAGAGGCGGTAGGACAGATGTATTCACGGTCGGCATTGGAAGCGCGAAAGGTTTTGCGCAGCAGAAGAAGGCGGTGCAGCTCAGGCGTGATCTCCTGGTCCTGCAATTCCTTGGCATATTTACCGGCAGCGCAGAGAATATGATCCTGGTCGCAGATGCAGGCGGTAAGACCGCTTGTCTGTGAGAGCACCTCCGAGAGCTGTTTGGCGGTGTCGCTCATTTCGCCGACGGGGGAATATTTTTTCAGGATGATCTCCTGATCCGGACCGGTAAAGATTTCGATGGGATCGGCTTCACGGATATGCAGGGTACGTCGGATCTCCCGCGGGATGACGAGACGTCCCAGGTCGTCCACCCTTCTTACAACACCGGTTGCTTTCATGTCTATCAGTCTCCTTATCAAAAAATGGATATAGCTCTAGTATCCGGGAAAACAGCCAAATTATGCAAGTCCATAAAAAATAATGAAAATCCCCTTTTTTTATATTTGGGACTTGACAAACCAGAGAAAAATGAGTATAAATAGGTATAGGACAGACAAAGGGACTGGGATACACCCACAGGGATGTAGGAAGAGGCATCTTTCAGGTTCGTATGCGTCCCTGTGATTTGATCCGAATATATTTCTAGGAGGAATTTAAGATGAACAAGGCAGAACTGGTAGCAGCGCTTGCTGAGTCTATGGAAGTGACTAAGAAGGAAGCTGAGAAGTTTCTGAAGACTTTTGAGGATGTAGTAACTGAAGAACTGAAGAAGGGCGGAAAGGTTCAGCTGGTTGGCTTTGGTACCTTTGAAGTAGGTCAGAGACCTTCTCGTACCGGTATCAATCCCCGTACCAAGGAATCCATCCAGATCCCGGCTGCTAAGACCCCGAAGTTCAAGGCTGGCAAGGCTCTGAAGGATGCTGTCAACGATAAGTAATCAGTAAAGATGCAAACGCCTGCGGAGAAGATTCCACAGGCGTTTATTTATTTTCAGGAGGTGTTAGGATGCGTTTGGATAAGTACCTGAAGGTGTCCCGGCTGATCAAGCGAAGAACAGTGGCCAATGAAGCCTGTGATGCCGGACGGGTGACGGTCAATGGTAAGGCGGCAAAGGCCGGAACGGTCGTGAAGGTCGGGGACGTGATCGAAGTACAGTTTGGAAACGGCGCTGTGCGCGCGGAGATCACGCAGATCACGGAGACCACGCGGAAGGAAGAAGCCAAGGAAATGTACAAGATCCTTCCCTGAAGAAGGAATATTTGTCAGAACTCCCTCATATATTGAATTAACGCAGGAACAATCCGAAAAAAGGGGGGAGCAGATGGTGGAGACAGCGACGCCGCACCGGCTTGTATTGGAGAACCGCAGTCATATGGAGATTACAGGCGTTCTGGATTTGCTTGTGTTTGATGAGTCGGAGATCGTGCTGGAGACCTCCGGAGGTGTGCTGAATATTCGAGGGGCCGAGCTTCATATGAATACCATGACGCTGGAGAAGGGGCTTTTGATACTAGACGGAGATGTAGCGGAAATTTTTTATGAAGAGCCGGGAATGCTGAAAAAGCAAAAGGCCGGGTTTATGAGCAAGTGGATAAAGGGATGAAGAGATGATAAGCGAGCAGTGCCGGTTATTTCTTCTGTCAATATTGTACGGATTCGGAGCGTGGTCAGGCTACGATCTTCTGCGGCTATGGCGCAGGATGGTGCCTCACTCGCTCTTTTTCATTCATATGGAGGATCTGGTCTTCTGGGCAGGGACGGCTCTGGTATTTTACTATGAGACACTGTATCAGGCGGCAGGAGTACTCCGGGCTTATTATTTTCTGGGAGGGCTGCTCGGGGCGATGGTCTGTGAAGGAACCGTGAGTCCGATTTTGCTGAAATATGCGCTGCTGGCAGCGAAAAAAGCAGGGGAACGATGGGGGAAAGTGTGGAAAAAATGTAAATCCACGGAGAAAAAATTTGAAAAAAGCTCCAAACCCCATTGACGAATGGTGTAAAATATTATATCATGATAAACATGAAAGCAAAAAGGCGGTAATAGCATGTCGTATAGAAATAAGAGACACGGCATGGCGGCGAGGGAGCAGACATCGGGCAAAAAGCCTAAGCGTTCATTGAGGAATTTTTGTATCATTGGTTGTTTTCTTGCTTTCATGTTTGGTTGTTATTGGAATTATCAGAAGCTGCAGGATGATATTGCAGCGGTTTATCAGGAAGCGCAGCTTGTTGAGAATCAGATCGGCGATGAATTGGAGAAGCAGATCGATATCAAGGCCAAGCAGAGCTATTACAGTACGGACGAGTATTATATGAGACTTGCCAGAATGCGGTTTAATCTTCTTCTTCCGGGCGAGCATCTATACGTGTTTGAGTGACAGCGTACCAATCGGCAGATATGGGCGCTGTTTTTGTATGCTTATAAAAGGTTTTGTCAGAAAATTTTCCTGGAGGAGCCCTATGCTTTGACATTTTTTGTAAACGGAATCCTATATAATCATGGAAAGTATGATTAGGGGGGAATCCAATGGAGAGACTGGAACGGCTGCAAAAAGCTGTCTCGAATCACCGGATCGGACGGATGCTGCCGGAACGGGTCAAAGATGTGTTATGGGGCTTGCCGGCGCTGTTTTTGATGCGAATTCCGTTGTTTTTAAACTTATATATCCTGGGACCGGCCTATCTGTGCCTGATGCTGCGGCGGCCCTTTCGGGGACGAATCTGTACGCTCTGGTGCCTGATCGGGGCCGTCAGTATCTATTCGGAGCTGCCCAATGGCAAATATATCCTTCTTGTAATCCTGCTATGCGGGACGGAAGAGGTACTGAGACATACGGGACAGGCTCTGCCGTCTATGGCAAGGAGCATGCTGCAGGCCATGATGCTCCCGATATCGGCACTGCTGGCGGCTGTGATCTGGAAAACACCCTATCAGTTTCTGATGGTCAGCCTGGAGAGTATCGTTTTTCTGATCTGGATTCTGCTCTATCAGATGGGGGCGGACAGACTGTGGCAGCAGTCGGCGGCGGGATTTCAATTGTCGGAGGAGGAGGGCTGCGCCGTTTTGGCGGTCTCGCTGGGTACTTTTCTTGCGATACTTCCATGGAGCGCGGTATGGAAGGGATTGCTGCTCTTTTTGTGCCTGGC
>CABUPM010000120.1 GCA_902493345.1 uncultured Eubacteriales bacterium | reverse complement strand
ATACAGGGAATCTTTTTAGAAAATAGATCCTTCCAGATCTGCCGGTACTGTTCCTTGGGCACGTTGCTGAGGTAGGACTCCTCTACCTGCCCGATCAGCTGAATCCTTTCGTTATCAAAATATTTATAATATCCTGTCAGCTGAAGCGCGGGGCGGTTGATTTCATCGTTTTCAATATAGATCTCATCCAGCGGAATCTGCGGAGTCATGTTTTCCAGCTTAAAGTACTCGGCCATCCTCCGTAACGATACTTCTTTCACTCTTTTTTCTCCTTTATCAGATGTACATCCATTTGCGGATAGGGGATCGAAATCCCTTCCTCGTCAAAAACCATCTTGACCCTTTCCCGAATATCGGAACCGGTCCGAAAGTAATCTTCCCGCTTTACCCAGCAATACGCGAACAGCTCGATAGCCGAATCGCCATGATTCTTCACCAGTACGGCCATATCCTTCTCCTGAAGAACCCTTGCGTCCTGCTGCATTACGTTCAGAATTCCTTTTTTCGCAAGCTCCATATCTGCATTATAGCTGATACTGAAATTAAAGTCCAGTCTTCTTTCATTATATGCTGAATAATTTGTCACAGCCGCATTGGACAGCGCTCCATTCTGCAGTGTGATCAATTTGTTGTCCGGCGTACGGATCCTCGTACTGATAATATTGATGCTCTCTACTGTCCCCTCGTGCGTTCCGTCCGAAATATAATCCCCGACCTGAAAGGTTTTCTGCAGCAGGATCATCACACCTCCGGCAAAATTAGCAAGACTCCCCTGCAATCCCAATCCAACAACCAGTGTCGAACCGCCCAGAAGTGTCACCAAAGACGCCGACTCTATCCCCAAAATCCCCAGACACTGCACCACCAAAAAGATACGCAGCAATGCGCTGACCAAGGATATTACAAACTTTTCCAGTGTTATGTCAAACTTATGCTTCTCTACCGCGCGGCGCAGCATCCGCACCGCGTATCCAACCAGCTTCCAACCGACTACAAAAACAACAACCGCCAAGATCAGGTTTTCTAAAAACCCAAGGGCGGGCTTGCCGTAATTCTCCAGCAAGAACCGCCCTAAATCAAATTCTGAATCCAACATGATTCCAGTCACAGCTTACTCCTGACTTTTCTTGAGAACCCGCATCCGTGTCAGCGCTTTGCTCAGCGCGATCTGCGCCCGCTGTATATCCGTGATTCCTTTCTGCGGATGTTCCAATCGTTCCTTGGCCCTGTCATATGCCTTCTGTGCCCGCTCCATATCGATTTCATCCGGCCATTCCGCCGTCTCTGTCAATACAGTTACCTGATCTGCCTGAATCTCTACAAATCCCTGATGCACAGCCAATTCTCTGACCTTCTCTGTCTCCTCGACCTGAAATACCGAGGTCCGGATGACTGTTGTAAGCGGAATGTGCCCGGGCAGGACTCCCATCTGTCCATCCATACTCTCAAAGAGGACTCTCTTTACTTCACCCTCATATACCCGGCGTTCCGGCGTTACGATCCGCAATCGCAGCATTTTCTCAGCCATGAGGTCACTTCCCCTCTCGAGCCTTCTCCACAGCCTCTTCGATCGTTCCGACCATCAGGAACGCGCTCTCCGGGAGATCATCATGCATACCGTCCAGAATCTCGCGGAATCCGCGTATCGTCTCTGACAACGGAACATACGCGCCACTGATTCCGGTAAAGTTCTCAGCGACATGGAATGGCTGCGACAGGAAACGCTGAATCTTTCTGGCACGGCTGACCGTCAGCTTATCCTCGTCTCCCAACTCATCCATACCCAGAATCGCGATAATATCCTGCAGCTCATGGTATCTCTGCAAGATGGCCTGCACATCCCGTGCCGTCCGGTAATGCTCCTCTCCTACTACCTTGGGATCCAGAATTCTGGATGTAGACTCCAGCGGATCCACCGCGGGATAGATTCCCAGCTCCGCGATCGAACGGGACAGAACCGTCGTCGCGTCCAGGTGTGCAAATGTCGTGGCAGGCGCCGGGTCCGTCAGGTCATCCGCCGGTACATAGACCGCCTGAACGGAGGTTATGGAACCATTTCTCGTGGAGGTGATCCGCTCCTGCAGCGCTCCGACCTCGTTCGCCAATGTCGGCTGATATCCTACCGCGGAGGGCATACGGCCCAGCAGAGCCGATACCTCCGATCCTGCCTGTATAAAACGGAATATATTATCGATAAAGAGCAATACGTCCTGTCCGCTCTGATCCCGGAAGTACTCCGCCATGGTAAGACCCGTCAGTCCTACACGCATTCTCGCGCCGGGCGGTTCGTTCATCTGACCGAATACCAGCGTCGTCTTGTCCAGAACGCCGGACTCCTTCATCTCATGATACAGATCATTTCCCTCACGGGTACGCTCTCCGACTCCCGTAAAGACGGAATATCCGCCGTGCTCCGTCGCGATATTCCGGATCAGCTCCATGATCAGCACCGTCTTGCCTACGCCGGCGCCGCCGAAAAGTCCGATTTTTCCTCCCTTGGAATACGGGCAAAGCAGATCTACTACTTTGATTCCTGTTTCCAGAATCTCCATCTCTGTAGACTGCTCAGTAAACGCAGGGCTCGGCCTGTGAATCGGCCACCGCTCCACACCGGTCATATCCGCGCCGTCCAGCGCTTCCCCGGTTACATCAAACAGATGCCCCAGCGTCTGTTTCCCTACGGGTACGCTGATCGCGCTTCCCGTATCATACGCCTTCATTCCCCGCACCAATCCGTCGGTCGATCCCATGGAAATGCACCGCACCACATCGTCTCCCGGATGCTGCGACACTTCCGCAACGAGGACGCTTCCATCCTGTCTTGGGATCTCCACCGCGTTATACAGCGAAGGAAGGCTTCCGGCTGGGAACCGGATGTCCAGTACGGCGCCGATGATCTGCTGGATCACGCCCTCCGGACGTTCCTTTTTATTTTCCTGTGCCATATTCTACTCCTTGTAAAACCGTATTCGATACTATCTTTAGTCCACCGCGCTGCTGCCGTTGATGATCTCCGTCAATTCCTGCGTAATATTGCTCTGACGCACCCGGTTGTACTTCAGACGCAGCGAATCTACAATATTCTGCGCGTTATCCGTTGCCGAATCCATTGCCGTCATACGCGCACCCTGCTCACTGGCCGCTGACTCCATCAGCGCTCCGAACAATACAGCGTTGATGTATTGCCGGATCACATATCCCAATACCGCCTCGCCGGACGGTTCAAAATTCATCAGCGCTTCCTTGCCCTTGGCCTCGGACGGCTCAAAGTCCTCCTGCGACAGCGGATATAATTTTAACAGTTTCGCCTGCTGGGACAACGTATTGATAAAGGAGGTGTACACGACATAGATCGAGCGGTATTCTCCACTCATATAACGGTGCATCAGCTCTTCGCCGATCTTCCGTACCTCCGCGTACCGCGGAATCTCCTCCAGCGCTTTGTATTCTTCCGCGACTGTATAGCCCCGTCTCTGGAAATACTCTTTGCCCTTATGGCCTACGCTGAGAATTACAGCTTCATCCTGATTCTGTATCGCTTCCTGCGCCAGCCTGCACACATTGGAATTGTAGCCGCCCGCAAGGCCGCGGTCGGATGTAATCAACAGATATGCGTCCTTTCCGCTCTGCCGCTGACTCATATACGGCTGCAGCACATAGGATCCGGAGTGTTCCACAATCGAACGCACCGTATCCTGTATGCTTGTAAAATACTCTTTATTGGCCTCGACCATCGTCCGTACTTTTTGGAGTTTGGCCGTAGACACCAACTTCATGGCTCTGGTGATCTGCTGCGTTCCCTGAACGCTCTTCATGCGCAGCTGCAGCTGTCTTGTTCCTGCCATCACTCAGCCTCCCTGGCGTACTCCTGCTTGAACTGCTGCAAAGCCGTCTTCAGATTCTCCTCTGTCTCGGCCGACAGCACTCCTTCTTCTGCGATTTTCTGACCAACCTCTGGATATCTGCTCTCCATATACTTGAGGAACCTCTCCTCAAAGCTCAGAGCCTCAGACACCGGAATATCCGCCAGATACCGCTTATTGACCGCATACAGCATCATTACCTGGTTCTGCATGCTCATCGGCTGATACTGCGGCTGCTTCAGGACTTCTACCAGTCTCTTACCATGCTCCAGACGCTCTCTCGTATCCTTGTCCAGCTCAGAACCAAACTGTGAGAAGGATTCCAACTCACGGTACTGTGCCAGCTCTACACGCAGGGACGCCGCCATCTTCTTCATCGCCTTCGTCTGCGCCGCTCCGCCTACACGGGATACGGACAAACCGGCGTTTACGGCCGGACGAACGCCCTGATTAAACAGCTGGGTCTCCAGATAGATCTGTCCGTCCGTGATGGAAATCACATTGGTCGGAATATACGCGGATACATCTCCAGCCTGCGTCTCGATGATCGGCAGCGCTGTCAAAGAGCCGCCGCCCAGCTCATCCGACAATTTGGAGGCCCGCTCCAAAAGCCGGGAATGCAGATAGAATACGTCTCCGGGATACGCCTCACGTCCCGGCGGTCTCTTCAAAAGAAGGGCCATGGCACGATATGCCGCGGCATGCTTGGACAAGTCGTCATAGACGATCAACACATCCTGTCCCCGCTCCATCCATTCCTCACCGATGGCGCATCCTGAATATGGAGCCAGATACTGCAGCGGCGCCAGCTCGCTGGCCGTCGCGGATACAATTGTCGTATAATCCATGGCATCATGCTCCTCCAGCACCTTCACTAACTG
>CABUPM010000119.1 GCA_902493345.1 uncultured Eubacteriales bacterium | reverse complement strand
GCAAGCAGGTCGAAAAGATCAAAAACTACAAAACTCATGACATCCGCCTCGGCGAGAATCTGGTCATCACAAGCCCCCATAGACACTTCCAGGCACCCAGAATTCTCTGGCAATTAGTGATCCGCGGAGTTTTGTCAGCTTCAAAAGCGAGAAAACTGATCAAAAAGAACAAAAAGTGATATTCTTATTTTTGATCCGACCTCCCCAGGAGGTCCGTCCCTCCACGAAAAATCAAGCGAAAACTCTAAACCTCTGGTACATTTAAGAGCCTCATCTTCTTAAAGCGTGCCAGAGGTTTTCAAGAATCTAGAGAAACCAATAAAACCTCTGATATACCCAAGAGCCTCATTCTCCCAAGTGTACCAGAGGACTTCAAAAATCCAGAGAGCCCCATAAACCCTCTGGTACACCCAAGGTCTTATTCTCCCAAGTGTACCAGAGGACTTCAAAAATCCAGAGAAGCCCATAAACCCTCTGGTACACGTAAGGAGCCTCATTCGCCCAAGTGTACCAGAGGACTTCAAAAATCCAGAAGGAACCCCATAAACCCTCTGGTACACCCAAGAATCTCATTTCCCCAAGCGCACCAGAGGTTTCGGCATAAGAAAAGGGCCGCCGTGCGACAGCCCCTTGATGTCCCCGGCGCGATTCGAACGCGCGGCCTTCCGCTTAGGAGGCGGACGCTCTATCCTACTGAGCTACGAAGACATAATCTACCTTTTATTATACCGCAGTTCTTCATAGATTGCAAGTAATAAATTTTCAAAGGCAGATTCATTCTTAATATAGCTTAATCCGACACACTGATCCAGAACATAATATACGGACGCGAATATTCGTCAAAATCTTCTTTGGAATCGGTGACAAAAGAACAGGAGAGACGAACGGGATCCGCATTGGTATAGATCCGGACATTTTCATAAAGAGAACCCGACAGAAAAGCTTCTGTGAATTCTTCTGGCAGTTTGTGTAAGGTCAATAATTCTGGATTGACGACGGAGATGTTCAGGTTTTCGAGCGGAGCCTGCAAAGTCTCAAAATCCTGTTTGATCCGCTGCAGGTTTTCCTCAAGGCTTGCGTTGATGTCAATCTCACTGTAATAGGAAATTTCTGTAATGGTGCCGCTGCCATCAAAAGTGAGATACACATAGCATGCCTGAACGCCAGACTCTCTCTCCCGCAGATATCCGCTCACATGATAACCATAATCATGATAGTTTTCGTAAGGATCATCCGCGGAAACATATTCGCATATAGGAGACAACGCGTCTTCCGCAATCTGGAGCTGCTCCGCAGACGAAGCGATTTTTTCCTGCATGGCCTGATTTCCCTGCACATATTGCGGGATATAGACTCCGATCACAACCAGTATAGGCAAAACCGCAAAAGCGATCAGGAACTTTTTGATGTTCGGAATGGGGACACCGTAAGCGTGCGCCATGGATTCCGCGTTTCCCCAGGTTTCGGATAATACATCCGCGGCGGTGGCTACCGCGCTGACAGCGCCGGCAACTTCCAGGGCACCGCCGATATGTTTGGCAGTATCATTATCGCTTTTACTCAGTAGATGCCCTGAAGATTGCAGGGCAAGCGTACTGGCAATCTGCCCGGAATGGTCTTTTTCCGTTTGCGGTACGTTCAGTCCGGCTTGCAGCGCGGCCCAACGTTTGCCTCGCATTCCGAATCGGGGACAAAGTGTACAATAGCAGAAAATGATGACATAGACCGCGACAAATCCAAGAATGGTATAGAGGCCTGCCGGTTGAAATCCCTTATTATGAAAGACGAGATCGTCGATCATTTCCAAGGGCAGGAGCAGGACAGTCAGTACAAGGGAGAGGATAATTGCCGCTAAGGCAATCTTGGGGTAAATACAGTATCTCTGAATTTGTTTCTTTTCTTTCTCTTGAAGCATATGGGACCAGTTCCTTTCGTTAGATCATGACACAATTATTGCTTGCGGTATTGGCTCGGCGAGAGGTGGACCGCGTCCTTAAAGGCCTTGGCAAACTTCCCCTGACTCTCATATCCGACAGCGGAGGCGATGGAAGCGATGCTGTCGTCGGTTTCCCGCAGCAGGCGCATGGCCTCATGCATCCGGTATTCCTTCATATAAGAAGCGATGGGGAGTCCATACACGCTCTTAAAGATCTCCTTGAGGGAAGAGGTGTTGATCAGATAGCGCCTGGAAAGCTCTTCGATGGTGTACCGGCTGTCCAGATGTTCTGTCAGGAGCGCGTGAATCTCTTCGATCCGGTGGATCTGTTCCGGCGGATACGGAGTCAGACGCTGACGGTCCGAGATTTTCTGCGTACTCAAAAAGAGCAGAAGCTCCTGTACTTTTAATTTGCAATACGGGATTCGTATTGCCTCCGGCAAGGTATACAGTTCCGAGAAAATATGCCGGATCTCTTCGTTGGCGGGCATGGCGAGCGGCAGGGACTGCGGGGAAAAGCGGTCGGAGATGAGTTCTCCGCTGATACCGGCTTCCCGGAGCAGTTCCGGTCCGGAATGGGTCAGCGCGTCAAGATCAACGGAAACGGTGATGCCTTCATAGAATCCCAGAGGAAAGGACATCTCGGTATGCGCGCAGCAGTCGGTCATATGCAGCGTCAGATCACCGGGACCCAGATACAGAGAGAGGCCGCCTTCCATAGCCCAGCCGGAACGCCCGCTGCGGCAGTGATTGATCTCCAGAACCCGAGGATTGGCTTTATGCGTGATACGGACCCGCTGTGCCAGATAATAATTCCATGCCAGGGTGATACCGGGATAGAGGGTCAAGGAGTCGATCCGTCCCCGGCCATCCGTCTGCGCCCGCCACTCTTCCATCAGAAGCGAGCGGGAGGACTGCCCGGGCAAAAGAATCGTTTCGGCAGGGACATCGGCCAAAAGGGCTTCCAATGTTTCCATACATTGTTCTTTCATAGGGCTCACTCCTCCGGCACAGGACAGGAGATCTCTACCAGATCCTCGATCATATGGTGCAGAAGTTCTGCCTGACGGGTTTCTGCGGCACGGCAATAGACTTCCTTGCCATCGCGGCGGCTTACGATCAGCCCGCTGTCCTTTAAGAGCTTTAGGTGGTGAGAGACGGCGGGGCTGCTCATCTCAACCAACGCAGAGATATTGATTACACATTCCTCACAGTGGCATAGCAGCCAGAAGATGCGGACACGGCTGCTATCGCCCAGCTGTTTAAAGATATCAGAGACCACACGGAAATCCTGTGTCTGAGGCATTTGGCTCAGAGCATGCTCGATCTGTTGTCCGTGGTCATGAGGCAGCGCAGGGTGGAACATGATGAACGACCTCCTTTTTCGATATTCTATCATAGATTTGGTCCAAATGGAAGTCTTTTTCGCCCAAAAGGAAGAAAGGCGCACCAAGGTATTGACGAAGAGAAAAATTGTAGTATAGTATAAGCATAACGATTAAACAATTATTTAATCGTTTAAGAATTCAAAAGGAGTGAAGGATTATGAAGAAAACGTACAAGATTGATGTGGATTGTGCAAACTGCGCGAACAAGATGGAGGATGCCGCAAAGCATACGGCCGGAGTCAAGGACGCTACCGTTAATTTTATGACACTGAAGATGATCGTTGAATTTGAAGAGGGACAGGATCCTAAGGCTGTTATGCAGGATGTTCTTAAGAATTGCAAGAAGGTAGAGGACGACTGCGAAATCTTTCTGTAAGGAGAACCAATAGGCCGGGAAGGAATGGAGAACGATGAATAAGAAACAGAAAAAGATGTTGATCCGGATCATTATTGCGGCAGTGCTGCTGATAGTTCTGCATTTTGTGCCCGCGACAGGTCTGCTGCGTTTCGGGTTGTATATGATTCCCTACCTGATCATCGGATATGATATTCTGATCAAGGCTGCCAAAGGCATCAAGAACCGTCAGGTTTTCGATGAAAATTTCCTGATGGCAGTTGCGACGATAGGCGCGATTGCCGTCGCACTCTGGAGTGAGGGCGATTATGTAGAGGGAATCGCGGTTATGCTGTTCTATCAGATCGGCGAGCTGTTTCAGAGCTATGCGGTGGGCAAGAGCCGCCGCAATATCAGTGAGCTGATGGACATTCGTCCGGATTATGCCAATATAGAGCGGGACGGCAAGCTGGAAAAGGTGGATCCGGATGAAGTAGAGATCGGATCGGTGATCGTGGTACAGCCGGGAGAAAAGGTCCCGATTGACGGTGTGATTCTGGAGGGGGAGACCAGCCTCAACACCAGCGCGCTGACAGGAGAGAGTCTTCCGAGAGAGGTAAAGGCTGGAGACGAGGTCATCAGCGGCTGTATCAACATGACAGGTGTCCTGAAGATTCAGACAACCAAGGAATTCGGTGAGTCTACCGTCTCTAAGATTCTGGATCTGGTGGAAAACGCAAGTTCTCGTAAATCCAGATCAGAGGATTTTATTGCTAAGTTCGCCAAGATCTATACGCCGGCAGTCTGCTACAGCGCGTTGGCACTGGCGATTCTGCCTCCACTGGTACTGCTCCTTACGGGTGGAAATGCCCAGTGGGGAATGTGGATTTATCGTGCTCTGACCTTCCTGGTTATCAGCTGCCCCTGCGCGTTGGTCATCAGTATTCCCTTAAGCTTCTTTGCCGGAATCGGCGGAGCCAGCAAAGCGGGTGTACTGGTCAAGGGTTCCAATTATCTGGAGACATTGTCCCAGACCAAGATTGTAGTATTCGATAAGACCGGTACATTGACACAGGGTGTATTTGAAGTCAATGGTGTCCATCACAGTACGATGGACGAAGAGAAGCTGATCGAATATGCGGCGCTGGCAGAGAGTGCTTCTTCGCACCCGATCAGTAAGAGCCTGCAGAAAGCGTATGGCAAGGAGATTGACCGCTCCCGAGTGAAGGACATTCAGGAGATCAGCGGCAATGGCGTGATCGCGACGGTGGACGGCGTACAGGTAGCTGCCGGCAACGCCAAGCTGATGGAGCGCCTTCATATTGAGTGTATGCCATGCCATAAGGTCGGAACGATCATACATATGGCGGTCGGAGGCAAGTATGCGGGCCATATCGTTATCTCCGACATCGTGAAGCCGCAGTCCAGAGAGGCGATTGCAGCACTGAAGC
>CABUPM010000118.1 GCA_902493345.1 uncultured Eubacteriales bacterium | reverse complement strand
TCCGGCCATAAGAATCGCGTCCTGGACTCTGGATCCTTCCGGGAGTCGATATACCTGATCCGGCTTGCGGACCGCTCCGCTGACATGAACATAGATCCATGTGATCTGACTCTCCGCCTCTGATTCTAGTGAGGACTCTTCTTCCGGTTCGCGGACTGTCTCAAGCTCGGGAATGCTTTCTTCCGCCTCGAAATTCCAGTAGAAAAAACCTGCCAGCAGGCACAGTAGTATTCCTCCAAGCCAGATCAGTTTTTTCTGAACTTCTTTTGTCATCTTCATTTCCTCTCTTGTTTCCCGTCTCTAAAAATGTTATAATACAAGTGCAACTAAAGTTGCGATAAAGGAGATTTTCCATGTCCATTCATAAACGATTTTTATTCTATATTCTTATCATAATATTATTCTTGTCACAAACGCTTTCTGTCATGGCCGCGACACCGGAAATGCCTGTTCCGGACGGTGCGGGCGCTGTCCTAGCGGAAGCAACGAGTTCGCAGGTCTTTCGTCAGCAGTCCGCCGATGCGCAGTATCAGCCCTATGGTCTTATCAATCTGCTGATTTCGCTGACCGCACTCCGACATGCCCGTCTGACTGATGTTGTTACTGTCCCCACAGGAATGGAGGCAGCGCTTCCTTCCGAAGCCTATGTCATCTATCTGGAGGAAGGCGAACAGCTCACGGTAGAAAACTGTATCGGTGTGCTGCTCTTTAATTCTGCCAACGACGCCGCTTATACTCTTGCCGTCGGACTTGCCGGTTCTGTCGATACTTTCGTTGAGTGGATGAACGAAACCGCGGCTGAATGCGGCGCTGTCCATTCTCATTTTGTTTCTGTCTTTGATACGGAAAACCCAGAACAATACACTACGGCTCTGGATCTCTCCCGGATCGCATGCGCTTTCTGGCAGGAATCCGCCTTAAGTAATCTTCTGTCCAGCGAGCTCTATTCCATCGGCCCGACCAATCTGACTTCAGAAACCCGTTACTATGCCAATCCATTTAAGATGTTGGAACCCGGGACTTCCTATTATTATGAATATGCCAGCGGCGGCAAAAGCAGCCGAAACGCGATTGTCACTTTTGCCCACACGGAATCCATGACATTGGTCAGCATTGTCCTGGGAGCTTCTGACTCGGACGCCGCTTATACCGCTTCTGAAAATATTCTGAAATATGGCTTTGACTACTTTCAGCCTGTAACGATCGAATACACCGGAGAGTCCATCGCCCGTATCCCGGTATATGATCAGGGTGAAAAAATCGGATACGCCGATGCTGTCGTAAAAGGCCCTCTGCTGTTTTACGCAGAAGTTCTCTCCCGGAAGCCTACCGATCCGGAAGGCCTGGAGTCCTTCTTCAGTCATACGCTGCAGCTGCCGGACTCGCTGCAGGCGCCGGTCATGGCCGGTGAGAAAATCGGCGAAGTCGTCTATACCCGCTTGGACGATCCCACCGTACAGATCCATCTGGATTGTGTCGCAGGCGATACGATCCATGCTGTAGAAGAATCCGCGGACAATACGGAGGCCTCCTCCGGAAGCATCGCCCAATATCTGGGCTGGCTGAATTGGCTGCTGCTGCTTGTGATCCTGATCCTGGGATGGAAGCTTCTCGGTCCTATCATTCAAAAAACGCGGCATAAACCAAAGCCCTTCTGAACCAGACATCCTATATTATCGCACACAAAAGGCGGTTGGCTGGAAAAGAATCCTAAAAACACAAAAATCCGGAGCAGAATCTATTGCTCCGGATTTTTGTGTTTTTATAAGCAGAAATTCATAAACCGCATGATCTCCATGTAATCCTCTGCCTCAAAGCTGACTGTATTGCCATCCTTCAGCACTGCGCCGGGATAATTGGCCCGGGTAAACGCTTCCTGATGTTTTCGGTACGTGATCTCCATTTGGAAATGCTCCGGCATTGCAACAAGACAGGACCGCAGGTCGCCCGACAAGGCTTTTTGTACCCCCGCGTGGATCCTTTTTACTGCCAGGGCCGGATGGATGGAGAGCACCGCGCCCCCGATCCCCTCCTTGGTCGCTACCGTCTCGATCCCCGGAATCATCCGTCTCGCCTGTTCGCATATTTCCTGATCTCCTGAGAGAAAAGCAACCGGAACCTTATAGTATCCAGCCATATACGCGTTCAGAACAAACTCGCTTGCCGGTTCGCCATTGAGCCTGACCATGGAATTCTGCAGATTCATCGTATGGGACAACGGGCTTCCCGTCTGCGCTACACCGGTATGATAGCCGGTCATCAGCGCCGCGTCAAATTTTCCATGCTGAATCCCGCTCATCATACTGTGCATATCTCCGGTCCATCCGCGAATCATCCGAACACTCTCTGGCAGCATGTCAAAAATAATATTGCGTGCGCTGTCATGCGCATCCTTGACCACCACATCCTGAGCGCCGGCATCGATTGCCCCTTGACACGCTGCCGCGACTTCCCGGCTCATCTGCACGGAAAACGGCTGATACTGATTGGGATGTTCCTGCTCGGTCTCCTGCCAATCCACGACTCCGGCAGTCCCTTCCATATCGGAACTGATAAATACTCTCATCGTCTTCTCCCTTACCATGCCTTAAAGGATTTTTCCTCCGTTACATCCTTCGTCTGATCTTCAATCTGTACATATTTATGCAGCTTCTGATCAAAATACTGTCCTTCAAAGAGGCCGGCCAATGTATTGGATACCACAAGCTCCACGCTGTTGCTTCCCGCATGGAATGCATCCGCCGGGACTTCCAGGGTTCTGGGCGTCCATGCGGAAATACCGCAATCTCTTCCGTTTACGAATACCCGCACGGCATCCTGCAGCTCCGGAACAGCAAGATCCAACTGCACCGGAAGCTCCGGCGCGTGCTCCAGCGCTACCTCATGACGATAGATCACATCTCCGGCATAAAACGGCAGACCATTGGCAAGCTGTTTTCCGAATTCTCCCTTTTGGATCGCCGGAACCGCGGTCTGCACTCCCTCTTTTACCATTACGGCAAAATCTCCAAAGATATAGAGAGGATTGCGCAGTCCGTCATAATTCTTCACACAGTGTACCTGAACTTGGATCTGATTGGTTCCCTTCTGAAGGTATCCGCTCACATCTGCCGCCAGATTGGTGCGACTATAGAACTCTTTATTGACAAACTCCCGGATCTCATGACCATTCAGACAGATCTTCCATTCTCCGCGCAAGGTGCCAGGCTCCATCACAAGCCATGCTTCCTTTTTCTCTTCCAGCTGCCACTCAAAGCTTAACTCATAGGATGCGTCGATCTGTGGAAATACCAACTCTTTGGGGCATCCAAAATACGGAACTGTCTGAACCGGAATACTGAATCCCTTTTCTTCCATCTGGTCGATCACCGGATAGCAGCCGACTTCTCCGCTCTCCCCATTGGGCAGACGCATCATCCACTTTCCAAGATACAACGCATTGTCCCTGTTTCTGCGAATTTCCCAATCCTGCGCTGTCAAAGGCAATTCGATCTTCTGGGTCTTATGCGCCTCGCAAGTACCCTCTTCTATCCGATATACCGCGGAAGCCCAAGGCTCCAACGTTGTCTGGATACTGCCCGTATACTCTTCCACAGGAGTTTCCTTTCCTGTCGCCAGATCGATCTGAACCAGCTGTCCCTGCAGCTTCCTGCTCAGCTTCACCTTGACCGACTTCGCTGTAGTATTGATGATAAACACCAGCTCCCGTCCCTGCGGATCCGTTCCCGTTACCGCATAGGCGCCTTCCGCCAGGGTATCATAGCTCCAATCGTTCTCTCCATGATACGCCGCGAGCTTGGGTCCAATCTCGTATACGCTGGTCTTCAGCAGATTTTCTCTGCCGGAGCCGTAAATTCTGGCAAACCACTCTGCCGAATTCTCTTTCTGTACATTATAGACCGGGATATCTCCTGCTGCCGCAAGGAGTCCTCCCTCTTCTACATAACGGCGTACAACCCGGTAGGCTGCGTCCTCAATATTATTCATATTGGGCATTACAATGGCATCATATGCCTCTCCCCGGATCCAGACGACCGTTTTTCCATCCTGCTGTCTGACTTCCGCCTCTGCCAAAAGCTGCGGATCGATCACATAAAAATCGCATCCGGCATTCATCAGAGAGTTCATCACGGCGCTGATGGCGCTCTCATGCTCTTTTTTCTCCTGTGCCGAAAGGACCCATGCCGATGTCGCCGGATCAATGACCAGCGTATGCACATGGCGCTTCAGACCTGTCAGCATCTTACCCAGTCCCAGCGCGTACCGGCTGATATGTCCCTGATCCTCCCACCATGGCATCTGGCAGAAAGAGGACGGAGGCGCATCATGCTTGGTCAGGGCATCTGTGGAAAAATAATACGCATGCTGTACATACCAGTCCACACCCGTCATGGCCAACCAGTCGAAGATCCACTTCATATCCTGTATGGTCATGCCCCAGCCGATGCTGTGAAACGCCTCGCACAGCGCCGCCGGTTTATTGTAAAAATGCGCGGCCGAAGAGATGATTTTACCATTGGCACGATACTTGCCCGGCAGAGGCTCCACTTTGGCGCCTACCTTGGCATGTCCGCTGTCTGTTCCCGGGACATGGACAAACTCCAGTTCCTTGGACCGCAGGATCGGCTTCTCTCCGATGTACATCAGATGATTGGCCTCACACCATTCATAGACCTGCTTATCATAGCTATTGATAAAAGCGTCCGCCGCCGTATCCCAATATTCAAAACGAATCCGCTGTGTCTCCGGACCCATATCCTCTGTCAGCGCCGGAAGAACATCGATCAGATCCCGTCCGTACTTTTCCTTCACAAGGCCGGGAAGGAGCGGGGACCATGGCTGCGACGGCGGGAAAGCCGTCACTTCGTCAGTAAATATTCCCTTGACGGTCTTACCGAATTCATCGCCGATATGTTTTTTATACTGCTCATGGGTTGTCTGCAGGAAGTACCGGATCGCTTCCGGGTTGAGCGGATCTACGAAGTTCTCAAAGTACTTGAAGTGCTTCATGACTTCTTCGATAAATACATAGACCTTCCATTCACCTTCCGGAGCCGTCCAATACAGATATTTGCTGGCTACACCGGTAAAAAACCGCTTACGGTTGTATGCCGT
>CABUPM010000117.1 GCA_902493345.1 uncultured Eubacteriales bacterium | reverse complement strand
TCTTTAGTCTAGGGTTTCTTCAATATTGCCAATCGCATCTTTCACGCTGCCAATCGCATCGGTGATGCACTCGTTGCCCTGCTGATCTTCGGTGGGTAGAAGGCCCTCAAGGTTCGATTTTATCATGTCTAACTGGCCTATAACGGCCTGCAGCACCGTGTTATGTAGCTTCCTCATTTCTGTCCTCCTGTGTTTAAGTGCTTTAGCATTTGATCAATGGAATCGACGTCCCCGCCGATAGCCAGAAGATACCGTTCGATTTCTGTCCCGCTGCGAAAATGCCTTGCACAGCGGCCAGCAACCGCTCTGGCATGATTCCGCACCCAACCTGGCAGCTTCATAATGTTAGTCTTTCAGTCATGCCAAGCGACTACCCAAGGCATATTGCTGCCACTCCATGTGTTATAATGAATCGCCGCAATTTTGATGTCATTATAGGTGAATCGACTTTGCGCTCTTCTTCCACCAAAGTAAGCGAGTATGCCTTGCTTTTTCAGCTCTGCCACTCGGTTTAAGGCATCCTTTCGGCTCCAGCACCACTCAAATCTGTTTACATCTCTATGCGTAATCGTTGTATGCGTCATGCTGAATCCTTTCTGCCCTCGTAACCTCCGGGGCGGGATTTCATCAGTTCTAGCAGTCTGTGATGATGTAGTCATTTTTCATGCAGCTAATGGTGGCTCTGGCTCTGCCAGCCGCATCTTCGGCAAGTTTTCTAGCTTGGAGTTCTTTTTTTGTTTTACCAACCGGAACCATACTCAATAGGTAATCAATTTCTTTCCGCAGGTCGTCAAGGTCATTTATATAAGCTTCTTGGTTTGTCATGATTTTTTCCTTTCACTCATTTCCTGTGCCTTATCGTGCTTCTCGGCTATGCAAGAGTTGCAAGGCCGTAATCTCGCTTTCATGAGTCCTGTATCGCAGCCAGGGAGTTCAGGAGCGAATGGAAGCCATCTTCTCCCAGCATAGCGGCAGCATCGAACGGAATGCTTTCTGATGCCGTGACAGGTGGAATATCTCCGGGCGTATTCCCCTCCGTTGCAGGTGTGGCTTCCGGCTGCATGTTGGACAGTATCTCATGCACCAACTGTTCCACTGTCTGTCGGTCTATCCTGGGCACAGCTGCGGCTTCCGGTGACTCCGGACAATTTATATAATGTATCACGGCATTGACAAGGAACTGTGCCTTGCGCCGCCCCTGTTCGTTCAGAATAGCAGCTACTTGCTGGTGGCTTGGGTCGCCGGCATTGAATTGCACCGTGAATCGGAAGGCGTCTTTCTTCTCGCCCATACTGTTCACCTATTTGCTTTTGTGGCCGCGTATAGGAGCCCGTACCCGGCAGCGTTGGCGCCGATCTCCTCCACGAAGATGGCTGTACCGATCTTGCCGGAGTTTTCGATCTGTTTGCGGAGCAGCAGTGAGCCGCCGCCTACGAAAATGACCTTGCCGGTACGCAGCTCTATCTTCCGCTCACGCAGGGTGCGGAAAAGGTCTGCCACAAAGGACTCTGCGCCGCGCTCTACCAGCGCTTGGATCTCGCTTCCATACTCTGTACTGCGGCCGGTAAGGATGGCGTCAATGTCCGTTTCCTCCAGCAGCAGATCATAGTCGGCGCGGATCTTGGACAGCAGCCGATTGTAGAGCGTGATAATGCCGTTTTCCAGCGAATCGCAGGATGCCCAGTCCGCCGCGCCGTAGCGCAGGGAGAGATAGTCGGCGGTAAAGCCGCCAATATCGATTACAATGGCCTTGGCAACCGTACCGAGCTGGAGCTGCTTGAATACCGGCGCTGTGGCTGCCAGTGCCTGCGGGAAACAGATCGCTTCCGTGATACAGATGGAATAGACCTTGCCGTTAAACTCGAAGCCGATCATACCCCGGTCAAGGAAGTATTGGGCGAAGCGCTTATACTGCGTGCCGTAATGTGCGGGCGGCAGCCCAACGGCAAGCTGAATGTCCATCAGCTGATCCGGCGCATACCGGCCTGCGGCATTGATCTCATAGGCAATGGCGAACAGCGTCAGGATGAAGAACCGGTCGTCCTCCGTCTTATCCCGAATATAAGGGATACGCTGATCAGAGAGGGTGTAATACTTCCCGTTGTAGAACATGATGTTATCACCAAAGGGCGGTCGGGTATCGCTTTCCATCAGGCCGGAGGTAAATGTCCGGCTGGTGGTCTTGATCTGTTTATTTCCGTGGTCGATACAGACTAACATAGAATCAACTCCTTAATTTTGTGTTTATACTGTGTTTATACGACTTTAATATGCATTACTGCAACAGATAGGAAAAAGACCGACGTAGAAATCTCCACGTCGGTCTTTATACACATTCATCAGAGCTTCTTCAATTCTTCCAGAAAGTCCGGAAGGATATCGAAGATGATGGTACAGATAACCGTCCAGTTGGTATCCTCATAGTGATGCACCAGCCGATGGCGCAGTCCTGCAATTTTGATCCATGGGATATTGGGGTGTGCATTCCTGAACTCTTCCGACAGGTTTGCCGCGTGCTCTCCGATATTATACAGCGGCGTTGTGATAGCCCATTGGACAGGCTCTTTTTCAAAGATCACACCCGGTGTAATATGCTCTGTGCGCACATAGTCCAACAGCTTTTCCGTTGTCTCACGGATCTTTTCCACCCGTTGCTGGTCGCTGTACTTCATGCGATCTGCACTCCTTCCTCCTGAATCGCGCGGTAAAAAGCGCTTCCGGGGGTGATCTCCCGCAGTTCATAGACGTCCACCGGCTTTTGCAGTGTACGGTGCAGCTCTTCCGCGATGCAGAACACATCTGTCGGATCAAACTGTGCTCCGCCGACTATAACCATGTCGATGTCAGAAGCAGCGTCTGCCTCCTGTCTGGCGTAAGAGCCGAACAGGATCGCTTTTTCAGCCTTGTACTTCTTCAGCAGCGGCAATACAGCGGCGATGATCTCGTTCAACGTATAGATATGCTCAGACACAGCTTCCACCTCCGTCTCTTATCATATGTCATTTTGTATTTTTATCTTACCCTAATCAAGTGGGATTGTCAACGGATGTCTGTATCTGCCGTTGTTTACGCTCCTTGTTAACAGATGTATAAGGCAGGCGTGGAGATCCCACGCCTGCCTTATACAGATTTGTCAGAGTTTTTTCAACCCATCCAGAAAGTTTTGAAGCGCATGGAAGATAGTGAGCCAACTGATCAGTCAGTTATTCTCTCCTATCATCAATTAAGAGAAGATCATCCCGTGCTGCGGCATGGTCACATAGTTCATCCGAGAAGCCGGAGATACTGAACAGGACGTACCACACTTTTCGTTGATCTCGCTCCCATGCGACATCGCAGGCCTTAGCTTCCAAAGCACGAAGGACATTAAGACCAACAGGCTCTTTCCAGTACTTGCACTCTCCCAGGATCAGGTTCTTACCCTCTGGATCAAGAGCTGCAATGTCGATCTCGTTCTTGGCATCCCAATACCCACCCAGTTTGGAGAACTGGAACGGCCATGCGTTATTGGCATTCAATTCCCACATCCGCTCCTGGCAGATGTCCTCATATACGAAGCCAATGTGGCTGGTAGTGAGGCCCTTGCGGATCTTATCCATCACGATACCGCTATGCCCGCTTTCGATAAAGCTCATATTGGGATAGATAAATGCGAACCAAAACCGCAGATAGTTATCCTTGATCTTGTAAAGGCCGCGCTTGCTCTTCTCGGGATTTTCCTCTGTGACAGGCACCCTTCGTTCCAGAATATCCAGATCCATCAAGGTCTTCAGGTACTTGGTCAGGTTCGTTGACTTGACCTCCAACACAGCGGCAATCGCGGAAAGCTTGTGGTTTCCAGCCGCGATCGCCTTGATAATGGAAAAGTAACTGCCGACTTCACTGACCTCCTGCTGCAGCAAAAAATGCGGTTCATCATAGAGATAGCCGGAGCGGTTCAGTACGCATTTCTGGATAGCACGATAGATGTCGCTGCTCTCCGAAAATAACTCAATATATTTGGGGACACCACCTGTAACAGCGTATAGCTCAATGAGTTCTCTACGGGTTTTGCCAGGGAAAAACTCATGGTAATAGGCAAATGGGATCTGCTTGAGCCGGATCTGTGCGGTTCGTCTTCCGTATAAAGGGCTGCCGTAGGCTAGTGTCTGGGACTCCATCATGGAAATCAGAGAGCCACAAAGAATGACCATAACAGACTGGTTCTTTAATATCTCTTCCCATATCCGCTGGAATATGGAAGGAAATGCAGGCTCTGCCTTGCCCAGATACTGAAATTCATCCAGTACGATAACGGGCTTGCTGTCATACTTGGCATCCATGATTGCTTTGAATATCACGTCCCAGCTCTTGACATCTGCATTACGCAGAAGATCACTATCAATGAATTCTGCTGCTTTTTCTTTGAATGCCGCTCGGTTTTGGGCTTCGGACTCTTCACTTGCAAGGAAAAACAGGGCGTTTTTATCCCGAATAAACTCGGATATCAGCGTAGTCTTTCCCACTCGCCGGCGTCCATACAGTACGACAAGTGCGCTGCCATTCCGCGCATACTCACTTTGCAGCGTCTCCATCTCCTGCTGCCGATCAACAAATACATGCATGCGATCACCACCTTTACAATTATTATACTCCAAATTATAATAATTTCAATCATAATTTCATTCCGCTTCTATAATTCTTTGCGGCAATGTAAGGGACAGCTTTTCGAGCGATATGACGAAATGATTCTCGAAGTATTCATCACGATACCATGCCTCATAGCGGTCAATGCCATATTCTTCTTCCAGTACGTCCCTATCTGCCCAATCCTTTACGCAGCCATCCTGTTGTTCCTCCCGGACACTTTGCAGTAGGGCAAAACGTCCGGCATCGTAGTCGGCGTATAGCTCAGTGAAGCTGCTGGAATCCAGATTCGTCGTGCAGTGTGTGGTAAGCAGGTAAAGCTCGCAGGCCTTACACTCCTTTGGGTCAGCCGAGATCACCCGAACCATCTCCGGTGCCATGATAACCATATCCAGCGTGATCTCATCGAGCTTCTTAGGAGCTTGATATAGCTCTGTGAAGCGTCGCTCCAGCTCCCGGATCTCCTCTTGAAACAGAGGTGGTTCAAAACAGCAATAGATGTCAGGCGTATCATTCTCTGTCTCTCGGTCAGATCCGTCACGGATCTCCGTGATGGT
>CABUPM010000116.1 GCA_902493345.1 uncultured Eubacteriales bacterium | reverse complement strand
TTCCCGCATCTCCTGGAAGTCTTCCTCGGTCTCGCCCGGGAATCCTGTAATCAGTGTCGTTCTGAGCGCGATATCCGGCACAGCCTCTCTGAGCGCCCGTATCACATCCAGAAGCTGCTGCTTGGTGTGATGCCGTCCCATCCTCTTCAGAACGCCATCGGAACAATGCTGTATTGGCATATCCACATAATGAACGATCTTGGGTTCTTCCGCGATCACCTGGATCAGCTCCGGCGTAATGTCCTCCGGGTAGCAGTACAGAAGGCGGATCCAATGGATTCCATCTACCTGAGCGATCTTTCTCAAAAGCTCCGGCAGTCTTGAGACTCCGTCCCAGTCCTTTCCGTATTTGGTAATGTCCTGAGCGACAATCATGAGTTCCTTTACGCCTTCTTCCGCCATATCGCGGACTTCCCTCAGGATATCCTCTTCCTTGCGGCTGCGGAACGGTCCGCGAAGCTTAGGAATGACACAATACGTACAACGGTTATCACAGCCCTCGGCGATTTTGACATATCCATAATATCCAGGCGTAGTCAGAACCCTTTTTCTGTATCCCAGATCTCTCTGTCCCGCGTCCTCCTGTGCCCGAATGCCGCGTCCGCCGTGGATCAGTTCCTCTACGACGTCCACGATCTTTTCATAGCTTCCTGTACCGACGACCGCATCCACCTCGGGAAGCTCTTCGAAAATCTGATCGGCATACCGCTCCGCCAAACAGCCGGTCGCGACCAATGCCTTCAGCTTTCCGCTTTCTTTATATTGTCCCATCTCAATCAAAGTATTAATACTCTCTTCTTTGGCGTCCTGAATAAATCCGCAGGTATTGACGACAATCACCTCGGCCTGATCGTCTTCCTTGACGATCTCATATCCCTTCTCCGCCAGAAGCTGAATCATAATCTCTGAATCTACGGTATTTTTATCGCATCCCAGGGATACAAACGCAATTTTTGTACTCAAGCTCTTTCCTCTCCTCCTGATAAGCCGTGCTGATGCTCATAGGACCGCAGCGTATTATATAAAAGCATGGCGATCGTCATAGGACCGACTCCGCCCGGAACCGGCGTGATATAAGACGCGATCCCCTGGCAGCTCTCAAAATCCACATCCCCGCAGATTCCATTTTCGTCACGATGGATTCCTACGTCAATAATCACTGTCCCTTCACGAAACTGCGATCCATGAAAAAACTTCGGACGGCCAACCGCCGCGACAAAGATCTCTGCCTCTTGCAGAATCTCATCCATATTGCTGGTTCTGGAATGGCACACGGTAACTGTACCGTTCTCCGCAAGCAAAAGCCTTGCCATGGGCTTTCCCACAATATTGCTTCTTCCCGCGACCACGCACCTTTTCCCGCTGATCGGTATTCCGCTGCGCTTCAATAGCTCAATCACACCAGCCGGCGTGCAGCTCACCAGCGCCTCAGAATCGCCTACAGCCATCCTTCCCACATTCATCGGATGAAATCCGTCCACATCTTTGGCAGGATCTATAGCCAGAAGAACCCGCTCCTCACTCAGCCCTGCCGGCAGCGGCATCTGTACGAGAATCCCGTTGACCGCGGGATCCGCATTCCGTTCCGCAATCACACGCAGGAGCTCTTCCTCCGTTGTATCCTCCGGCATGCGAAGGGTCTCGGACTCCATACCAATCCATCCGCAGGCCTTCGTTTTATTATTTACATAGATCTGGGACGCCGGATCCTCTCCCACCAGGATCACTGTCAGCTTCGGGGCCGGAAGGCCCTGCTCCTTATAAGCAGCGATCTGACTCTTGAGCTCCGCGCGCACCTCCCGGGCAATCTGTTTGCCATCTATCCATTTTGTTTCCATATATGCTCCTTAAAACAGCCCTACGATTCTGCCCTGTTCATCGACATCCACCCGTTCCGCCGCCGGGACCTTAGGCAGGCCCGGCATCGTCACGATCTCTCCGGTCATGACTACAATAAATCCAGCTCCCGCCGACAGATTCACCTGCCGGACATTGATCTTGAATCCGGACGGTCTGCCCAGCTTCTTCGGGTTATCCGACAAAGAATACTGTGTCTTGGCCATGCATACCGGAAGATTGCCGTATCCTGCTTCCGTCAGCTTCTTAAGCCTTGTACGGATCCCTGCATCATATGTCACGCCGGCAGCGCCGTAAATCTCCTTGGCGATGGTCTCAATCTTCTTCTCCAGCGGCATTTCATCAGGATACAATGGATGATACATAGACGGCTTTTCCTTCAGGGTCTGCATCAATTCTTCAGCCAGCGCCATTCCGCCCTCTCCGCCTTTCGCCCAGACCTCAGAGAGCGCGAACGCGCAGCCCATTTCCCGACAGCGCTTCTCCACGTACTCTGTCTCCTCTGCCGTATCCGTCACAAAAGAATTCAGCGTCACGACAATCGGCACGCCGAATTTCTGAAGCGCCTCGATATGAGCTTCAAGATTGGAAAAGCCTGCTACAAGAGCCTCCATATTGGGCTCTCCTACATTCTTTTTATCCACGCCGCCATTGTACTTCAACGCGCGGATCGTCGCCACCAGAACAACCGCATCCGGATGCAGCCCCGCCTTGCGGCACTTGATATCCATAAATTTCTCCGCGCCCAGATCCGCTCCGAAGCCAGCCTCTGTTACAACTATGTCAGCCAGCTTTAACGCATATCGAGTTGCCTGCACGCTATTGCATCCATGCGCGATATTGGCAAAAGGTCCGCCGTGAATCACGCAAGGGGTATTCTCCAGGGTCTGCACCAGGTTCGGCAGCATCGCGTCCTTCAGAACCGCCGTCATCGCTCCTGCCGCTTTCAGATCGGCCGCCGTCACTTCCCGCCCGTCATAGGTATATCCTACAACAATTCGTCCAAGACGTTCCCGCAGATCCTGCAGACTGTCCGCCAGGCAGAGAATCGCCATGATCTCCGACGCTACTGTAATCATAAAGCCGTCTTCTCTCGGAACTCCCTGATACTTACCGCCCAAACCGATCACGATATTGCGCAGAGCACGGTCATTCATATCCAGTACTCTCTTCCAGGTAATTGTCCGCGGATCGATCCCCAGCTCATTTCCCTGCTGAAGATGATTGTCCAGCATCGCTGACAGGAGATTATGCGCTGTCGTAACCGCGTGAAAATCTCCGGTAAAATGCAGGTTGATATCCTCCATAGGAACGACCTGCGCATAGCCGCCGCCTGCGGCTCCGCCCTTTACTCCAAAGCAGGGGCCCAGAGAGGGCTCCCGAAGCGCGATCATAGAGCGGATCCCCATGCGTCCCAGCGCTTCCCCCAATCCGACCGTTGTGGTTGTCTTGCCTTCTCCGGCCGGAGTCGGATTGATTGCCGTAACCAGTACCAGCTTCCCATCCGGACGATCCTGAATCCGCTCCCATAGCTTCTGATTCAGTTTGGCCTTATAGCGTCCATAGGGCTCCAGCTCTTCTTCCGTAATTCCAAGCTTGGAAGCCACCTGTGCGATCGGAAGCATCTTCGCCTCCTGAGCAATCTCGATATCACTCTTATAGCTGCTCATCCTGCTCCACTCCTTGATTCTCATATTCTTCTTTGGTCATTAAAACCTTACGCGGTTTACTGCCTTCATCCGGCCCCACAATGCCGCGTTCATACATGGCGTCTATCAATCTGGCCGCCCGATTGAATCCAATTCGAAATGCCCGCTGCAGCATACTGATCGAAGCCCGCTGCTTCTCGACGACCATCCGGATCGCGTCCGCCAGATATTCATCCAGCTCCTCTTCCGCATCCAAGGAACCGCCTGTGGAAGTGTTTTCTACGCTCTCCTGCAAATCTACATTGTATGCCGGTGTCTGGATTCCTTGTTTCACGGCCTCTACGACCCGTTCCACCTCATGATCGCTGACAAAGGCTCCCTGAATCCGGACCGCCTTGGCCTCTCCGATCGGCTGAAAGAGCATATCGCCTCTACCCAAAAGCTTTTCCGCGCCTACGGTATCCAAGATGGTCTTGGAATCCACACCGGAGGACACGGCAAAGGCCAGTCTGGAAGGAATATTGGCTTTGATGACACCCGTGATAACATCCACCGACGGACGCTGCGTCGCGATCACCAGATGCATTCCCGCGGCACGCGCCATCTGTGCCAGCCGGCAGATGGCTTCTTCTACTTCCTTACCGGCCACCATCATAAGGTCTGCAAGCTCGTCTATGACGATGACGATCTGAGGCATGCTCTCCAGGACTTCTCCCTGCTGCGCGTGTTCCCGTACCGCTTCGTTATACCCCTTGATATCCCGGACATTCATATCCGCAAACTTTTTATAGCGTACGGTCATCTCCTGAACCGCCCAGTTCAGGGAAGCCGCCGCCTTCTTAGGATCGTTGACTACCGGCAGCAGCAGATGCGGGATTCCGTTATATACGGAAAGCTCTACTACCTTGGGATCGATCAGGATGAGCTTGACATCCTTGGGGTGTGCTTTATACAGGATACTGATCAGCAATGAATTGATACAAACACTCTTACCGGATCCTGTCGCGCCTGCGATCAAAAGATGCGGCATCTTGGCAATATCCGTTACCTTGACTTCACCGTCAATCGTTTTTCCCAGGCTGAAAGCCAGCTTGGACGGGAACTTACGGAATACATCGCTCTCTATGATCTCACGAAGCGTTACGGTCGCCGCCTGCTTATTCGGCACTTCGATTCCGACAGCGCTCTTGCCCGGGATCGGCGCCTCGATACGGATCGCCTTGGCCGCCAGATTCAGCGCGATATCATCTGCCAGATTTACAATCCGGCTTACCTTGACTCCCTGCTTGGGAATCAGCTCGTATCTCGTCACGGCCGGTCCCTGATTGACCTGTGTTACCGTCGCTTCTACACCAAAACTGAGAAGCGCGCGCTCCAGCTTCTGCGCGTTCTGATACAGCTCATCCCTGCTTCCCGAAACAGCATTCTGCGCCGGATTCAAGAGCTCAATGGAGGGGAACTGATATTCCGCCTCTTCCCCTTCCGCAAAAAGATTCTGCTGGATTCCGAAATTGATCTTCTCCTGTTCCGCTTTCGTTACAGGATCAGCCTTTTTCACAGCAGGCTCCGATACCGCTTCCGTACCCTGCCCGACGGGCTTTTCCGGCGTATTCTGTGCTCTCTGCGAATATGCTTCATAGGAAACCAATGGCAGATCCGACACACTTTCCGGTGCACTCGCCTTTTTCTCCTTCTGGATCGTCTGCTTGGGCGCCTTCTCTTGGCTTCTGGCGTCCATCTTCTCTGCCAGCCACTGAGGAATCTCTTCATCGGCTTCCGTCTGCTTAACCGGTTCCGGTTCATTCAGCTGGATTCTGGGACCCGGGGCAACAATCTCTTCCTCCGGTTCTGCCGG
>CABUPM010000115.1 GCA_902493345.1 uncultured Eubacteriales bacterium | reverse complement strand
CAATGAACCGGCACAGGAGGCTACCGGCCGGTGCCATTGCGAGGTTTGCCAGAAGGCTTTCAAGCAGTGGATTCGGGATCGTTATCATACAGTGGAGGAGTGGAACCGCCGCAGCGGCAGCATATTCTGGTCGCAGGAGCTGACGGATTTTTCACAGGTGTACGCGCCGGTGACGACGATTGAACCGCATGCTGATGACGCGCTGCGTGTTCATTTTGAGAACCCGACGATTCGGCTGGGATTCGAGCGTTTCTGCAGCGCCAAGCAGGTGGAGTATCAGGATATACAGACAGCGGCGCTCAAAAAGTATACGGATAAGCCGGTAACGGTCAACGGAACTGGTTTCGCGACCAACAGCATCAATTATTATGACAGCTACCGCAGCCTGGATTGCTACGCGTTTGATTCCTATCCGGGAATGCGTCATACCAGAATCTCCTCATTCCCGTATGGTTTCGCGAGAGGCGTTAAACCGGGGACACCTTTCTGGATTCTGGAATTTATGTCTGGCGGCGGACATGGACTTCGAGGGCATGGACGGCGGCAGACACCTCCGGGTTCTCTTAAACAGGCAACGGTCCACGCGATGGCGCATGGAGCCCAGATGCTGCTGCATTTTCAGTTCCGTACATTTCCGTATGGAGCGGAGCAGCTGAATTATGCGATTGTGGATATGGACGGTGTTCCGCGCAGAAGATACTATGAGATGCAGGAGACGGCGGCTTTGCTGAAGCGGCTGGAGCCTCTGGAAAAGTCACAGATGAAGAATCGGGCGGCGATCGTGGTGGACTATGATGCGTATTGGGCGCTCAAGATCAAGCCTGTTCATGAGAGCTTCCAGTATATTACGTTCTGCAGTGAGTTCTATGGCACGTTGGACGATCTGGGGTATGGCAGCGATCTGGTCAATCTGGACGCTGATTGGTCCGAATACAAGCTGGTGGTGATTCCGGCGATGTTCGTGCTGAACTGTTCGTATCGGGACAAAATCCGTCACTATGTGGAAAATGGCGGTACAGTTCTAGCCACTTTCCTGACAAGTGTGAAAACAGTGGACAACACCGGTTATACGGAGAGTCTTCCTGCTGGTCTGACAGATGTATTCGGAGTGACGGTACAAGAGGTGGAGCCAATCGATAGCAGTACGGTATCCAGCCTGGAGCTGAAGCTGTCAGGGGAGCCGATACTTGCTCAGGATCACTACTGGTCGGAACTCCTTGGCGGTACGGCAGAGATGAAGGGAGTCTATACCGAGGATTATAAAAAGGGACAGGGTGTGATCTCACGCAATGCGTATGGCAAGGGACATGCCTGGTACATGGGAACCATGCCGGAAAAGCAGGCGTTTACGGCACTGATTGAGGAAGTCAGCCATGAGGCAGGACTAAGAAAGAACGGGATTCGGGTTCCGGAATGCTGCGAGGTTGTACGCAGAGAATATGAAGGACAGGGACTGTATTATATTTTTAATTTTTCAGCGCAGCCGCAAAAGGCGGAATGGACAGGGACGCTTCGAAGTGTATTGGATGACGCCAGCTATACGGATGGCGCCGAGATTCCGGCAGACGGATTTTTGATTTTACAGGGGGAAACAACATGAAGATTGTAAGCATAATTCAGGAGCGATCCGGCAATAAAAGGATCCGCTTAGGAATGGAATACCTGGTGAAAAGTCTGCAAAAGGCAGGCTATGAAGTCAAGTACTATGATGAGACCGTACAATACCGGGAGCTGCCGGGGATAAAGCTCTATGCGGGAGACAGAAATACAAGTGATTTTCTGAAGACGCTGGAAGAAGGAGAGCTGCTGTTATATCATCAGCCGGTACCGGAGGGTGAGGGCTTTTATCTGAGCACTGTGGCCGGCGGATTGACGGTCGTATCCGGCGGAAGCGACACAGGAACACTGTACGGCTGCCTGGAATTGGCGGAGCGCATCGACCGGGAGGGAGAGGTCCCTTACGAGATCGCTTTCGGCGACGCGCCGGTTTATAAACTGCGCGGCCCTGTATTGGGACTTCAGAAGACCAAGCTGGAACCGCCGAGACGGACCTATGAGTATCCGATCACGCCGGACCGTTTTCCGTGGTTTTACGATAAGGAGCAGTGGGCGCAGTATCTGGATATGATGGTGCGCAACCGCTGCAATGTGCTGTATATCTGGAGCGGCCATCCGTTTGCTTCTTTAGTAAAAGTACCGGAGTATCCGGAGGCGCTGGAAGTCAGCGAAGAGGAGCTGCGGCTCAATCATGATACCTTCATGTGGCTGACAGAGGAGTGCGACCGCAGAGGTATCTGGGTGGTGCTTAAGTTCTACAACATCCATATCCCCTACGAATTTGCGGTATATCATGGACTGGATCCGCATCAGAGCACGATCCATCCATTGGTAGCGGATTATACCCGCAAGTCCATCGCGGAATTTATCAAGTCGTATCCGCACATCGGACTGATGGTTTGTCTGGGCGAGGCACTGCGCGGACTGGAAGCCAAGACGGAATGGTTTGTCAAGACGATCATTCCGGGCGTTAAGGATGGGATTGAGGCTGCGGGATTGGCTGAGGAACCGCCGGTTATTCTGCGGGGACATGACTGCGACCCGATCGACGCAATGACACAGGCTATGCCGCTGTATTCGAACCTGTATACCATGTGGAAGTACAACGGGGAGGGACTGACCACCTATCAGCCGAGGGGCAATTGGCAGAAGGAGCATCAGGCGCTTTCATCTCTGGGCAGTACACATATCATCAACATACATATTGTGGCGGATCTGGAACCCTTCCGGTATGGAGCGCCCGCTTTTATTCAGAAGTGCATGCAGGCAGCCAAGTATCGTCTGGGCGGCAACGGGCTGCATCTGTATCCGCTCTTTTACTGGGATTGGCCCTATTCTCCGGACCGCACAGACCCCCGGCTGATGCAGCTGGATCGGGACTGGATGTGGTACGAGACATGGTTCCGGTACGCGTGGAACCCGGATCGGGATGAAAAGACAGAGAAGCTCTATTGGATAGAGAGATTGGCGGAGCATTACGGCTGTACGCAGCAGTCCGCGGAAAAGATGCTGGAAGCGATAGAGTGCGCGGGACAGCTGGCCCCCAGAAACCTGCGCCGCATCGGCATCACAGAAGGCAACCGTCAGACATGGAGCCTGGGGATGACGCTCAGCGAAATGACCAATGTACGGCGGTATCGCCCCAATCTGGAGCTCTGGCATTCTGTCGGAGGCAAGGGGGAGCAGCCGGATGAATATGTGCAGAATAAGATCGCAGGGAAGCCTCATGTAGGCGAGACGCCGGTGGACATGATCCAGGATACGGCATATTTTGCCGCAAAGGCGATGAAAGCCGTGGAGGCGGCGGGCAGCGGCATGACGGCCAACCTGGAGGAATATGAACGCTGGAAAACAGATATTGAGGCGTTGTCGTTGATTACGGAGTCCTACAATCACAAGCTTTTGGCAGCGCTTAAGATTCTGGAGTATAAATACACGATGGATGAAGATCTGCACGGAGATCTGTCCCTGCTGGAAGAGGCAAAAACAGAGATCGAAAAGAATCTGGAAGCCTATCGCAAGCTGGCGGATCTGACGGATCAGACATATCTGTACGCACAGAGCATGCAGACACCGCAGCGTAAGATTCCGTTCGAAAACGGAGATACCTACGGACATTGGCGTGCGTGCCTGCCGGAATACGAACGGGAATACCGGAACTTCAGCCGGCATCTGGAGGAGACGCAGCAGGGAAAATATCCCGAGACGCGGCAGGAGGATGGAGAATACCGTCCGCTGACGCCGGCACCCTATAAGCTTCTGTCGGAAGAGTACGAGACCTATACGCTGCAAAAGGGCGCGGTAATCTTCAGCGACACCGGCGTTAAGGTGGAGCAGCTGATTCCGGAAGTAACGGGACTCACGGGTGTACGCTTTGGGCATGAGGACGCGATTGGCGGCAAGGTCCGCATTCGGATTGAGCTGCCGCAGGATTCCCGTGTGATCATCGGATACATGAACGCGAAGGCGGTACAGTGGCTGCAGGTACCGGACCTGGAAACCAACACCCATGCCGATGATCGGGGCGGGCTGGCAACCGTTTACGGCAATGCGATGAAGGTACAGGGCTGTCCTCCGGTAGACTTTCATATGTTCCGTTATGAAAAGGGAGTCCATGAGATCAGCTTTGATAACGGCGGATTTGTATTTGCCGGAGTAATCGCGGAAGAGGAGCCGGTGAAGCCCAGAGGAGCGCAGATGGCCGGAGAGTCCTTGGAGAATCTCGACTGGCTGTACGAAGAGTAATACATCATAAAAAAGAAAGAGCGGTTTTGTTCATTTGCTACTATGGAATGAATAAAAACTGCTCTTTTTGTATCTTAAATATGCTAAAATTGCACTATACATTGCAAAATACGCCAAAATCACCAAAAAAGAAAGTTATATATGCAATGGAGTAACCAAGTTTTACAATTGCTGTAGGATATCCGCAGGATTTATAATAGTAGTATCCGATTGACAGTAGATCAGGGAGCTTTACGACCCTGAACAGCATCCTCCTTAGGGGAGATGCCGAAACGTTTCACATAGCAGCGGTAGAAGTTGGAGTAGTCGCTGAAGCCGCTATCTCGGTAAGCGTCCTGAATGGCAGAGCCGTTCTGAATCTTTTGCCTGGCAATGGTCAGTCTCTTGATGAGTACATAATTCCAAAGGGTGCTGCCGGTAATTTCTTTGAAGCGTTTATTCAGATAAGATTTACTGATGCCGAACTGTTTGCAAAGTTTGTCCAAGGTAAAGTCTTCTGTCAGGTGCGCATTGATGTAGAGTAGGATGTCCCGGATTGTATCGGAGATGCTGACACCCAATGTGATGGATGTGATGGAAGCATCCGTCATGGTACTGCTGATATAGCGCAGGGTGGTCAGAGACAGATGCAATATAGCCAGGATCGTGCTGCGCTGGTAGGCCGGACTTTCCTTGGCCAGGTCGGGCAGACTCAAAAAGAGTTGCTTGAAAAAGCTCTCATAAGAAGAGGGGATCGGCAGAAGCGGAGAGGGCAGCTCTTGCGTAAAGCATAACAGAGTGCCGCTGGGGTCGAGTTCTGATAGGAGCGCCGCGTTAAAATGCAGTGTGATGCGCTCATAGGGCATATCGGTATTGATATGGGTTTTATGGGCGTCGATGGGGCGGATCAGCAGAATCGAGCCGGAGACAATCGGGTATTGCGCTCCTTCTACATAATAATAGCCGCTGCCGGAGACGATGTAATCCAGCTCATACATATTATGGACATGAATATTCATATAGTATGGATCCGATTCATAGGTTCTGGGCGCGTTGCGTTTGTAGTCGAGGTATAGATTGGGTGTATCGTAGCAGTACAGATGCGTGCTCATGATAGGCCTCCTGGATCATAGAATACCTCCAGTATAACATAGAATCGGTATTTTTACAATCATTTGAAAGGAAAAAGGTGATACGATGGCCAATGTAACTGTAGCGACGCCG
>CABUPM010000114.1 GCA_902493345.1 uncultured Eubacteriales bacterium | reverse complement strand
GATCGGGCCTCCCGCGCTTATTATCAAGAGGCGCGGGAGATTATGTCCGACCATGAGTATGACGCGCTCTATGAAGAGCTGACAGCGTTGGAAGCGGAAACGGGGATCCGGCTGTCCGGGAGTCCGACGCAAAAGGTTGGTTATCAAGTGCTATCGGAGCTTCCCAAGGTCCGGCATGATCGGCCGATGCTGTCCTTGGATAAAACCAAAAGCCGTGAGGCGCTGCGGGAGTGGATTGGGGAGTATGGGGGAATTTTCTCATGGAAGTTGGATGGACTGACCGTTGTTATGACCTATGAGAACGGAGAGCTAGTACAGGCGGTCACCCGAGGGAACGGCGAAGTCGGAGAGCAGATTACAGAAAACGCGCGGACATTTTACGGCCTCCCGCTGCATATACCTTATAAGGGAAGGCTTGTCATCCGGGGAGAGGCGGTCATCTCCTATAAAGATTTTGAAGAGATCAACCGGACGCTGGAACCGGAGGAGCAGTACAAGAACCCGCGCAATCTCTGCAGCGGTTCGGTACGTCAGCTAAACAGTGCGGTGACGGCTTCCAGACGGGTGCATTACATCATCTACACGCTGATTGGCGCAGAGGATGCTCCCGGAGATGTTCCGTTTGATAAAAGAGCCGGCAGCTGCGGCAGCTCGCAGCGCTTGGATTTGATACGGTGGAATGGAAGATGGTGCGTCAGGATACCATTCTGGATACAATCGAATATTTTGCGCAGAGCGTATCTGATCAAAGATTTCCTTCGGATGGCTTGGTCCTGACTTATGATGATATCGATTATTCCGCGTCACTGGGCCGAACGGCGAAGTTCCCGAGGGATTCCATCGCCTTCAAATGGCAGGACGAAACGGCCAAGACAACGCTTCGCAGTGTAGAATGGAAGACTTCGCGCACCGGCCTGATCAATCCGGTTGCGGTATTCGATCCGGTAGAGCTGGAAGGTACGACAGTACAGAGAGCTTCCCTGCACAATCTGAGCATTATCCGAGAATTGAAGCTGGGGATCGGAGATCAGCTGTTGGTATATAAGGCCAATATGATTATTCCGCAGATCAGCGAGAATCTGACGCAAAGCGATAGCCTGGAAGTGCCGGAGGTCTGTCCGAGGTGCGGCGCGCAGACGGACGAGGTACAGAACCACGAGGCAAGAGTCCTGGTATGCACCAATCCGGCATGTCCCGCCAAGCTTCATCGCGCATTCGTACACTTTACTTCCCGCGGCGCCATGAATATTGAAGGACTATCCGAGGCGACGCTGGATCGATTTATTGAAGCAGGATTTTTGGGAGAGTACTCGGATCTTTACCGACTGCAAAGCCATAGAGACGCCATCTGCGCGATGGACGGTTTTGGTGAGAAGTCGGCGGATAAGATTCTAAGCGCGATTGAAGAAGCACGCACGAGGGAGGATTACCGCCTGATCGCGGCTCTGGGCATCCCCGGTGTCGGAACGGCGAACGCCCGGCTTTTGACAAGACATTTTCACGGGGACATACCGGCAATTATGGATGCACAGCCGGAGGAAATCGCTTCGATTGATGGATTCGGAGAGATCGGCGCGGAAAAAGTTCATGCATTTTTTTCCAACGAAGGGAACTTTTGAAGGAGCTCAAGCTGATTCGGGAGGAACAGACAGAGAATACACTGCTTGCAGGAAAAACCGTTGTGATTACGGGCTCACTGAAACATTTTGAAAACAGGGATGCATTGGCGGCGGAGATCATTCGCCGGGGCGGCCGGGTGTCCGGATCCGTCAGTTTCAAGACGTCGTATCTGATCAATAATGATGTGACCAGTACTTCCGGAAAGAATAAAAAGGCAAAAGAATTGGGAATTCCGATCCTCTCAGAGGATGATCTGCTAGCGATGTTTTGATAGAAAGTATACTTCGTTTTTTCACAAATTTAACCAAAGAATAGAAATATATCTTGAAAAAATCGTAAAATTGTGATATTATAATTGTAATGAAAAAGGGAAATTTCTGGGATGTTCCACGGATTTCCGTATGGAGGTTATAGGCTATGAAGATGAAAAAAGAGTGTATTGCAATGCTTTTGGCCGGGGGCAGAGGCAGCCGCTTGGGAGTCTTGACCAAGGGCGTAGCGAAGCCTGCGGTTCCTTTTGGCGGAAAGTATCGTATTATTGACTTTCCGTTGAGCAACTGCGTAAACTCCGGAATTGATACAGTGGGTGTATTGACGCAATATATGCCATTGGACTTGAACTCTTATATCGGCAACGGTCAGCCGTGGGATCTGGACCGGAACTTTGGCGGTGTCTCCATCCTGCCTCCTTATGAAAGCGGCAAGCAGGGAGAATGGTATAAGGGTACGGCAAATGCGATCTATCAGAATATTCACTTTATCGAGAATTATGATCCCGAATATGTTGTTGTACTTTCCGGAGACCATATCTACAAGATGGACTACAGCAAGATGCTCAAGTATCATAAGGAACATAAGGCTGCATGTACCATCGCGGTCCTGAATGTCTCTCTGGAAGAGGCGAGCCGTTTCGGTATTATGAATACGGATGAGAACAACCGAATCTATGAATTCGAAGAAAAGCCCAAGCAGCCGAAGTCGACCAAGGCTTCCATGGGAATCTATATCTTTACCTGGAGCAAGCTCCGCAAATATCTGATTGAAGATGAAGCGGATCCGAATTCTGATAATGACTTCGGTAAAAACATCATTCCTGATATGCTCAACGACGGAGAAGTGATGATGGCGTACGAATTCGGCGATTATTGGAAGGATGTAGGTACAATCGCATCCCTGTGGGAAGCCAATATGGAGCTGATCGGCGAGGACAGTCCGATCAAGCTGTCCGACCCCTCCTGGAGAATCTATGCCAGAAATCCCAATGAGCGGCCGCATTATGTCGCGGACGGAGCGGAGATTCGGGATACTATCGTAACCGAGGGCGCGAGCATTTACGGCTCGGCAGAGCATTCCGTGCTGTTCCATGGCTGCACAATCGGCAAGAATGCCATCGTGCGTGATAGTGTCATTATGCCTAACGCTGTCATTGAAGAGGGCGCTGTAGTACAATACGCAATTGTAGGACAGGGCAGTGTTATCGGTAAGAACGCGATGATCGGCGCGCCGAAGGAGACCTGTGAGAACGGTGCGATTGCGGTTGTAGGCGACAATATCACGATCGGCAATGATATTCAGGTTGCTCCCGGCGAGATGGTCGGCGAGGATCGGAAATAAGGGGGACACAGCAATGCAAGACACAATGGGCTTGATTTTTACATACAAGTATGAGGAGGATCTGAAAACATTGACTCAGGTCCGTTCCATTGCTTCCATTCCGTTTGGAGGACGATATCGGATCATTGATTTTCTGCTTTCCAGCATGGTCAATTCCGGAATCCGCAAGATCGGAATGATTACAAGGACAAACTATTCGTCCCTGATGGATCACGTTGGCTCCGGAAAAGAGTGGGATCTGTCCAGAAAACGGGACGGACTCTATATCCTGCCGCCTTTCTCCGCCTCTGAGAATTTCAGTTATACCGCAAACTATCATGGACGTATGGAAGCTCTTGCCAATAGCTTGAATTTTATCCGCCATTCGGATTATGAATATGTTCTTCTGTCTGATGCGGATATGGTATGCAATGTGACATTTAACGAGATGTTGGAATTCCATAAAGCCAAAGGCGCGGATATAACGCTCTTGTATAAGAATGGGAAATTTACAGATGAATCCTATAACCAGTTCTGTTTCCTGACAATGGATAAAGAGAACCGTGTTACGGATGTTACCATCAATCCGGCCAAGGACCGTAAGAATCTGTGCATCGGTACGGCGATCATCCGGAAGTCTCTGCTGGAGAGCCTGATCCAGGAGTGTCAGAGTCATAATCTGCCGAGCTTCCGTCGGGATGTCCTGCAGGCCAATGTAAAAGATCTCAAGATCTATGGCTATGAGTGCCATGCGTATGTTGATCTGATCACTTCTGTTTCTTCTTATTTTGAGGCCAGCATGGATCTGCTGAAAGAAGAAGTGCGCAATGATCTCTTTGACGGAGATAATCAGATCTTCACCAAGATCCGTGACGAGGTGCCTACGGTATACCGAAACGGCAGTCAGGTGAAGAACTCTTTGATCGCTGACGGCTGCATCATTGAAGGTACGGTTGAGAACAGCATTATTTTCCGCGGAGTTAAGATCCGCAAGGGAGCGGTTGTCTCCAATTCGATTATCATGCAGGCGGGCGAGATTCAGGCTGGCAGCCAGCTGAATTATGTCATCGCCGATAAGGACGTTGTCATTCGGGAAAACAGAAAGCTCTTTGGATACCAGAAGTATCCGACGGTTCTTTCAAAGGGCAGCGTAGTCTAAGAAAGCAATCAGGGAGGTTTCGAATGGTGAAATCTCCCTGATTTTGGATGGAAGAAAAGTTTATTTTTGAACAGTGCGTTTATTTACAGAAGCTTTTATGGGTGCTATAATAAAAATGCCGAAAGGAGAGTTTGATTATGAAGGTTTTGTTTGCGGCCTCGGAGGCGGCTCCCTTTATCAAGACTGGTGGACTGGGAGATGTAGCAGGAGCTTTACCAAAAGCATTGTGTGAGAAGGGCGTAGATGCCCGTGTTATCATGCCGCTCTATCAGGACATTCCCGAAAAATGGCGCAGCCAGATGACTTTTGTTAAGGTCGTATGGGTTCCATTGGCATGGCGGACGCAGTATTGCGGCGTATTTCGTATCGAGCATGACGGCGTAACGTATTATTTTCTGGACAATAAGTATTATTTTGGACGCAGAGGTCTGTATGGATATTTTGATGACGCAGAGCGGTATGCCTTTTTCTGTAAAGCAGTCCTGGAGATCATTCAGCATATCGATTTTGAACCGGATGTGATTCACTGCAATGATTGGCAGACAGCACTGATTCCGGTCTTTCTGGAAGAGTGCTACCGTAAGGAGGTTGCCTGCTGCAAGGATCTGCGGGTTCTCTTTACCATTCACAATATCCAATATCAGGGAATTTTCCCGCCGGAAGTTACCGAGTATGTAATCGGTATGTCCAGGGAAAAATATGATAACGGATGGCTGCAGTTTGACGGAATGGTCAATCTGATGAAGGCGGCCATTGTTTCTTCTGCCTGGATCTCCACTGTCAGCCCGACCTATGCGCAGGAGATTCAATATGAGTATTACGGCCACGGAATGCAATGGATGCTGCGCAGCGAAAAAGAGAAATTGAGCGGTATCATTAACGGAATCGATTATACAGTATTCGATCCTAAGACGGATGAGCATCTTTTTGCGAATTATTCCGCACGTGGTCCCAAGAAAAAGGAGATCAACAAGGCGAAGCTGCAGGAAATGCTGGGATTGCCGGTACGTCCTGAGGTTCCGGTGATCGCGATGATCAGCCGTCTCGTAGAGCACAAGGGCCTGGATCTGGTCAAGGCGGTACTGGACGGAATCCTTTACGACGATGTTCAGCTTGTCGTTCTGGGTACAGGAGACTATCAGTATGAGGAGATGTTCAAGGAAGCACAGACCCGGTATCCGAACAAGGTATCCGCGAATATCACCTTTAATCTGGATCTCGCGCAGAAGATTTACGCC
>CABUPM010000113.1 GCA_902493345.1 uncultured Eubacteriales bacterium | reverse complement strand
TCTCTTTGTCGTCTTCTTGGTCAGAATATGGCTCTTATTGGCCTTGAATCTCTTCAGTTTTCCGGTACCTGTAGAAGTAAACCGCTTCGCAGCTGCTCTCTTAGTCTTAATCTTAGGCATGATAATTCCTCCTTATGATGATCTATAATGACGGCTCCGGCCTTGCGGAGCCTATATGCTTAACACATCAGAAATACTCCTCAGCGCTTGGGCATCAAAAACATAACCATACTGCGGCCTTCCATTTTGGGAGTCTTTTCCACTTCCGCATAATCCGCAATACTCTTTACAAACTGATCCAGGACCACCTTGCCGACTTCGGTTCTTGTCAGCTCGCGGCCGCGGAATCTTACGGACACTTTGACCTTGTCCCCGCCCTGCAGGAACTTTACAGCCATGCGCGCCTTAGTTTCCATATCATGATCTTCAATGTTCGGAGACAGGCGTACTTCTTTTACCTCGATAACCTTCTGCTTTTTCTTGGCTTCTTTTTCACGCTTGGCCTGTTCGAAACGGTACTTTCCGTAATCCAGGATCTTGCACACGGGCGGCTTGGCCTGCGGTGCAATGTTAATCAGATCCAGCTCCTTCTCCTGCGCGATACGCAGTGCGTCCTTGGTCGCCATGATTCCCAGCTGCGTTCCGTCTGCATCGATCACACGGACCTCGCGCTCCCGAATCTCCTCATTGATCAATAATTCGCTAATAGTCGGACACCTCCATATATTCTTGAAACAAGCCGCATAAAAAAACGGACTTATAAAAGTCCGCATACACAACAGAGATCTCTCCCTGTAAAATCCTGTATTAACCCTCTACATATCTCAATGGGAAGGTGAGAAGCGGAACTTCTACTTGTTTCATACTTTATTATTATACGCTGCTGTATGTAAAAAGTCAAGTATGATTTTTCACTTTTTACATTTTTTTCAGAACCCGTGTCTTTAGCTGCGCAAGACTGGTCTGCACGTCCGGATAATTTTTATAGATCACAATTCCCGCCTGACAAAGCAGCCCCACGCCCAACGCCGTTCCCATCCGTCCCATCATGGTCCGTACAATAACGGCTGCAGCAAAGCACAGGAATGTCAGGACGGTTCTTTTTTCATTCGGACGGATCACAATGACCAGAGAAAACAATAAGTACAGGATACACAGCACGGACAGCGGCCAGATCTCCGGCGCCAGACCGATCAAACAGCCAAATGTCACCGCAATCGCCTTGCCGCCCTTTCCCTTATGAAATACGGAAAAGGCATGACCCGCAACCGGAGCCGCCAATATCAGCGCAAACATCATGCTTTGCGGCAGCGTATGCCTTGCCGCCACAAAAACCGGCACAAAGCCTTTGGCCATATCGCACAGAAGACACAAAATCCCTATCTGTACGCCTGCATACCGCATCACATTGGCTGTTCCCGGATTATGATCCTCACTGAGCGCGACGATATCCACACCCTTAAGTATTTTGGGCAAATACCGGCTGTACAGCACACTCCCGCTCAAAAAACCCAATCCTATAAATAGCAGCTGCTTCCACATATTCTCTCCCGCCGTTTCTCAGGTAATGTTCTCCTGTCTCTGATATGCCAGACGCGATGAACCGTCCTCCAGATGTATGATCCCGCAATATGTAAAACCGTTCTTCTTAATAAAATTCTGCATCACATAATTATCCTTATGCGTGTCAATCCGAAGCTCCGGCATCTGTTGCACACACCACTGCACGCAGAATGTCGCCGCACCGTGTCTGCGGCTCGTGATACGGTGAATCACGCCATAGGGCCGGTCATTCAGCCAGCTTCCTTCAATCTGCCGATATGTCGGATCCTCTCCCACATGGAAATAAAACGCCGCGGCAACCTCTCCGTTTTCTTCGCAGATATAAAAATCCCCGCTCTCGATATTCTGCCTCAGCAGTTCCTCCTGCGGATACCCTCCGCCCCATTGCTCTTTATTTCCATGCTCTCTCATAAAGCTTCTGGCTTCTTCATAGAGCTTCATCAGCTCCGGCAGATCTTCTTCTCTTCCCTTACGTATCTCCATTGTATCCTCCTCAGAATCCCAGCTTTTCACCCACAAGCACAACCTTAATCCGTCCTGCCGGGCGGCTGATCCGTATCGTACTGATATATGCACAGATGCAGTCCGCTGCCGTACAATCCGCGCAGGAACCTGTCTCGCTGCATGGCGTCTTAAGCCCAAACCGCTGCGCGTTGATCGGCGCCGCTGTGTTTCTGGCGCGGCTCCAAGCGTCTTCAAGGCTTTTGACGACCTTATTGATTCCGATGACCAGAATCACATTGGAAGGCCCATAGATCATGGCCGCCACGCGATTGCCGTTGCCGTCCACATTGACCAGCTGTCCGTCTTCGCTCAGCGCGTTCGAACTTGTGATATAGGTATCGGCCAGTAAGGACTCCCGCATAAGCTGTGTCCGCTCCTGCGCGTCCCGCGCCCGGTCCCGGTCGATTGTATGATACCGTCCGCTTCGCAGCTCTGCCATGATTCCCGTCTCGTTCAGCGTCTCCGATCCGCCCCACGCGACCGTATCGCCCTCCGGAATCAATGACAGCGCCTTCTCTCTGGCCTCTTGTACGTTCTCACAATAATATGCCTCAAAATATCTTCTGCGCAGCGCTGCCGTTACCTTTTCTCCCAGCTTGCGGCTGCGCAGAATCTCTGCCTGTGTCATGTTTACCACTCCTTCCAATATTGTAAAGACATTTGAACGGATTGTCAATTGCTTTTCCTATAGATTTATGCTACCATAAAAACATTCCAAGACTTTTCTTTCGGAGGTTGCGCCCATGATTTTCTGGATTCTGTTCTCTATTCTGCTTCTGCTCCTATTGGCCTGTACCGCCATCGCCTGGATCCTCTACTCCGCCATGATGATACGCAAGGACACGCTCCACTATCCTGCCTCCGCGGATCCTTATGCCAAAGAGCGTCTGGAAGTCCAGCGTTGGAACGCTGATCACCTCTCCGGCTGTCTGCGGATCCCGCTGCGCGGCGACAGCGTCACTCTGATCGGTTACTATTATCCACTGTGTCCCAATTCTAAAAAGGCGGTGCTCTGCGTTCACGGCTATACCTCCGAACATACAGAACGCTTGGCACTGGCGGAACTCTACCGCTCCCTGGGATATAACATCCTCGCTCCAGATTGCCGCGCGCACGGTGAGAGCTCCGGCATACACCGCACCATGGGATACTATGATGAAGAAGATGTCATTCTATGGGCCCGATATCTGACCGATGTCCTCGGCATAGAGGAAATCATCCTGGACGGCGTATCCATGGGAGCCGCAACCGTGCTTGCCGCCAGCGGCCACCCCGATCTCCCGTCCAGCGTTACCGCTGTCGTCGCTGACTGCGGCTATACCTCGACACATGATATCTATGCCTATCAGTTAAAACACACCTACCATCTTCCGGTTTTCCCCATCTTGAACATCGCGGAATGGTTCTGCCGCCATTGCGGTCATTTTTCTTCCACTGAGAACGCTCCGATCGACCGAGTACGTGCCTCCCATACTCCAACCCTGATTCTTCATGGTGCCGAGGATGATTTTGTCCCGTATTTTATGGCAGGGCAGCTCTATAACGCCTGTGCCGCTCCTAAAAAAATGGTTACCATTCCGGATGCTCAGCATGCCAACTCTCATTTCGCTCATCCCGAACTATATCAGCAGGCTATACGAGACTTTCTGACCGATCTGCCGCATCACGCTTAAAGCTCGCTCAGATGTTCCGCTAAAAATGTCTCATATGCCTTGGGATTGCCCGCGACTACCGGACAGGGCGCGTAGATTTCCAGCGGCATGCCGTCGATCCGGCTGATTCTGCCTCCGGCCTCTTCCAGGATCAGAGACACTGCCGCATAATCCCACGGCTGCAGCACCCATTCAAAATTCAACTCGCACCAGCCGGCCGCTATGGCGCACATATCCAACGCGGCAGAACCGCTGCGGCGGATGTCCGCTGCCCGGTCGAATAAAGCTTTTGCGAGCCGGAAGGATCGGTCTGCCAGCGCCGGGTCATAGGGAGACGTTCCAAAACAGACCAGCCCCTCTTCCAATCCGCGTTCACTGACATGGATGGGGCAGCCGTTGCGCCAGGCACCCTTTCCCCGTTCCGCGCAGAATATCTCCTGCGTATAGGGATTATAGACTACGCCGTAATGGATTGTTTTTTCCTTGGCCAGAGCAATGGATACCGCACTATGCCGGTATTGGTGAATGAAGTTGGTCGTACCGTCAATCGGATCGACAATAAACTGCCAGCTGGCCTCATCTGGTCTGTTCTCTCCGTCTTCTTCTCCCAGGAAGCCCGCTTCCGGGAAAATCTCCCGCAGCGTCTTCTGCAGATACTTCTGCACTGCCACGTCATATCGGGTGACATAATTAGCGGAGCCTTCCTTTTTTCTTACTTCCTTATCCTCGTTTTCCGCTCCAAGCATAATCTCTCCGGCCTGCTTAGCCGCTTCCATGATCTGTTCCAGCATCGTCTTCCTCCTCACTGTTTTCCCCGATTATCATATCATAAAGCTCCCCGCTTTTCAATCATCAACCTTGACATTCCGCTGTCCGCTGACTATAATAAATGTACTATTTATACAGGAGGCCACTATCATGTCTACAATCGCAGATACCGTCCGTTTGCAGCGTTCCTTCTTTGCGCAGGGATATACGCACGCCCCGGCCTTTCGTCTCAAAGCTCTGAGAAAATTACGCCGTGCCATCCAATCGATGCAGCCGGAAATCATCTCCGCGCTATACAAGGATCTGGGCAAGAGTTCATCCGAAAGCTACATGACAGAGATCGGCATGGTTCTGTCCGAAATCCGCTATATGGAGCGCCATCTGCAGCAGTTTTCCGCTCCCAGTCTGCGTCCTTCGCCTGCCGCACAGTTTCCGTCCGTCAGCTATGTTCTGCGTGAGCCCTACGGCACCGTTTTGATCATGAGTCCGTGGAATTATCCTTTTATGCTGGCTCTGGAGCCTGCGGTAGACGCGATTGCCGCAGGCAATACGGTTGTCATCAAGCCCGCTTCTTACGCTCCGGCCGTTTCCCATATCATTCAGAAGCTGATCTCCTCCTGTCTGTCTCCCTGTCTTGCCGCTGTCGTTGAGGGCGGACGCGGCGCCAATCAGGATCTGTTAGACCAGCATTTCGATTATATCTTTTTCACCGGCAGCCAGACGGTCGGACGTCTGGTCATGGAAAAGGCCGCGGCCCATCTGACCCCTGTAACATTGGAATTGGGCGGTAAGAGCCCCTGTATTGTAGACGCTACCGCCAACCTGAAGGTTGCGGCAGACCGGATCGTTTTCGGGAAGTTTCTGAACCTTGGACAGACCTGTGTCGCACCGGACTATCTGCTGGTGGAAGAGAGCGTCAAGGAGCCTCTGATCCGTGAGCTGCGCCGCGCCATCGTCCGGCAGTTCGGACGGAATCCTCTGAACAATCCCCATTACGGACGGATTATCAACGCCAAACATTATCATCGTCTGCTCCATCTGCTTGAGGCTGAATCCTCATATATCGGCGGAGAACATGACGACGCTTCCGGCCGGATTGCTCCGGCGCTGCTGGATCACGCCACCCTAGAGAGCCCCTGTATGCAGGAGGAGATCTTTGGCCCCCTGCTCCCCCT
>CABUPM010000112.1 GCA_902493345.1 uncultured Eubacteriales bacterium | reverse complement strand
TCTTCAATGATGTGTCCGATATATTCCACTCCGTGCGCCCGGCACCAGTCCCCCACCTGCTGACTGAAATTCTCCTGGAACAGGCGGCTCACATGGTCCATATAGGAAAGCCGTGCCGCGGGGCTGAACTGCGGTACATCGTACCAGCAGGCTACCAATACCTGTAAAAAGAGCGGTCCCCACGCTTCCTTCAGCTCTTCCTCCAGCTGTGCGCACCAGCTTAACGGCATCTTGTCATTGCCCATCTGCGCGATTCCCGGCAGGCTGCTGCCTCCGCAATTGCCCATCTGCGGCTCATCGGAGAAAAATCCCATGATCGTCTTGCCGAATTCCTTCTGATAATGCTCCCAATGCGGCTCATAACAGATGTCCAGCAAAAGCTTTACCGTATCGCGGTCGATCAGATTGGCATGCGTCTGTCTGTCCTTACCGTTATAGGTGCTCTTGATCACAACAACGCTCCACAGGCCTTCCGGCACATCCCAGTAGACTCTTTGTCCCCGTACATTGCCGCTGATATCGATCAGATCCTGCATCACGCGCATATTACCGCGCTCTCTGCGTGCCGCTACCACACCCAGAAGCGTCTCTTCTGGTTTTAACTGAATGACAAAAGAATTATCCGGCGCCGGACCGACTACATCGATGCAATAATGCGTCACCAGGCGTTTCCGGGCCTGCGGGAATTCATTCAACCTTCCATTAATATATCCTGTCGGAAAATGCGCGTCGTCCAGAATCCATACCTTCATGTCGCGTTTATGCGCCTCATCCAGAATTACGTCCATGTCCTGCCACCACTTGGGGCCGACATATTCCGGATGGGGCCGTGACTCTACACACACGGCGCCGCTTCCCGCTTCATTGATCCTGCGCATTCCTTCGCGCAGCGTCTCTTCATCCTCTCCGTGCTGCCAGAAAAAGGGCAGGATATAGTTGCCGCCCTGATTCTCCAGTACCTCCTGAATTCTTTTCATATTCTGATACCCCCTGATTTTTCTATACGGCGTCTGCCGTTTTTATTATATCATTTCTTACCGTGTATTCCAACAGATTTTTAGGAATATTTTGCGCTTCTCTACGCCTTGCATATCTCGGATAGATTTGTTATAATAGGGGGCAGTTGTAAATACATTCAGAAAGGATCTTTTCGAATGAAGAAAGGTATTCGTTTTTATCTTGCTTTATACGGGGCCAAGCTCTTTTCCCGAGGGCTCTCCCTCATAGGCCGCGCTGGTACGCATAATCCCGGCGTACTGGCTCTTAAGATCTGTCCGGATTTTCTGGCGCGGATGGACATGCCCAAAACGATCATCGGCATCACCGGCACCAACGGAAAGACAACCACTGCCAATATGGTGATCGACATTCTGACGGACAACGGCTTTCAGCCTGTCAGCAACCGCAGCGGCAGCAATATTCTGGGCGGCGTCGTGACCACGCTGATTGGCGCCATCAATCTCAAGGGGCAGACTGTCCGGGACCTGGCGGTCCTGGAGCTCGATGAACGCAGTTCCAGACTGATCTATCCCTATGTGCATCCCAATCTGCTGCTGGTTACCAATCTGTTCCGCGATTCCTTCAAACGAAACGCGCATGCGGAATTTATCTATGACATTCTGGATCAGAATATCCCCGCTTCCACCAAGCTGGTGCTGAATGGCGATGATCTGATCAGCGCCCGTCTGGCCGCCAAAAACGACCGTGTCTACTTCGGCGTAGATCCTCTGGAAAATGAGGAGATCATGGATAACAATATCATTCAGGATCTCCCGCTGTGTCCGTATTGCGGCGCTCCCATGGTCTATGAATTCCGCCGTTATCATCACATCGGCCGCGCGCACTGCAGCCATTGTGATTTTGCTTCTCCTGCTCTGGATTACGCGCTGTGCGCTGTTCATCCGGAAACCGGGCGTGTCGAGATGCGGATGCATGAACAAACAGAAAACTTTAAGATGGTAGGACAGTCCGCTCCGGATCTGTACAACCTTGCTGGCGCTATCGCTCTGCTGAGTGAATTTGGCCTGACTCCCCTTCAGCTCCGTTCTTCCATTGAAAAGCTCCACATTGTGGAGAGCCGCTACCATGAAGAAGAGATTGCCGGAAAAACCGTCATTCTGAGTGTCGCGAAGGGACAGAACCCCATTGCCTGCTCCCGTGTATTCGATTCAATCCGCCGCCGTCCCGGCCGTAAAACCGTCATTCTGATGTTGGACGATCTGGGTGACGCCAAAGAAACCAGCGAGAATATCTCCTGGCTCTATGATACGGATTATGAATTTCTCCGAGACGACTCCATCGTGCAGATCATCTGCGCCGGTGTCCGCAGTCTGGATCATCGGGTACGTCTTCTTGTGGCCGGTGTCGCGCCGGAGAAGATCACCTGCGTTCCCAAAGAATCCGAAGCCGCGGGGGCGGTCCGTCCGGAAGAGACCGATACCATCTATCTTCTGTATGATGTCTATACTGTATCTACCGCCAAAGCCGCGGAGGCCAGCCTGAAGGCCCTCTTGGAGAGAGAGGAGGAGCATCAATGAAAATCGAAATCCTTTACCCGGAGATATGCAATCTGTTCGGCGATATGGGCAATATGCAGTATCTGCAGCACTGTCTGCCGGACGCGGAGTGGTTTCCCACTACCTTCGGCACAGAACCGTATTTTGCCGCAGAGACGCCAGATCTGATCTATATGGGTTCTACCTCTGAGCGCAATCAGGAGAATATCATCCTGCAGCTGCGCCCCTACCGCGTTCGCCTGCAGGAATTGATCCTTTCCGGCGTCCCCATGCTCTTTACCGGAAATGCCGGAGAGATCCTCTTTACCGACATCGAAAACTGGGACGGCCGCAAGATCCCTGGTCTGGACCTGCTCCCCTTCACCGCCAAACGCTCTCAGTATACGCGCTATAACGGCCTTGTCCTCGGAAGCTTCCAGGATAAGTTCGAGACTCTGGGATTCCAAAGCACCTTCACCTCCTGGTATGGAGACAATTCTTCCTGTCCTTTTGTCCGCTGCAAAAAGGGACGCGGTCTGAATACCGACTCCCATCTGGAAGGGATTATGCAGGAACATCTGATCGTTACCTCTCAGCTGGGTCCCATCCTGGTCAACAATCCGGATCTGACCCGTTATCTTCTGGATACGATGGGCGCGGCAGACGCCCCTGTCGCTTTTGAAGAGGAGATCCGCGAGGCCTATGATGTACGGATGCAGGAATTCTTAAACCCCAAAACCAAATTCGCGCTGTAAAATAAGGCCTATCTCACACAAGCCAAAGTGTGAGATAGGCCTTAACTTTTTTATCACTTATTTATGCCTCTGAAAATATCCCTTGGTCTCCCGCACGACGACGCCGTTGAGCGCCAGAAGCGCGATCAGATTGGGGAACGCCATCAGAGCGTTGAAGATATCCGCGATATTCCATACCGCCGCTACAGTCATATAGGGGCCGATAAAGACGCAGCATATGTACAGATACCGATAGATCTTCACTGCTTTTTTATTTCCGTTGAACAGGTATTCCAGGCAGCGCTCACCATAATAATCCCATCCCAGAATCGTCGTAAACGCGAAGAACACCAGGCAGATCATCAGTGAGAATGCTGAAAATACCGGAGAAAACGGCAGTCCTTGCTGGAATGCCGCCGTCGTGATCTCCACGCCCTCCAGGCCAGTATTCCATGTGCCGGTGATGACAATCGCAAGACCGGTCATCGTGCAGACGATAATGGTATCGATAAAGGTTCCGGTCATAGACACCAGTCCCTGCCGCACCGGCTCTTTGGTCTGCGCCGCTGCCGCCGCGATCGGCGCGCTGCCGAGACCGGATTCATTAGAAAAGATTCCTCTGGCAATACCCTTTTGCATGGCAAGAATCATGCTTCCCATCACACCGCCCGCAAGCGCGCTTCCATTGAACGCACTTTTAACGATCGTAACAAAGGCCTGCGGCACCGCCTGAATATTGCAGCAGATGATAATCAGCGCCAATATGATGTACAATACCGCCATAAAAGGCACCACGACCTGCGAAACCTTGGCGATTCTCTTCAGCCCGCCAATGACAACCAGACCCACACACAGTGTCAGTACGAGGCAGGAGATCACGGTCGCCCAGGAATACGTCCTTCCGAACAATGTAACGGCATACATCGTATTCGGGTCAAAAAAGTTGCGTACCGCCGAGGTGATACCATTTACCTGAGAAAAGGTACCGATTCCGAACAGTCCCACACCAGCTCCGAAAAAGGCAAAAATCTTAGCCAGCCACCGCCAGTTCTTGCCCATTCCATTTTCAATATAATAGAACGGGCCTCCCAGAACATGTCCTTCGCTGTCAATCGTACGGTACTTGATCGCCAAAAGGCCCTCCGCGTACTTGGTCGCCATCCCCAAAAAGGCGGTAAGCACCATCCAGAAAAGCGCGCCCGGGCCGCCGGCGGCAATCGCTGTCGCTACGCCTACGATATTGCCCGTACCGATGGTCGCGGACAAGGCCGTACACAAGGCGCCAAAGCTCGTAACCTCGCCCTCTCCATCTTCCTCGTTTTTAAACATAAACTTCAAGGCCTTCCCCAGATGTCTGATCTGCAGAAGCCCTAACCGGCTGGTTAAGAGCAGTCCTGTAAGCAGAATCAAAACAATCAACGGCAGGCCCCAGACCACATCGTCAAACCATGTGATAAATTGGTCAATTTTTTCAAACATCCTTCTTCCTCCATCCTTTTGCCTGAGAGATTAACAGTGAATCACTGCGTACACCTTCGGCGCTCTTTTTAAGAGACTCTCCTGAGTATGAGAACGTCCGTCGTGTCCGGACACGACGTGCATTCGTCCCGTGTAGAAAAACACTTTCAATAGACTACCACAAGATTTCCTGATTTTCAAGGGATTTCTCGAAAAAAATTATTTTCCGTGGAATCCGCAGATTTTTGTAAATGCTTTTCATATAGAATCAGACAATTTGACAAATTCGTTTTTATTTTGTAATTTTAGTAAGAGTATTATAAATTTATGAATATTAGCACTCACCTATTGACAGTGCTAATAACTGATGTATAATAGAGTCAGTTCAAGGGAATGATAGAGATTCCGGAGAACCAATACAATGAATTTCAAATGGAGGAATGACATATGTTACCTAGTATCTTTGGTGAGAATCTGTTGGATGATTGGTTTGATTTTCCGATGGAAAAGGACTTCTTTGGCGGCCGCAATCCTCTGTATGGAAAGCATGCGAAGAATCTGATGAAGACGGATGTTCGTGAGACAGAGAACAGCTACGAGCTGGATATAGATTTGCCGGGCTTTAAGAAGGATGAGATTCAGGCTTCTGTGGAGAATGGTTATCTGACCATCTCCGCCGCGAAGGGCTTGGATAAGGATGAGAAGGATAAGGAGGGCAACTACATCCGCCGTGAGCGTTATGCCGGTGAATGCAGCCGTAGCTTCTATGTCGGCGACGGTCTGACGGAAAACGATATTCAGGCTCGTTATGAGGACGGTATCCTGAAGCTGTCCGTTCCGAAGCAGGTCGCTCAGCCGGCTCCGGAAAAGAAATACATTTCCATTCAGTAATGCTGGGGCATGACAAAGGCCCGGCGCAGACCGAATATCTGCGCCGGGCCTTTTTTTATAATGAAATCTCCATTCCTCGACTCATATACCGTTCTGCTCGGCGGCGCAGCTGTATGTGTCCTGGTTCGCACATCTGCGGGTCCGCCTGCATGAGCTGTCCTGCCGCCTCTCCTGCTTCCCGCAGTGTCGGCAGATCCCGGCCCAGGTCCGCCAGGTGGAGGTCCGGCAGTCCGTGCTGCCGCAAT
>CABUPM010000111.1 GCA_902493345.1 uncultured Eubacteriales bacterium | reverse complement strand
TTTTCCTCGGCACTGTGCGGCGCATGATCCGTCGCGATCGCGTCCAGTGTCCCGTCCGCCAATGCCTTCTTCATCTCTTCCACATCTGCCGGTGTCCGCAGCGGCGGATTCATCTTGTACTTCGAGTGCGGCTCCCGCAGAATATCCTCATCGCTCAACGCGAAATGGTGCGGGCCGATCTCCGCTGTCACCCGACTTCCGTGTTCCTTGGCGGAACGCAGAATCCACGCGCTCTCCTTGGCGCTTACATGACAGATATGCAGCCGAACTCCGGTAGAATCCGCCAACAGCGCTTCTCGAGCCGTCATGACATTTTCCGCGTCCCGGGAAAGTCCTGGCAGTCCCAGCTTCTTTGAGACTTCTCCATCATTGATACAGCCTCCGGCCAGACTCTCTTCCTCACAATGGTCAAAAATCGGTATATCCAAAGCGGCGCAGCGCTTCATCGCTTCCTTCATCAGCCGCGCGTCTGAGACCGACCGGCCGTCCTCGCTGACGGCGCAGATTCCTGCCGCTTTCAGCGCTTCCAGATCAACAATCTCCTTACCCTTCTGTCCTATCGTCACAGCCGCGATCGGCAGCACGTGCGTATACGGAGCTTTGGCCGCCTCACTCTTGATATATTCCACAACCTCTACGCTGTCCACGACGGGCTTGGTATTGGGCATTGTGCAGACCGTGGTCACACCGCCTGCCGCCGCGGCCATACTGCCGGTCCGAATACACTCCTTATATGTCAGACCCGGATCCCGAAAATGCACATGCAGATCAATCAGTCCCGGCATAACCCAGCAGCCCGCGGCGTCTATGACCTGCGTATCCTCCGGTACTTCCGTGATCGTCTCCGCTACCTTACGCACCACACCGTCTTCAATATACAGATCCCGCCTATCCGCGATATTCTGGGCAGGGTCCAGCAAAATTCCGTTCTGAATCAGCAGTCTTGCCATATTTTACCTCCTGACAGCATCATCCATTTTTCCAGCCATTTTTCATTATATCATACTCCGGCTGATTGTTCAACACAAGAAACTCCGTCCTCTATACAAAAACTGCGGTACACCGGATCGTGTACCGCAGTCGCTCAATCTTTTTACGGCAGCAGATTTTTCATGCTCTCCATGCCGATCAACAGCGTGGAAGTATTATGCAGCATCGCTGACGTTGTCGGCTGAATGATGCCGCCCACTCCCAAGAGGATCAGGCCGCCATTGATGCCAAGAATCCTTCGGTAATTGCGGTGAATCCGCTTCATCATCGCAATGCTCAGCTTCTTCAGCGTGATGATCTCGCGCAGGTCGTCCGCCGCGATCGTAATATCCGCGATCTGTCTTGCGATCTCCGCTCCGTCGCTGATGGCAATGCCGACATTGGCGGCAGACAGTGCCGGAGAATCATTGATACCGTCTCCAACCATGACAACCACATGTCCGGCCTCGCGCTCCTTCTGCACAAACCTTGCCTTGTCCTCCGGCAGCACTTCCGAATAATACTCGTCCACACCTACCTGTTCCGCAATCGCCGCCGCAGTCCGTTCACTGTCGCCTGTCATCATGACAATCTTCTGGAACCCGACCTGCCGCAGCTCCCGGATCACCTCCGGCGCTTCTTCCCGCAGCGGGTCTTCGATGCAGATCACCGCGGCAAGCACACTGTCGATTGCAAGATATAGATGGGAATACTGCTTGGGTCTCTTCTCAAAACGTTCTTCATATCCGTCCGGAATGGTGCACTTCTCATCCTCAAAGACAAAATGATAGCTTCCGATGATTACCCGATGCTCCCCGATATGCGAAACAATTCCGTGGGCAACCACATACTCTACCTTAGAATGCATCTCTTCATGTTCCAGATTGCGCCCCTTAGCGGCTCTTACCACAGCTTTGGCCATGGAATGCGGGAAATGCTCCTCCAGGCACGCGGCAACACGCAGCATCTCGTCCGCTGTGCCGCTTCCAAACGGAATCACGGACTGTACGGTCGGTCTTGCCTTGGTCAGCGTACCCGTCTTATCGAACACGATGGTCGTTGCTTCCGCCACCGCTTCCATGTACTTTCCGCCTTTCACCGTGATGGAATGCGAATTGGACTCTCTCAGCGCCGACAATACGGTAATCGGCATGGCAAGCTTCAACGCGCAGGAAAAGTCCACCATCAATACGGCCAGAGTCTTGGTCACATTGCGTGTCAGAAGCCATACAGCGCCTGTACCCAGGAAAGTATACGGCACCAGACGGTCTGCCAGATGCTCTGCCTTGCTCTCGACCGCTGACTTCAGCTTTTCCGACTCTTCGATCATCCGGATTACTTTTTCCACACGGGTCGAACCGGAAACTTTCTTGACGCAAAGAGTCAGTTCGCCCTCCTCCACTGCCGTACCGGCGTATACGTAGCTGTCACGGCTCTTTTTGACCGGCATGCTCTCTCCGGTCATAGAAGCCTGATTGACCATGGCTTCGCCGTCAACTACCTCGCCGTCAAAAGGAATCATGCCGCCCATGTGTACGACAACCTGATCTCCGGGCACGATTTTTCCGGCCTCTACCAGAATCTCCTGCTGCCCGTCCTTCAGCCATACCTTTTCTACATTTAACGACAGGCTTCTCGCCAGATCTCCTACAGATTTTTTATGGGTCCACTCTTCCAAAAGCTCGCCGATGCCCAATAAGAACATGACAGAACTTGCTGTCTTAAAGTCTCCGCGCACCATGGAAACCGTCAGCGCCGTCGCATCCAGAACCGGCACCTCCAGCTTACCCTTGCTCAGGCACTTCAGTCCCTTGAAAATATAGGGAATGGACTTCAGAATCGTATAGGCTGTCCGGATTGGATACGGCAAGGCCTTACGGCAAAAGCGCAGAACAAACTTCTGAATCAGTCTCTCCCTATACTCTGCGTTCAGCGCTCTGGAAGAGCTGTCCAGAATCTCCTGCGGCGCCGGATAGTTCTCATACCGGAACTGACTGAGCCTTCTCACCACTTCCACCCGTCTGTCTGGCTCAAATTCTATCGTCGCGTCAGCCGTCAGCTCATAGATCTTGGCCCGGCGAACGCCCTCCTGTTTCTCCAGAAAATACTGCAGCGTATCCGCTTCCTGACAAGTCATCTTGGACTGTGCCAGGTGCACGCGTATCCTGCCGCGTATCTCATGTTGAATCATGTATTTCATTTATAGTACCTCCTCGAAGCCAATTTCAGAAAACGGGGCTGCATTTCAGCCCCGTTTTTCTCATTCGTTCTCCTGTGTCTCTTCCTCAGCCTCGATTACGTTAGCGGCTTCTTCCTCCGCTCTCTTCTCGTTGATCTCTTTCGCCTCAGCCAGAATATCTTCTGCGTTCTCCTGCACCGTTGTCGTGGTCTTCATCACAAAGTCCCTGGCTCTCAAAAATGCCGCCGTGCAATGCGTATACAGCTTCTTAGCATCCTTGCTGGACAGAAGCTTGATTCCCGCTGTACCGAACAACAAACCGCCCAAAAACACTCCTGCCTGCTTCATGCTGGAACTTTTCAGCTTCATAATTGATTCCTCCTACGATTTATCAGGCCATTACAGCCTTAGTAATGTTATACCAGCAATCCTTGAAATTGTCAATTCAATTTTTCAAATTGCCTATTTTTTATGGAATTCTACCTGCTTTTGACAAAATACATCCTTTCTTTTTCGCAGAATTCGTCATATCTTTTTTCCCTTCCGGTTGACGGCATTCCATTCTTTTGATACAATGATTAACAGACATTTCATTACTTATTCAGAAAGAGGGTTGTTTTCATGGAGAAGCCGTCTCTTCGCAGTTTTCTGCAATTTTTTCGTGATATACCCGGGACCTTTTCCGGCAGCGTGCGGGAGTTTTCCCGTCTTTCCAACCTGATCGGAGCCGCCATGATTCTGGCTCTCAGTGTTGTCCTGTCCTACTTCTCCATCCGGATCCCCCCATTCAAAATCGGTTTTGCCTATCTGGCGACAGCCATGCTCGGAATGCTCTTCGGTCCCGTCATGGGCGGAGCCGCCGCGGGCCTCGGCGATATCATCAAATACTTTATTACGCCGTCTGACGGAGCCTTTTTCCCTGGTTACACGCTATCCGCAATTTTAGGAGGCGTTATCTACGGAATCTTTTTCTATAAGAACAAAACTTCTGTTATAAGGTGCATTTTGGCAAAATTCTGTGTTAACTTTTTTATCAATATTTTGCTCGGAACCTACTGGTATTCTATCGTATACGGCAAGGCCTTCTGGGCCATTCTGGGTCCCCGGATCCTGAAGAACCTGGCAATGCTTCCGGTGGAGATTCTCATACTCTATCTGGTTCTCTCCGCCATGGTTCGGCTTCTGCCCCGGGTTGGCTCCCGCTTCACTGCCCCGCCTCCTAAGAAGGTGCGCCGATGACACAACACACATGTCCTGACTGGTTTCGGGACGCAAAATTCGGTCTTTTCTTTCATTGGGGCCCCTATAGTGTCCCTGCATATCAGAATGAATGGTATTCCCGCAATATGTATGCCGGTCATACAGAACAGCACCGATATCACTTGGAACATTACGGGAGCTTGTCTCAATTCGGCTACAAGGATTTTATTCCGATGTTTACCGGGGACGCATTTGACCCAGATGCCTGGGCCGGCCTCGCCCAGCTTGCCGGGGCCCGCTATGCCGGTCCTGTAAGCGAACACGCCGACAACTATTCGCTTTGGAACAGTCATGTCAATCCCATCAATTCTGTACAAACCGGACCTCACAGAGATATCGTCGGAGAGTGCTTTTCCTCGCTCAGAAAGCGCGGGATTCGCACACTCGCGACCTTTCATCATCAGTGGCTCTGGGGATGGTTCATGTCTACTGATCCGGAAGCGGATGTCTATGATCCAGCCAACGAAGTTTTTTATGGTCCGGCTCTGCCCCTGGAAACCAATCGATACATGCCCTACCGCCTGCCGGATGCCAGGTTCAACCGGATCTGGCGCGACAAGGTTATGGAAGTAATTGACCAATATGCCCCGGATGCTCTGTATTTTGACAGCCGCGCCAACATTATCGGTCCCTCTTATAAACGGCAAATCATCCGGCATTTCTACGAATCCTGTCCCCAGGGCATTCTGACCTATAAGCAGGAGGATTTTCCAGCCGGCAGCGGTATCAAGGACCTGGAATGCGGCCGCTTCACGCAATGCATGGATTTCCCATGGCAAACGGATGACCGCCTGGAAGACAATGTTACCTGGTGCATCGTCCAGAATCCCAAATACAAATCTGCCAGCCGTATCATTCAGCAGCTTGCCGATGTCGTCTCCAAGAACGGCAACCTTCTGTTGAACGTCGGACCTCAGGCCGATGGCAGCTTTCATCCGGATGCCGTCCGGACCCTGAAATCCGTCGGCGCATGGCTTCAAAAAAACGGCGAAGCCATCTATGATACCCGTCCCTATATCACATATGGTGAGGGACCCACACAGATTGCCGAAAGCGACTTTAATCAGAAGAAAATCAACGAACAATTGCTCACCGGCGTTGCCAAAGAAGATGCGATCCATCTTCTCACTTCCTCTGATATCCGCTATACCACCAAAGATTCGTCCCTATACGCTATCATTCTTGGGGTTCCGGAAAATCGTCAGGTCCTTTTGACTGCGCCCCTCCGCCATCATACCCATATCGGCCGGATCACTCTTCTGGCCAATCATCAATCCTTGCCCTTTCAAAAGACAGACCATGGATATCTGGTTCTTTTACCCGATACCTTGGATACAGAAGCCATCGCACTAAAACTCTGGAACATCTGAGAATTTTGCGTGTACCAGGGTTCTATAGTTTTCTCGGGATTTTTGAAAAAGCCTAGTACACTTTAGAGAATGAGACTCTCTTAATGTGTACCAGGCTTTTGTAGGATTCTCTGGATTTCTAATCATGTCTACCGGAACCGGTGGTCATGACTCTGAATATTTGCGATATCATGCAATAAAATAGAGCGCACACAGGATTACATACAATATAAAATACGCGATAAAGCCGGG
>CABUPM010000110.1 GCA_902493345.1 uncultured Eubacteriales bacterium | reverse complement strand
ATAGACAATATACAAATACATACGGCATCTCTGCGTCACAATTGCTGCCGGGCGATTTGGACTTTCTGGCAGACGGTTCCGACTGGGGTCATGTCCTGATTTTCGCAGGATATAGCTCAGATGGAACACGTATGTGGGTCCATTCCGCAAGCGGTACGGGAGTTGTCCTGAATTCGCCCGATTATGAGGGCCGACTTTCTTACAGGCGTCTCAGTATCGTGAATTATGACGCGCCTATAATGCAAGGCGTAAACGCAACATAGCGCTTATACAAAGGAAAGGCAGGTGAGAACGTTGAGCAACGGTGATTACAGCAACATTTATGCGATACCGGCAAATTATACAGACAGCGGCAAGCTGCTGGGGGGCATGATCGACACCAGAAACGCTATTGAAACCGTAGTTTTGATGTTGGCTTTAGGATATCCGGAATTGGTCCTGATTCCTATGCCCGGCACCATTCGCATCGTAGTTATGACGGTGACACTTTTACCGCTGGCGGTTGTCTCGGCGATGGGTGTGGATGGTGGCTCCCTTTTTCAGTATATCGGCCATATCATCTATTTCTGGACACACCGCAGAAAACTACATTTCAGGAGGATCGGATACCACTATGGCCAAAGCAGCAGAAAAAAGAAAGCGCGGAAAAGAAAAACTGGAGTTCGTGCAGGAGTATCTCCCCATCAGGGATCTGAGGAACGGGATCATTGAAACAACAGACAATCGTTATATCAAGATCCTTGAGATTGAACCGATCAACTTCACGCTGCGTTCTGACGAAGAGCAGTTTAATATTATCTCCAGCTTTGCCAGCTGGCTGAAAATATCGCCTATGCGGCTGCAATTCAAGTCAATTACAAGGCGTGCAGATTCCGACCGGCATGTTTCCATGGTCCGGGAGGACTTGGAGCATGAGGAGAACCCGCAATGCAGGGCGCTGGGCGAGGATTATATCAGTCTGATCAAGGATGTCGGAAACCGTGAAGCGCTGACAAGGCGTTTTTTCCTGATATTCCAATATGAAGCCGTTGGCCGCAATGAGAGCGACGACTACGCAAAGATCTGCGGCATGCTTCAAGCCGCGCAGCAGACTGCGCGAGCTTATTTCATGCAATGCGGAAACAGCATCGTACAGCCCAAGGATCCCGATGAAGCCACCGCAGAGATCCTATATACGTTCTATAACAGGCGCTCCTGCACAAGCGAGCCTTTCGCCTCCCGCGTGAATCGGATCGTAGTAGATACAATGACCGCCAAAAAGAAAACCATCGGCGTGGATCCTGTGCCGCCGATTCGCATGGTCAACTTCCTGGCCCCCCGTGGTATTGATCTGAGCCATTTCAATTACATTATTATGGATGGGTTGTACTACTCGTTCCTGTACATCAAGGCGGACGGATATCCCAGCCGTGTTCGAGCTGGGTGGATGTCCGCCCTTATCAATGCGGGCGAAGGTGTGGATATCGACGTTCACCTGCGTCGGGAAAACCGCAGCAGAACGATCGATAAGGTTGCGCAGAGGATCAGACTCAATCGCACCAAGCTCAAGAGCATGCAGGACACCAGTACCGATTACGAGGAACTCGCAAACTCCATACAGGCGGGCTATTACATCAAAAGCGGTATCGCCAACAACAATGAAGATCTGTTTTATATGAGTGTGTTTATCACCGTCTCAGCCAAGACCTATGAGGAGCTTCTTTGGCGTAAGCAGCAGATGGTTGATATGCTCAAATCCATGGACATGTATACCAGTGAGTGTCGGTTCCAGCAGGAGGCTGCGCTCCAGTCAGTGATGCCTTTCCTGAAAATATCACCGAAGCTGGAAAAGAAAGCGCAGCGTAATGTGTTGACCAGTGGCGCCGCGTCCAGTTATATTTTCACGAGTTTTGAGATGTCCGATGAAAACGGCGTCCTGCTTGGTATCAACAGATACAACAACTCTCTGTGCATCGTGGATCTGTTCAATACGAAAATCAATAAGAACGCGAATCTGAATCTGCTGGGTACTTCAGGCGCCGGTAAGACGTTTACCATGCAGCTTCTGGCGCTTCGTATGCGGATGCGCGGTATCCAATGCTATATTCTGGCTCCTATCAAGGGCCATGAATTTCGCCGCGCCTGCAACAAAATAGGCGGAGAATTCATCAAAATCGCACCCGGCTCACCCCACTGTATCAACATCATGGAGATCCGGCATACGATGTCGCCGGAGATGGAGCTGATCGACGAAATCGATTATGTGGAGATGGGTTCAATGCTGGCTCGGAAGATCCAGCAGCTGATGACCTTCTTCGGCTTGCTGATCCCTGACATGAGCAACGAGGAGGAGCAGATGCTGGACGAAGCGCTCATCCGCACCTATGCGGATTTTGGCATCACCCACGATAATAGCTCCATTTACACGGATATGTCCGCTGTTCCACCGAAGATGAAGCAGATGCCGATTCTGGGCGACCTGCATAAGCACCTGTTGGAGAACCCTATGACTCAACGGCTGGCCGCTATTATCAGCCGTTTTGTTACGGGTAGCGCACAGAGCTTCAACCGCCAGACCAATGTGGATCTGTCCAATAAGTATATTGTGCTTGACCTCTCAGAGCTGAAGGGTAAGCTCCTGCCGGTCGGAATGTTCATTGCGCTGGACTATGTATGGGACCAGATCAAGTCCGACCGCACCAAGCGGAAGGCCATTTTCATAGATGAAATATGGCAGCTTATCGGCGCAGGCTCTAACCACATGGCGGCAGAGTTCTGTCTGGAGATATTCAAGGTCATTCGCGGCTTCGGCGGTGCGGCTATCTCCGCGACACAGGATCTATCAGACTTCTTCGGACTGGAGGACGGCAAGTATGGCCGCGCCATCATAAACAATTCCAAGAACAAGATCATTCTGAATCTGGAGCCGGATGAAGCGCAGTATGTGCAGGAGACTCTGAAACTGACCCGTACAGAGATCCGTGCGATCACGCGCTTCGAACGCGGAGAGGCCCTTATCAGTTCCAACAACAATAAGATCCCTGTAGTTGTCAAGGCATCCAAACTGGAGAAGGAGATGATTACAACAGATCGTGCCGAACTGGAGGCTATCCTGAAAGAACGGCAGAAAAGACAAACGCATACTGCGTAAAATGCGCATTTTAGAGCGAATACGCACAGCAATAGGAGGAGAAAACATGCTGCTTGAAGATGAACGCCATGTAATCAAATGGCTGTCACAATATGGAGCGCTGACGAAAACACAGGTGATCCGCCTGCTGCGGGACAAGTCCCCGGACACAGCCGCGAAGATCCTGCGCAATCTGAAGCGCGAACATCAGATCACGGATATTGCCGGAGGCTACTATCTGGCAGTGGATGAAATGTGCAAACCGGATCAGCGCACAATCCTGGCCGTATGGGTTTTGCTGAAGTTCATCGACTATGTAGACCCGATGGCGCATTACCCGGCTGTCTATCCGTCACAGCTCTTTTTCCTGAAAGAGAACATCGGCTATGAGATCGTTGTACTCTATGATGGTGAACAGCATCTTGCAAAGCTGCTGCAGCCGCAGGACGACGAGATGAAATACATCTTCGTATTACCCAGCATCGCCATGGCATCAAAAATGGTGCTTCCGAAAGCACCCTGTCTTTTTGCCACGGTCAATTTTGCCGGTGAAGAGGAGCCGGACATTACATTCTATTCGGAGGAGGCGATAACCGATGGGAGAGAAAAGCTCATTCGTTCATCTGCTGGATAAAATCGAAGCACAGGACCGCAGACTTGACATGGTGCTCAAGAATGTCCGAAGCCTGAGCGACAGCGAGAATATGGAGCTTGCCTACTCGGCGGCGCTGAAATTGGCCGAGGACAGTGAGAAGATGACACTGCTGACCAGAGCGCTTCCGGCCTACACCGGGAACCCAAGGGCGGCGCAAGACATGGAGACCGTGGTGGAAAAGGTCGTGCCGGTAGAGGTCGGCTTTACAATCGAGGGCTGGTTCTGTGTCCGGCTGCCGCTTCTGCTGCCCAAGAAAGAGGAAGGCTCTGCATCTTATATCCGCGGCATTCTGTATCCGGTCCTGCGTGATAAAGAACCGATCCGTTACCCGGAAAGTGTTATGGTTTTCCGGCACGTTTACAATGTGGAGCGTCCGGAACGCCGGTACCGCGATCATGACAATATCGAGCTCAATATGGTCTCTGACGCGATCGCTATGTATGTGATGGACGATGATGCGCCGCCGTGCTGTGACCACTTCTATTGCAGCGCAGCCTCTTCATGGGAGCGCACAGAGATATATGTGGTCCCGGCGCAGGATTTTACCAGATGGCTGATGCTGGAGTATCTGATTCCGGACGAAGGGGCGATGCTCCATGAACATATCCCCAGACGGTTCCAAAAACATATGTAAAAACAGGACGAAAAGCTGTTGTGAAAATGACATATCTTCTCTCACCCCGAAAACGACGGCAAAACCGGCGTTTTCGGCTCGTTCAAAGCAGGAGAATTCCGACAAAGAGAGCAGTCATGTTGTCGGAAAAATCTCTCATGCGGGAGGTTGAAACGATGCTTACAGTTCGTCCCGGAAGTCATGTGCATCGACTTATCACAGTGCTTGGGCTCGCAGGCGAATACCCTGTTCGCTCGCTTGACTTATTGGGAAATGAGCGCACATTCAAGGCACTCGTCAACAAGCTGACATCGGTGCAGGAATTTCGTAATCCATGCACCGATGAACGCATGGCAGTAAAGCTCCTGCAACTGTGCGGCAGCGGAAAAGCGAAAGCGATCCACTTTTATAAGGGGGCGCTTCCTATACTGAACTGGATCCATGCTGACGCATATCGGTATTACATGACCAGCTTTTATGACCACAGATTTCCGGGCGGAAATGCCCATAGGAATCGCAACTTTCGTGTCGCAGAGACGATCGGAATGAGTATTGCCGCAGGTGTTGAGCCGAGAAGCTACCAGCTTCCACCCCTTCAGACCCGGAGTATCCTTCGGTTGACACCCGATATCCCCGCATTCTACCTGGCGCGGGACTTTAAGAAGATCAACCCGACCGAGCAAAACAAAACCATGTTTACGCGCATCACCGGTGCACTCTTTTACCCGGGCGGCTGCTATGCCGTGTATAACACACGGGACGCAGCAATGAAATGGAGCGGTATGGGAGAGTTTAAGGCACTTCATAGCCTGATCGAACTTGCGCGGATGAATGCCGGACTCCAGAGCATTGATTCGGCCATCCTGACCGGTGCATCTTATGAAACAGCCTTGGAGACGCTGCTGGAGTCGGAGCGGAGCCGGCGTCTGGAGCTTCGGTTTGATGGCATTTATCGCCACATCTATTTTGCGCCCATGAATGCCAATGGGATCCGGCAGCTCCGCTTACTCACACTCCCAAACTGGAATGAAAGACTGTTGGATCTGCTATTCGATCCGGACGCCCGGTCCTATAACCGTGGTTTTATGGAATATGATGCCAGTATTGGAGAGACCTATATTCTCTCACATCTGGACGGAGATCTTGCGCGGCTGATACGATTCCGCGAAGCACAGCGGACAAGCACAAAACGCTTTGAAGTGCTCTGCTTTGCTGAGCAGGCGCCGTTCCTGCATGAATATCTCGGGCAGCGCGTCATTCTGAAAGAACTCGACCGCAGTGTAGTCGAGCGGGAACTGGGTCTATAATATGTAAAAAGCCCAGAGATCTGCGGATAAGCTTCGTCGCTATAAAGAGCCGTACATCCTGACTTTTCAAAACATTCACAATAAAATGTATTGCAAGCAGCAATACATCGAGGTATACTATTCATAGAAAGGCAGGTGCTTATCATGGCAACAAAGAGCGCAAATGTAACGGCCAGAGTGCAACCGGAAATCAAGCAGCAAGCTGAGGCGATATTGGAACAACTTGGCCTACCTGTCTCTGTGCTGATCGACACACTGTATCGGCAGATCATTATGACGGGCGGTGTTCCGTACTCGCTTGCCGTTCCGAAGCTCCCTACACGCGACGGCATGACAGAAGATCAATTCAATGCAATGATGGCGAAAGGCTATCAACAGGCGAAAAAC
>CABUPM010000109.1 GCA_902493345.1 uncultured Eubacteriales bacterium | reverse complement strand
CTTGTTCTTATGGCCGCCGCCCTGATGACGTACAGTGATCTTACCATAGCTATTGCGGCCCGCATTATTCTTAACCCGTACTACCAGAGACTTTTCCGGCTCCTTCTTCGTAATTTCGTCGAAGGCGGAACCCGTCATGTTTCTCCGGGAATGGGTGTATGGCTTATAAGTCTTAATGGCCATTTGTGTCACTCCTTTCGAATATTACATTCCTTCAAAGAATTCGATATCCTTGCTGTCCTCGGTCAACGTCACAATGGCCTTCTTCGTCTTGGCAGTCTTGCCAACGATCATGCCTCTTCTTCTGTTCTTGCCCACAAGATTCATCGTGCGGACTTCCTTGACCTTTGCGCCCTCGAACATCTTCTCAACCGCTTCGCGGATCTGAATCTTGGTGGCTTCCGGTGCTACCAGGAAGGTATACTTCTTATCAGCCATCAGATTCATGCTCTTCTCGGTTACAACCGGCTTAAGCAGTACGTCATAATACTTGATATCTGCCATTACTGAAATACCTCCTCGATCTTAGCGACCGCATCCTTCGTTGTGAAGAATGTCTCATACTTCAGGATGTCATATACGTTGATCAGCTCTGCCGGAGTTGTCTTAACGCCGGGGATATTGCGAGCGGACAGAACCACGTTCTCGTTCTCGCCTGCCAGTACGATCAGAGCCTTCTCAAGCTTGAACGCATCCAGTACCTTCTGCATGTCCTTGGTCTTGATCGCATCCAGTGTCAGCTGATCAAGAACAATGAACTTCTCTTCCTGAACCTTGCTGGTCAGCGCAGACTTCAGAGCTACGCGACGAGCCTTCTTATTAACCTTCTTAGAATAATCTCTCGGCTTGGGAGCGAATACAACGCCGCCGCCAACCCACTGAGGAGAACGGATGCTTCCCTGACGAGCGCGTCCTGTACCCTTCTGACGGTACGGCTTCTTGCCGCCGCCTCTAACTTCGGCACGGGTCAAAGCGCTCTGGGTGCCCTGGCGACGATTCGCCAGCTGCGCCACTACTACTTCGTGCATTACATGGGTGTTGACTTCAACGCCGAAGATCTGGTCGTTCAGTTCCAACTCGCCGCATGTGTTGCCGTTCATATCATAAACAGCTACTTTCGCCATGTTTACAGTCTCCTTTCAAGTATTACGCCTTTACGCTGCTCACCAGAGTGATGACAGCCTTCTTCGGTCCCGGTACGGAACCCTTTACCAGCAGCAGGTTCTGCTCCGCGTCTACGCGAACGATCTCCAGATTCTGCACCGTACGCTCCACATTACCCATGTGACCAGGCAGCTTCTTGCCCTTGAACACACGGCCCGGAGTCGTAGAGGAACCAAGAGAACCAGCATGGCGATGATACTTGGAACCATGCTCCATCGGGCCTCTGCCAAATCCATGACGATGAATAGCGCCCTGATATCCTTTACCCTTGGAAACACCGCTTGCATCGATCTTATCACCGACAGCAAACATGTCCGCCTTGATCACGTCGCCAACCTTATAGTTCTCGGCGTCATCCAGCTTCAGTTCCTCGAGCATTCTCATTACTTCTACGCCAGCCTTTTTGAACTGACCCTGATCCGGCTTGTTGACCAGCTTCTCGCGGGTCTCGCCGAAACCGACCTGCACGGCACTGTATCCGTCGTGCTCAACGGTCTTAACCTGTGTTACAACGCAGGGACCGGCTTCCAGGACTGTTACCGGGATCATCTCGCCGGTTTCCTGATTGAAGACCTGTGTCATACCGATCTTCTTTGCTACGATCGCTTTTTTCATTCTCCATACCTCCTAATAATCTACAGCGGATCCTTACGGATCATCCTAGGTCATTAGCACCCGCTTTGCTGAAGGCGGGCCTCCTGCCTCGGTGCCGCAACCCTGGCACATGCAGGCGTTGATCTATATCAACTTCAATAACCTTCTACTTTACTACCTGCTCTGCCTGAAACTCTCTTCTGAACATCCGATCTTTCGCAGTCCCGGCTTCTGCCGGCTTACCAAAGCTCCAGTGGTTCTCTTATATAATAGAAGAGATTAATTGTTCTTCAGGTCTACCTTAATGTCCACGCCAGCCGGCAGGTCCAGCTTCATCAGCGCTTCCACCGTCTTGTCGGACGGATTCAGAATGTCTACCAGGCGCTTATGGGTTCTCTGCTCGAACGGGAATCCTTGAACTTATGCGTCGCGCGCAGGATGGTAACAACCTCCTTACGGGTCGGCATCGGGATAGGTCCGCTGACCTGTGCACCGCTTCTCTTTGCGGTATCCACGATTCTCTGTGCAGACTGATCGATCAGCTGATGATCATAAGCCTTCAATGTGATCCTGATTTTCTGATTTGCCATTAAAAAACAGCCTCCTTTTCTTCGCACTTTTGCGTACGACTTTCAGCGACTGTACACTCACCCGTGTGTATCGCACACTCTCAAAATATAAAAGCTTGCTTCACACACTCTTGATCAATTGTACAGTGACCTCATCGTCGGTTTCTTGAACCAGACATTCGCTCGGCGGAAATTCCCGGCACTCACCGCAACCTCCCGCGTCATCGCTCTCAATGCCACAGCAAGAACTATTTTAACACAAAGCCCAAGAACTTGCAAGTCCATCTTATAAAAATATTACAAGATTTTTTTGCATGTTCTTGGGCTATTTTAGTAGCATTTGCACAAAGTCAGAATCAATCCTCGGGGACTTCTACTTTGCTGTTAAAATGATCCAGAACCAACGCTGCTACGATTCCCACGACCAGACACACCAGATTCACCATTCCCGACACAAAGCTTGTCGTAAAGCTCTGGAAAGGAATGATTACAATCGTTGCCGCAATCACAACGCCAATGATCCCATGGAAGGCAATGCTGTACCGCTTTTCCATCAGGGTATTGACGGCTCTGGCCAACAAAATTACCGTAAGCAGCGCGCCAATTCCCGCCGGAATCAAAACGCCGAAGTCAAATTTGCCGATCCCTGTCACCAGCGGCGTATACAATCCTAACGGCATCAGCAGCGTCGAGAAGCTCAGTCCTGGCGCAATCACACTCAGTGCCATACAAAATCCGCAAAACAGGTACCATATGAAATTGGGCTCTATATTGGCCTGAATCAGATTCAAGCTGAGGAGCAACGCCAGTACTACGCAGAAGCAAACCGCCAATGAGATAAAGGAGCCTTTACCCCGTCCCTTCTTCCCTGCTTCACGAAAGAGTGACGGAAGCATGCCGCCAATCAAGCCAACGAACAGGCACACCGACGGATCCGGATATCGATCCAGCAAAAAGCCAAGAAGCTTGGCAACGATAACAAAACCAAAGCCTCCTCCAATGATCAACGGTATCAGCACCCGATACTGCTTCTTTAATGTCTGAAACGGTTTGGAAAGAAGTTCCATGATCGTCTTATATACGCCGAACACCACACACAGAACGCCGCCGGAAATTCCCGGCAGAACCGCTCCCAGGCCAATCAGCGCTCCCTGCAGAAACCGCAGCCCCGCTATCTTTCCAAAGCCTGTTTTTTCCTTTTTATTATCCGTCATCTCCATCGCAAAACCTCCATTGATAATCACTCACAGCGTGGCTCAGTTACTTGAGTCCTACATTATTTTCATGCCACGCTTGCCGCGCCTTACTACCTTCGGAGTTTGGAGCGAAGCGCCAAACTCACAGCGTGGCTCAGTTACTTGAGTCCTACATTATTTTCATGCCACGCTTGATTATATCATACCCGTCCTTCTTCTGCAATCCTGCTTTTCTTACTTCTTTCTTACATCGGCCATAATCTTTCCCAGATCCACAGAACTATGCCGCAGAGTCCGCCCTGCAGGCATTTAGCCGCAAGATATTCTATCTCGGAAAAGGGTGTCTCTCCCAATACACCGCATGTCTGCGAATACACCGCCAGACCGCCCATGCTGACCAGCGCCCCTATCAAAGGCACTGCAAGTTTCAGCGGCAGTTCCCCCAGGATTGCCGCTCCATTCGTCATCTCCAAGAGTACATATAAGTAATTTCCCGCTGGCCAGAGCGTCTCGCATAGATGAATCAGAACGCTGTAGAGCATCATAAATCCGCCCACCATAAGCATGACCGCGGATGCCTCCGCAACACAGTCCCCCAGCTCTGCGCCGAAGGCTTTTTTCTCCCGTACCGTTTTCTTGCGTATCTCGAAGCTCTCCCCTTTTCCCCGAAGTAAAAAGACACATCCGCACAGGATCGCTGACAACAGGTGTGCCGTGAGGATCCTGTATCCAGCTTCCGGGCATTTCAAAATTCCCGTTCCGACCGTCCCGACAATAAACAGCGGGCCCGCATTGTTGCAGAAGCTCATCAGCCATTGGAGCCTTCTTCTGCTGATTCGTCCTTCCTGATACAAGACCGCCGCAGCCTTGGCTCCTCCCGGATATCCTGACAGCGCGCCAGTGAGAAAGATCGACAAAGTTTCCTTTTTCCCTGATACCATACCGCTTTTTAGTAAAAACAGAATGCACACCATAAACGGAATTTGAGCCGGCAGCACATTCTGAAACCATAAGAGCAGCCCCTCTCTGGCGCCCATCATGGCAATCTGCGGAAAGAGCAGCATGAGAAGCGCAAGCAGCACGGCCGGCACCCATTTTCCCATAAAAATCCCCCCAAAAGCTCTCTTTACAGAGATATTCGGGGGGATCTGTCCTTTATACTTTTCAGTTCTGCTGCGTGCGGTTCAGATTCAGTTCCTTGCGGTTCTGTGTCAGAATCTGACGCTTCTGCTCCAGACCTGCATTGAAATTCTGCACCTTCGCCTGATACTCCTTCATGATATTCTCTACAGAGCCTACCGTGAATTCGCCCATCCGCTTCATCTGCTCATCAACCTGCTGCAGCAGATCGTCTGCATACTCCTTGGCTCCGATCTTCATGTCGCGGGCCACCTTCTTGGAAGCTTCTACAATCTCTTCCGCCTGAGCATACGCACGCTTCGTTATCTCATGCTCATTGATCATGTTGCTGCGTTCCTCTTCTGCCGCCGCAAGCTTGGCATCCGCCTCCTTCTGCGCGTCTGCCAGAATTCGGTTCTTCTCCTCCAGCACCCACTTAGACTGTTCAATCTCGGTAGGCAGACGCAGACGGATCTCCTTGGTAATCTCCAGAATCTCATTCCGCTCTACCATTACCTTATCACTGAAGGGCACTGCCTTCGCCTGCTCCAAAGCCTCGTCAATCGAAGCCAGCAATTCATCAATTTCCGCCTGACGGTCTACTGCCATTTTTCCTACCTCCTAGAATTTTCTCAATAATATTAATTGCCTCCTGCGGCACCAGGTGGCTGATATCGCCTCCATGCCGCAGAATATCCTTCACCACTGTAGAGCTGATAAATGAATACTCCACATTGGTGCAAAGAAAAATCGTCTCCATCTCCGGATACAGATTCCGGTTCGCCTGCGCCATCTGTAATTCATACTCAAAGTCTGATACCGCCCGCAATCCTCGGATCACCGTCCTCGCCTGCTGCTGCTTCAAAAAATCCACCAGCAATCCGTCGAACGGAATGATCTCTACATTATCTAGATGCGCAACACCAGCCTCTATGATCCGGATCCTCTCCTCCAGCGAAAACATCGGCTGCTTATTGGCATTCATCAAAATACCGACAATCAACTTGTCCGCCAGCTTCGCTCCGCGCTCGATAATATCCAGATGCCCCTTGGTCATCGGATCAAAGCTTCCCGGATATACAAATACCGTCACTCGTCTACTCCTTCATCCCGCCGCAGCAGCGTGAACTTGGTGATTCGGTACGCTTTACTCTTTACCAGATGAAGTCCTTCCGGCACTTCAAATTCTGTGTCCGCCGCCGATTCTACCACCATCAATCCGCCCGCCGCCAACAGGCCCTTTTTCATTATTTCCTGGCAAACCTGCTCTTCATATCCCTTATGATACGGCGGATCCAAAAAGATCACATCAAATTCCGCCTTCTCTGTCATCAGACGTGTCAGTGCGCTCAGCACATCCTCTGTCAGAACTCGTGCCTTGGATGCCAGCCGCGTTTTCTCCAGATTCTTCTGAATGCAACCCACCGCCTGACGTCCGCGCTCTACAAATAC
>CABUPM010000108.1 GCA_902493345.1 uncultured Eubacteriales bacterium | reverse complement strand
AGCGGGAAATGATAAGACAGAAGTTGTATTTTGCCCGCCGTTTGTTTCTCTGCTGCTGGCAGTAGAAGCGACCAAGGGAACCAATATCAAGATTGGCGCGCAGAATATGTATTACGAAGAGAGCGGCGCATACACCGGCGAAGTTTCTCCGGCCATGGTTCGGGAGAGCGGCTGCGAGTATGTCATTCTGGGACATTCAGAGCGCAGAGGATATTTCGGCGAGACCGACGAGATCGTAAACAAGAAGGTATTGAAGGCATATGAGCATGATCTGAAGCCGATTATCTGCGTAGGCGAGACGCTGGAGCAGAGAGATCAGGGCATCACAGTGGACCTGGTGCGGATGCAGGTTAAGATTGCGCTGCAGGGCGTATCTCCGGAGAATGCCAAGAAGGCCGTAATCGCTTATGAGCCGATCTGGGCGATTGGTACAGGCCGTACAGCAACCAGCGTACAGGCAGAAGAGGTTTGCGGAGCGATCCGTCAGGTAGTCAATGAGATCTATGGCCAGGAAGTGGCAGACGAGATCCGTGTGCAATACGGCGGCAGCGTTAATGCAGGCAATGCGGCCGAGCTGTTTGCTATGCCGAATATTGATGGAGGTCTGGTCGGCGGCGCAAGTCTGAAGGCGGATTTTGCCAAGATTGTGAACTACTGAGGAGGAGAGACGCCATGAAAAAGACAACGATTTTGACGATCCTTGATGGTTATGGATTGAATGATAATCCGGATTCCAATGCGGTTGCGATTGCCAACACGCCCAATTTTGACAAGATGGTCAAGGATTGGCCGTTTGTAAAGGGCTATGCCAGCGGACTGGACGTAGGTCTGCCGGACGGACAGATGGGTAACTCTGAGGTTGGACATCTGAACATGGGCGCAGGCCGTATTGTATACCAGGATCTGACCAAGATTACCAAGGCGATTCAGGATGGGGATTTCTTCACCAATCCGGCGCTGCTGGACGCTGTGGAGAATTGCAAGAAGAATAACAGCGCGCTGCACTTGATGGGGCTTCTGTCCGACGGCGGCGTTCACAGCCATATCGAGCATGTATTCGGACTGCTGGAGCTGGCGCGCAGAAACGGTCTGACCCGTGTATATGTCCATGGATTTATGGATGGACGTGACACGCCTCCGACTTCCGGTATTGAGTATGTTAAAAAGCTGCAGGCGAAGATGGAGGAACTGGGCGTAGGAGAGATCGCAACGCTGTCCGGCCGTTATTACGCGATGGACCGTGACAACCGTTGGGACCGGGAAGAGAAGGCGTATGACGCGCTGGTATATGGCAAGGGCGAGACAGCGCAGTGCCCGGTTTGCGCTATGCAGAATTCCTATGACAAGGGCGTGACCGATGAGTTTGTACTGCCCACCGTGATCCTGAAGGATGGAGCGCCTACAGCGACGATTCAGAATCAGGACTCTGTTATTTTCTATAATTTCCGTCCGGACCGCGCAAGACAGCTGACCAGAGCGTTCTGCGACGACGGCTTTACCGGCTTTAAGAGAGAGAAGCTGACGCTGAAGTTCGTGTGCTTTACCGATTATGACGCTACGATTCCGAATAAGGAAGTAGCATTCCATAAGGAAGTTCTCCACAATATCCTGGGAGAGTATGTAGCCAAGCAGGGTATGACCCAGCTCAGACTGGCGGAGACCGAGAAGTACGCGCATGTAACGTTTTTCTTCAATGGCGGAGTCGAGGTGCCGAATGAGAATGAGGACCGTATTCTGGTACCTTCTCCCAAGGTTGCGACCTATGATCTGCAGCCGGAGATGAGCGCGCCGACGGTTTGCGACCGCCTGGTAGAGGCGATTGACAGTCACAAGTATGATCTGATCATTGTTAACTTCGCCAATCCGGATATGGTAGGACATACGGGAATCCTCAGTGCGGCTGTGAAGGCTGTAGAGACTGTGGACCATTGTCTGGGACGGATTCTGGACGCGATTCAGCGTAATGACGCCCAGATGTTCCTCTGCGCGGACCACGGCAATGTGGAGCAGCTGAAGGATTACACAACCGGCGAGCCGTTTACAGCACATACGACCAATCCGGTTCCCTTTGTGCTGGTCAACTATAAGCCCGGTGTTAAGCTGCGGGAGGGCGGCCGTCTGGCGGACATCGCGCCGACGCTGCTGGAAATGATGGGACTGCCTAAGCCGGAAGAGATGACCGGCAGCAGCCTGTTGGTTCACTAAAAAAGAAATAACATTTTTGAAAAAGGTCGGCGTGACAATTCATCACGCCGATCCTTTCTGTATTTACGTACATTGATTTACTTTTTAGCTTCCTGTGCCGCAATCTGTTGGAGCAGAATCTCTTCTGCATATCCGCAGGCGCGCTCGACGGAGCCTGCCTCAAAGGGATTGGAGAGATTCGCATAGCGGAGCGTTTCCAGATAGCTGCGGCTGCCGCCGGTTTTGCAGAGTTTCAGGTAATCCTGCCACGCGGTCTGCTTATCTTCTGCGTATTTCTTCTTAAATTCCATGGCGCCCATGGTTGTGAGCGTATAGTTGATGTAATAGAAGGGATAGAGGTAGATATGCAGTTTGTGATACCAGTAACCACCGCGCTCCATGAAGTCATCGTTCTCGTACTTGCGCCAGGGCATATATTTTTCCTCCAACAGATGCCACTGATAGGTACGCTCCTTAGGAGTCAGCTCCGGATGTGCGTAACAAATATGCTGGAACTCGTCCACCGCCACGCCGAAGGGAACAAAGGTCAGCGCCTCCTGCAAATGCGCGAAACGGTACTTATCTGCCTGATCGCCGAAGAACCATTCGGCATAAGGGTAGGCAAACTGCTCCATGGACATGGAGTGAATCTCCGCGATATCAGTTGATTCACTGTAATAGTCCGCGATCGGCTGGCTGCGCATAGCCATATAACCTGCAAAAGCGTGTCCAAGCTCGTGTGTCAGTACCTGCATATCAAAGATTGTGTGGTTAAAGCAGGAGAACACAAAGGGCGCTTTCAGGCTGGGCAGGCTCGTCATGTAGCCTGTGGAGGCTTTGCCGGGCTTATTCTGTAAATCCATCAGCTCATGATCGATCATAAAATCGATGAATTCACCGGTCTCCAGACTGATTTCATGGTACATCTTCTGCGCGGTTTTGACCATAAACGCATCATCGCCCGCAGGCTCGGCATTGCCGTCCGCAAATACCATCTTTTCGTCGTACCACATGACCTGGTTAATGCCGAGACGTTTGGCCTGCGCCTCGTAGAGCTTCTGGCAGAGCGGCACAAGGAAGGTACGTACCTGCTCACGGAAGGAGGAGATATCCTTTTCGCCGTAGTCTGTGCGGCCCTGCTCCAGATAGCCGACAGGAATGTAGTTCTCGTAGCCAAGGTTTTTTCCGATTTGGTTGCGGATATGAATCAGTTCGTCCCAGATTTCTTCCAGACGCGGTTCATTTTCCTCATAGAATTTGGAGTACGCTTTAACGGCCGCGGCACGTATTGCACGGTCGGGATGTTCAAAGTACTTCTGTACGCCGTAGAGGTTCAGTGTCTTGCCGTCAAAAGAAATCTCAGCGGTGGCCATGATCTTCTGATACTCGTTGGTCAGGTGGCTTTCCTGCTGGCGCAGAGGAATATTGGCCTCACAGAACAGTTTCTTTTGCAAGTCTATGGAAACAAAACATTGCTTGCCAAATTCCTGCTCAATGTCCGAACGGAAGGGACTGGATGCGATGGCCTCGCTGAGCGCCACCTCGGCTCCGCCGAGCGTGGGCAGCGTGTCCTGCAGATATTGAACTTCCGCTTCATAAAATTCATCACGTGTGTCAAGAGTGTGACGGACATGCGCGATAGAATACTGTGTAGATAGCTCGCGGTTCTCACGGTCCATCTCCAGAATCAGCTTACGGAGTGCGTTGTAGCTCGCTGCTTGTTCAACCGCGGTTTTCCATTGGGTAAGTTTGGTCTTGCGCGCTTCCAGATCCGGGCGCTTGTACTCCAGCGTTGAAAACTTGTAATCTTCCATCATGTTTTTCTCCTCCTATATAAGCTATGAATGGATGTTCTGAAATATATATTTTAGATTATAATAATAGCTCGTCCTTTTGTCAACACGTATTCGGGAATATCTCGCTGCATATTCTTATGCCTCTTCTTGACGGAAGGCGGAATCCGCTATATACTTACAAATGGAAAGGGAGAGTGATTTTATGCCGCTTCAAATCGTCCGAAATGATATCACAAAGATGGAGGTCGATGCCATCGTCAACGCTGCCAATGAATCCTTACTGGGCGGCGGCGGTGTGGACGGCAGCATTCACCGTGCGGCCGGACCGGAACTGCTCTCAGAATGCAAAACGCTCCATGGCTGTAAAACCGGGTCCGCAAAAATCACAAAAGGTTATAAACTGCCTTGCAAATATATCATTCACGCTGTCGGTCCGCGCTGGCAAGGCGGACAGCAGGGCGAGCGTGAGCTGCTGATGTCCTGTTATCAGACTTCGCTCATGCTGGCAAGAGAACATGGCTGCGAGTCGATTGCGTTTCCGCTGATTTCCTCCGGCATCTTCAGCTATCCCAAGGATCAGGCGCTCAAGGTGGCGATCGACACGATCAGCAGCTTCCTTCTTGAAAATGAAATGATGGTGTATATCGTCATTTTTGATCGAAAAGCGTATCAGATCAGCGGCAAGCTGTTTGCGGACATTGCGGCGTACATAGATGACCGTTATGTGGAAGAACATAGCGATAACCGTTCTGAGCGCCTGCGTAGAATGAAAGCCTTCCGGATGGAAGAGCCGGCGCTTTACGATTCATCTCCCAAGGCGGCGACGCTTGATGAAGCGCTGGGACAGATCGATGAGAGCTTTTCAGAGATGCTTCTGCGGAAGATTGACGAACGCGGCATGACGGACGCGCAGTGCTATAAGAAGGCGAATATCGATCGGAAGCTCTTCTCCAAGATCCGCTCGGACAAGTTCTACAAGCCGTCTAAGCCAACAGTGATCGCTTTTGCCATTGCCCTGGAGCTGCCGCTTGAGGAAATGAAGGATATGCTCATGAAGGCAGGGTTTGCGCTCTCACGCTCCAACAAGTTCGACATCATCGTAGAGTATTTCGTGGAGCAGGGAAACTATAATGTCTTTGAGATCAATGAGGCGCTGTTCGCGTTCGATCAGAGTCTCATCGGCGCGTAACAGGTGGAGGTAAGAAGGCAATGAGATTGTTGATATATGGGGCAGGTGTTATAGGGTCACTCTATGCGGCTATATTTGCGCAGGCAGGATACGATACCAGTGTTTATGCACGGGGAAAGAGATTGGATGTTCTCCGGACAAAAGGGCTTCTATATCAGGAGGATCATCAGGTTAAGAAAGCCAATGTTTCGGTTCTTTCGGAATTGAGGGACGACGACCGATATGATTTCATTTTTCTGACCGTCCGCGAAGAGCAGCTGTATCCGGCATTAGAGGAGATAAAAACCGATCAAAGCAAGTGTATTGTCACAATGGTAAACTCCATTGACGATTATAAAAAATGGGAAGCAATATGCGGAAAAGGGAGAATATTGCCTGCTTTTCCGGGTGCGGGAGGGGGCATACAGGAGGATGTGCTTAACGGCGCTCTTACGCCTCGCCTGATTCAGCCGACTACTTTTGCGGAAATTACAGGAGAGAAAACGGCAAGAACAACGCAGCTTTCTAAAATATTTCAAAGAGCGCACATTCCGTATCAGGTAGTAAAGGATATGCATATCTGGCAGCTTTGCCATCTTGCGATGGTAGTGCCGATCGCAGACGCCTATTATGAAGCGGAGAATCCTGAGAAGGCAGGCAAAGAGAAGAAACTGATGCGTAAAACAGCCCGCCGGCTAAAGAGAAACTTTCGCCTTTTGAAGAAAGATCTGGGGACTTTATCTCCGGGGAAGATGAATCTGTTTTTGGCTGCACCTGTATCCTTGCTGACAATCGCGTTGTCATGCGTATATGAAAGCGAGTTCGGAAACCGATTTATGTATCAGCACGCTGTAAAAGCACCGGATGAAATGAGACAGCTGCATGAACAGTTTTATCATTATCTAAAGATAACGGAATAATGTCGCTTGCCAGGCGACCCAACGAAGAGAATGCCGAAGTATAATATGACTGCAAGGTGAGAAACCAAGCAGTCA
>CABUPM010000107.1 GCA_902493345.1 uncultured Eubacteriales bacterium | reverse complement strand
TTTCTCTTTATGCTCATAACAGGAACATCCCTCCTACAAAAAGCACGGCCAGAATTCCGGCCGCAATCGACCCGAACCATTTTCCAACCTTGGTCTCGGAAATCGGGGGCTTACCCACGATCTTTCCGGTCTGTCCATTCATGGCAAACTGATATGTCTTTCCCTTATAGCGGTACCGGTGAAGCCACACCGGAAGGAGCGTATACACGGCGTTGGTGCCGCGGTAAGTATTCTGAAAGCGAATGTTATTCACCGTCGTATATCCATGGATCGTATCCCTTACCTTCTGGCGCGTATACTCATTGAGCCGCTCCTGAATCCTGGGATAGACATCTTTGGGCGTCCGGTCATATTTTTCCGCCTGATATCCCGCGAGATACGGCATCTGAAACTCCTGCAGATCCTTATAATCATACGGTTCCAGAAGATCCATCGTCTCATCTTCCATATGCATGGAGCCGTCCGCCGGCACCTTATCGTAGCTCATAACCGCACGGCGCCGGATCTGATAATGCTTGGTATTGGTATACATATAGTCGCCCATACGCCAGGTCCGAACCCGGGTTCCGTTCGCGTCCATCGTACCGTCCACGGAACAGTCAAACAGCCAGAACGGCACATAGATGCCGGTCATCTTCTCCAGCTCCTGCGGAGACGCAAAATCCTTCGGAGTGAAACGGCCGTTTCTGCACCATTTTTTGAATGCCTCCTGGGCCTGGTCCTTGGAAATCTTAAAGGGAATCACATTGGCCGGGCGGAATACGCCGGACAGCTTGGATGGCAGAATCGCGGGTGAACCGCAGAACGTACAGAAGGTCGCCGCCGTATTGGCGTCCGTCAAAATCTGTGCGCCGCAGCTGGGGCACTGATAAGAAACGACTTCCTGCTCAAACTCTTTATCCTGTTCGGTCTGTTCCGTCTGTTCCTGAAAGCTCTCCTCCGTCGTCTCTTCCTGGATCGCTTCCTCAGGCGAAAAAGTGCTGCCGCAATGCCCGCAGGCCATCTGCTTCTTCTCAGCGTCATACTCCAGCACCGCGCCGCAGTGCGGACACTTATAGATCAAAGTAGACATCGCTGTCACTCCCCTTTCTTTCCCGGAAAATAAAATACAAACCACAGCATCAAAATGATATACAGAAACGCTGCCCCGCCGATCCACGGCAGATACGACTGTATTCTCCACAGCAACGCTCCCCAGCGTTCCCCGTCCAGGAAAATCACACACGCCAGAGCCACACTGGCTCCCGCCATGACCAGCACCGCGCCGGCCGCCGCGTCTTTGGCATTTCGCGCTTTTTCCTGCCAGGTGTCGGTTACAAGATCCACCGTCTGCTCAACTGCGGTATTGATCAGTTCCATTGCCATCACAGCGCCGATCACCAAAAACACAGCTGCCCACTCCCACAAAAGAAGCCCATACGCGGCGCCGAACCCAATAACAGTAACCGCCGCGCAGATATGGATCCGGAAGTTGCGCTCATGAAACACCGCATAGCCGATTCCGCGCAGAGCATAGCCAAAACTCTGTACAAGCTTTTTTATCTTCATTGCGGAGCCACAGTCTGACTCTGTGCCCTCGTGGGGTATAGGGCCTCCAGCTCGGCATAGATCCCATCGGCCAAGGCTGCCGCTAACGCTTTCTGATACTCCTCGTTGGTGATTTTGGCGTAATCACTCTGATCTGTCAGATACACCATCTCCATCAATACGGTCGGTGCGTTGGTCTCGTTCAGGATGTCATAACGCTCTTCAACACATCCTCGGTCATCCGTCTCCAGCGCCTGCGCCGCCGCCTTCTGCAAAGCCGCGGCAATCTGCGCGGAACGCTCTGAGACACTCAGCTGTACGGCCGAACTGTCCTCCGCCTTGGAGCTTTCTTCTCCGGTACTGCTCTTCTGCCGGTAATATGTTGTTACGCCGCGCCGTTCTGCCGATCCCGCAAAATAGTCGCAGTGCAGACTGATCGCGAGATCCGCGTTGGCATCATTGATTGTCTTGACACGCTCCTCCGTACTGACTGTCTTATCGTTCTCCCGCGTCATGACGATCCGTACATCCGGATACCGGCTCTCGATCTCCGCCTTCAGCTTCAGCGCTACCTCCAGGTTGATCGCCTTTTCCATCACATTGCCGTGTCCCGGATTGCCGCTGTCTGACCCGCCGCAGCCAGGATCGATCACGATCGTATAGATCTTGGGAACCTGCGTTGTATCATCCGGCTCCGCCGTACTGATACCGCGTGTCATATTCGCCAGTCCCACCGTCCACGCGATCGTCTGCTTCTGCATATCCCCCAGCCCGGTGCTGACCGTCGCTGTCTGCGAAGCATCCGTCTGCGATGAGGATGTACTCGGCTTGCTGCCCTGCTGTTTGGGTCCGCTGCAGCCGCGTATTACGAGAACCAACAGAAGCACCAATAATACCAGGATTGCGATAAATCCAAAAAAGCGTTTGGGATCCTGCAGCTTATATTTTTTTCTCTTGGACGTACGTTTTGCAGCCATCCTTCTCATCCTTTCAATTCATTGTATTGAAATGCCGCCCGCATCGCTGTCAATAATTCCTTTTCCCGCTTTTGACAGGTAAAAATAAGGATCTGACGGTTCTTGGCCTCCTGACGCAAAAGCCGCAGGATCTTGCCGAGCCGCTCGTCGTCATATCTTGCAAACGCGTCATCCAGTATCAGCGGAAGTTTTACCTTGGGACTCAGAAGATCGATCATCCCCAGCCGTACCGCGAAATAGATCTGATCGCCCGTGCCGGCCGACAGCTGATCCATCGCGACCTCCCGGCCGTCCGCGGACTGCGCCCGGATCCCTTCCTGATCGGATACGTACACCGTATTATATCGCCCGGCCGTGATATTTTCCACTGTTTTTTTCATATTCTCTGTGAGAACCGGTTCATACTCCTTCTGCACTTCCCGCGATAAGGACTCGATTGCCGCCGCTGCCGCCCGCAGAGAATCCCTCTCCATTGTCAGCCGGTCCTTCTGCTGAACCACCTGCGCCAGTTCTTCCCGAAGCGCTGCCGTATCCTCCTCCTGGAGGCTTTCCTCCAGCCTTCTGGACAAGAGCGCTCTGCGTTCCCGCAGGATCTCCGCCGCATAGGTCATCTTCCACCGGGACTGCTCTCTCTCCAGATGATCCAGCCGATCCCGAAGTGTTTCCTGGCGCGCCTGGGAACGAAGCCTGCTGCCATATTCTTCTACGGAAGAGACGCCGGTTCGCTGCAAAATCTCCTGCAGCTGTCCGGTTCCGCGCTCCAGCGCTTCCTCACAGCTCTTTTGATCTGTCTTGGCTTCCTTCAGGCGTTCCTGCGCCTTTTCCCGCTCCATTCGCAGTGTATCCGCCTGCGCTCGTTTTTCCTGCCGGATTCGGAAGCCTTCCTGCATCCTTTTCTGGTATCTCATAAACGCATACAGCTCCGCCGCGCCCCCTCCGAGCACCAGAAGCATACACCAAGGGCTCACAAAGATACCCAAAAGCACGGCTGCCACTGTCAAAACACCGCCGATAACGACCGCGGCTGTCAGCACCGCATCCTTATCCGTATTCTCTTCTTGTTGCTGGGACTCCTCCGGCAAAGCCGCCAGTACCTTTTCGCACTGCTCTGTACGCAGCTGAGCGTCTGCCTGACGAACCCGCAGTCCTGATACTTCTTTTTGCAGGCCGATCAGCTCTTCATACTGCTTTTCATTGCCCTGGGCACCGGTACGGATCTGCCGTTCCTGCTCGCGCAGCTTGACGATCTCCTGCTCCATCTGCCGCAAATGTTCTTTTTGCTCCGGTCGTCCCGCTCGCTCTACCAATAGGTCCGCCTGTTCCGGATCCTCCGCTTCTTCCGGAAGCTCCGCAAGCTCCGTTCGGATCCTCTCCTGCCGCCGCTGCAGTTCTCTGGACTGCCGCAGCCTTTCCTTCAGCTCGTTCTCCCGCGCCGCGAGCTCGTTCAGTGTACCGCCGGAAGCACCGTCTCCCTCGATCTCTTCCATCTGCCTGCGCAGTGTACGCAGAGATGTCCGAACCGAGATGTCTTCATCTCCGGCTGTTGTTAGATTCATCAGGCTCTCCTGCAGCTCTCCCCCGATCTGCTCCAGATCCGGGCAGGCCTTGCCCTGCACAATACTGATCGTATTGCGGAAGGCTGCCGGGGAGATCTTCCAGTCCCGGGACGCCGGATCCACCTGGCGGATCACGCCGTTATAGGTCAGCTGTCCTGTCAGATCCTCCTTCGTCTCCCAGTCATACATCCGAATCTCTTCGCCCGCGAAATCCCGATAGACCGCGATGGTCCGTCCCGCATTTTCATATATCAAAGTACCTGCGTAGGATCCTCCGTCCCATGGCCGGTACTTTTCATAGTCTTCTGTATATTGGCGGCGCTGCGATGGCTTGTAAAACCCGTAGAGCACGCCTTCGATAAATTTCATCAGCGTTGTCTTGCCGGATTCATTGGTTCCATGGATGACATTGAGTCCCGGCGCAAAAGATATCACCTGATCCCGATACTGTCCAAAGCCCTCGATTCTTGCTTCTACAAGCCTCACTCCCGTCACCTCCCCTGTTCTGTGCTGTTTAAGAGCGCTTCCGCACCGGCTTCCAGCGCCGATTGCAGTGTCTCCCGCTCCTTCTCGTTCTGTGCGTTCCGAATCCGTTCCTGCATTGCCGCGATGTATTTTCCTAACAGATTCTCCGCGTTCGCGTCACGCAGCCGATTCAGGTCCAGCTCCGGCTGCGTCTGGTCCTCTGCCGTAAGAAACAGAAACTCTCCGGCCAGTCTTCGGCACAACGCATCCGTGTCCACTGCCGCAAAGCTGCGGCGTATTCCCTGCAATACGGCCACACACAGCTCCTTCTGCCGCTCCGGCATCCGAAACGTGTTCCGTATCTGATCACACAGCTCCTCCAGACCCATATCCGGCGTCACCGAAATGACACGCCTGCGCACATGGCGTCTGGCGCAATACTTTCTTTCCGCACTGCGAATCCGATATCCGCTGCCCTTCTCCACTGTTATCTGCAAAAAGCCATGGTCTCCCTCTTCTTGCGGATCCAGAGGCTCCGGACTGCCGGGATAAGCCGCCCATATGTCGCCTTCCCGTCCCCAAAGGGTCATCTTGTGTCTGCCTCCCAGAGCGCAGTAATCCACGCCCATACTCCGCAGCGCTCCCAGATCCACCGGATGGCGTTCTGAGCTCTCCGCCTCCGCGTCTCCGTATACCATCAGGATCTGACAGGTATCCTCCCCGGCCGGCGGCAGGAACTGAGCAAATCCATCGCTCCATGTGCCGCTTTCCCAGCTCTCTCCCCAAACGATCGTATGCTTTTCCGGGAATTCCACTTTATGAAAGCCCACCGGAAATCGATGCACATTCTCCGGCCAATCTCCGTCACTTTGGTTCCAATCGGATTGTCCTAGACTCCATAAAACCTGGGCCGGGGCAACCGACTGCAAGAGGTCGCGAACCTCTTCCCGTTCTCTCTCTCCGGCGCTCTCCTCCAAAAGGTCTCCGCAGATCAGAAGAAAGTCCGCTTCCTCCTGAATCACGGTCTGACATATCGTATGAAGCGCCTCCAGAATATCCCGGCGCCGGATCGATCCTTCCTCCGCGGCAGTCCGGCCGAACAGCCGTCCAACATGTAGATCCGCGGTATGAATCAGCTTAATCCGCATCCGACGCTCCTCCTTTTTCTCTGTATTCTTACTGTTTCATATCCATACTGAGCAGTCCGCTCTTAAATACCATGCTCCGCAAACAAGGCTGGTACATCACAAGTGCTTTCATGCTCTTAAGACTCAGTCCCCAACGCAGCTTCATGGTCTGTCTGCGGTAACGGTCCTCCGCTTCCTGGGGACTATTGCCTGCAAGAAGCGCCTCTCCCAGCATCCTTCCGGAAGAAAGCGCGTAGCTGATGCCCTCCTCCGAACTGGAGCTGATCAGTCCCGCTGCCTCGCCCGCGAGAAAGACTCTGCCCCGACCCAGATGAACGCTTCCGGGACCATAAGGCCTCAGCAGCACCGCCCCCCGCTCCTTGAGCTCACGCCCCTTGATCAATCTGGAAGCCTTCGCTTCCCGCTTCAGCCGTTCGAACCTTCCGCGCACGTCCTCTCCTTCCGGAATCGCCGTGCCCAGAATCGTCTGTCCCTTCTTGGGGATGATCCAGGAATAATAATCCGTCACTTTCTGATCGAAGAGAGCCGCATAATACGGCAGCTCTTCTTCTGCCGCAAACCACTGCTGCAGCGA
>CABUPM010000106.1 GCA_902493345.1 uncultured Eubacteriales bacterium | reverse complement strand
GTCTAAAGTACCTTCCAGATAGATTGTCGGATCCACAGCGACGCCGTCCTGTGTCACCTGAAACTCCACATGACTGCCCAACGCCGTGCCATACCAGGATGGTTCGGCAATATATCCAATCGTTTCTCCCTTCGATACAACCTGATCCACCGAGACATCAACGGCCTCCTGCAATTGGCCGTATGTAGTCTCCAGCCCGTTGCCATGACTGATGACCACATAATTGCCCAGAATATCATTGCAGCCAATGGATTTGACGATTCCCTGCGCCGCGGCGACCACGGCTTCTCCGGTGACGGCAGAGATACTGATCGAATCGTTGACACGGTATTGGTCCAGTGTCTTGTCATAAATCAGCGTGTCCGCCGAATATTCCATCACCACGTTACCGCTGACCGGCCATACCATGGTTTCCGTCTCCGCGTCAAATTCCGCATTGGTCTCCTTTTCCGGCTCAGCCTGTACCGTCGCGGCCTTCGATTCATTCTCGGAGGAACTCTCTGTTTCCGGCGCTTTTACTTCCTGAATCTCGCTATTGGGCTGAACCGGATCCTTGCTGACCGCCTGCGCCTTAGAATCCTCCGCTGGCTTTGCCGTGGAATCTTCTTCCTTCTTGCTCTCCTCTGCCTGCAGCTGCTGCATGGGATTGACAGGCTCCTGTTCTTCCCCTCCTGCCAAAAACGTCGCGGCAATCGCTCCCACGGTAATCACCGCCAAAAGCGACAGCAATCCATAATACAGCCCCCGCTGTTTTGCGGAGGCTGTGGAATTGTGTTCCTGTTTCATGATTTCCACCTCCGGACATAGTATGTGCCGAAAGTCATGAAGCTTATACACTCATTTTTTGGAACCTAAAGGCAGATTGGGCATGGCATTTAATGTCAGATCCGCAAAATCTCCTTTAAGATATTGATAATAGGCGGCGCTTCCGATCATAGCCGCATTGTCCGTACATAAAATCAGCTCTGGCGCCGAAAACTGATAGTGATGCTTTTCGCATTCGGCAATCATCGCTTCCCGCAGTGCGCGGTTGGCCGAAACACCGCCGGCCATGGCGATTCGGTGAATTCCATATGCCTTGGCTGCCTGCATGGTCTTCGCCACCAGGACTTCCACAGCGGCCGCCTGAAAAGAAGCCGCGACATCCGCCTGTGAGATCGCCGCTCCCCGCATCTCCTGCTGATTCAGATAATTCAATACAGCGGATTTGAGTCCGCTAAAACTGAAATCATATCCTTCTTCTTCAATACACGGCCTTGGAAAATGGATCGCTGCCGGATTACCGTTCTCCGCCGCTCGCTGGATCTTCGGTCCGCCCGGATATCCCAATCCGATGGCACGCGCTACCTTATCAAACGCTTCACCGGCCGCATCATCCCTGGTATGCCCCAGGATCCGGTTTACGCCGTAATCCTCTATAATTGCCAGGTGCGTATGCCCGCCGGAAACGACAAGGCACAAAAACGGCGGCTCCCAGTTTGGATCCGAGATATAATTGGCTGCAATATGTCCTTCGATATGATGGACTCCTATCAGCGGTTTATGCAGCGCATATGCCAGAGCCTTGGCTTCGGCAACTCCTACCAACAGGGCACCGACCAGTCCCGGTCCCTGCGTTACGGCGATTGCGTCGATATCCTCCCAGCCGCATCCTGCTTCCTGCAGCGCCGCCTGAATCACTCCATCAATATTTTCCAGATGCTTTCTGGAAGCGATCTCCGGTACAACGCCTCCATAGATCGTATGCACCGCGATCTGCGAAGAGATGATATTGGACAGTACATTTCTCCCGTTCTCGACAACAGCGGCTGCCGTCTCGTCACAGGAGGATTCTATCGCCAGAATCTTGATATTATTCTTCATATTTCAGTACCTTTACCATACGGTCTTTTCCCACATGACTATTCTCAAAGATCTCCTGTGCCTCCGGCAGAACTTCCTTCGGATGCATCAGAGAGGGGCTGAAATGCGTCAGCCATAATTCCTTGGCGTTGGCCTCCTTGGCCAGAACCGCCGCCTCACGGAACGTCATATGCTTATATTCATTGGCGCGGCTCTTTTTTTCTTCCTCGCCATACATTCCTTCACAGATAAAGAGATCCGCATCCCTGGCCGCATCCACAATTCCGGGAACCGGCCGTGTATCAGTGCAATAGCACACGGACAGACCGCGCCGCGGTTCGCCCAGCACCATGTCCGGCGTATAGCAAACGCCATTCTCTTCTACTGTCTCGCCCTTCTGGAGCTTCCCCCACAGCTTCAACGGCACTTGATTGTCCTGTGCCTTCCGCGGAAGAAACTCCGGCTGTCTCGGGAGGTCTACCCGATATCCCAGGCAGGGGATTCCATGATCCAACTTAACGTCCCGAATATGGAAGCACCCTACATCAAACTCATCTCCATTGCCGCCAAGTTCATGGCATTCTATCGGAAAGGGCAGCTCCGGCGCGATTTGCAGCAATCCCTTTACAATCCGGTTCAGCCCCTTTGGCCCATAGATATGCAGCGTCTCATGGCGTTCCGCGTTGCCGATCGTAAGTAATAACCCCGGCAGTCCACTCACATGATCTCCATGATAATGCGTGATTAACAACGCATCGATTCCTTTGAAGCTCCATCCCAGCTGACGCAGCGTAATCTGCGTTCCTTCGCCGCAATCGATCAGAAGCGTCGTACCCGCAGAACGCATGATACACGCTGTCAGCCACCGTCCGGGTAAAGGCATCATGCCTCCCGTCCCTAACAGACACACATCCAGCATTCTCTACTTCATCCTTCCTCTGACTCTTTCTTATCTTCCGTAAGTACCGGTGAGATCTGAAAGCTTTGGATCCAGCCGGTATAACATTCCGTACAGATATCCATGGCGTGAACCTCTGTATCGTAAGGCGAGTCATATCCCCAATGCTTTACTGCGGAGAAAAATTCGGAATCCTGTATTACCTTGCCGCAGCAGTTGCAGCGCACAGTGTCGATCACCCGCTTGGGCTGAAGGATCGTCTTGTACCGTCTCATAAAGCTCCTCCTTTACGCGCATTCACTCCTGTCCATCTGTCAGAAGTCTTTTTATATTTATTCCAGCACATTTGTAAATATGCGAAAATCCAGCATTCTTATTATACACTAAAATCCGTCTTCTGTATAGTGTTAAATTTTTCTTCTGAGCCATTTCCATTTTTTACAGAACAGGATCTCCGCCCCCTCTTCCACGTGGCGAATCTCCCACAACCGAAAATGTCCTTCCTGTACTGCCTTTTCTACCGAGGGTCTGAGGCAGAGATCCTTTCGATTATCTGCCGGGTACAGAATCCCTTGTCCCCCCGCACGATACCAGCCTTCGATCTTCTCATTGATTCCTCCCACCGTGAGAATCTCTCCGGTGAGCCCCAAAGCCCCTGTTACGGCTACTTTTCTCTGGGCATAATCCCTGTCGCAGCGGATAGGACGGCATACAGCTGCGCCGCCGTTGCGCTGTCCCCTTCCAGATATCCATAATTGCCCTCTATAGAAAGGGAAAAACTCTTTTTCCCGCCGAGCCTCTGCCAATACTCTTTTAGAATCTCCATTCCTTTGCGGTAAATGGGCCCACAGGTGTTTTCCAGACTTCGATTGCTTCCTTTTTTGCGGCAAAGCGCCGTTACGGTAATCGGGATTCCCGTCCGATGTTCTCCGTATGCAAGGACGGCCATTCCATGTACGCGTCCGACTCCATCCGCCGGTATTCTCTCTTGTCTGTCCCACCATTCGTCTTCTCTGGTCAGCGCTTCTTCACAGAGCCTCTCCGGTGCCTCACGCAGTGGCCAAATCCGTCCCAGATCCGTCCAAATATATCCCGGCCGAGCCCCACGCCGCAGCATATTCCACAGAATCTCCTCGTCCCGCAGACTACAGCGTCCCAAAGCCTTTCGAAAGCTCCGCCGGATCTCCGGATGGATCCGGCACTGAGCTCTCCACTCCGCTTGAGGGATCGACGCGGCCCATTCCGGATCCATCTGTTCCCATAGATTTACCCATTGCCTGCTTCCATAAAACAACACTCGGCCCTCATAGGGAATCGGTTCCGCCTCCGGAAGGACTGTCAGCTCTTCTCCTACCTGCCACTGTGTAAATATGCGCTCCCGCAGCACTTTTTTCAGATATTCATAAGCGCTTCTCTCCTGAAGAAGCTCTGCCAGAGGTACTACCAGCACGCCGCATTCCATCAGCTGTCCTGCAAGGTATTTCCCATCCTCTAACCGGTTCCACAGGCTGCGGTGGCTCTGATAGCGCTGCCAAGCCTTGGGACAGACAAAAGAAAAAGCCTCTCCCATCTCTACGCCCAATTGAGACATGGCTTCTTTCCGAAAGTTCTGCAGGCGGCGTTCCGTTTTCATTCCAAGGCGCTGCAAATACCCTGTCATCTCCGCGGCCTGGTAACATAACGGTGACGGATCTCCCTCGCCCTCAAAACAGATCTCCTCCCCCTCATACCGTGCCGTAAATCCCTGCTCCGCCGCTTCCTCCTGCAGCCTTTTCCATATCGCGGCCGCATAACACCGATATTCTTCACGGATATAGTTCTGACCCCAAATATACTCTGGATCTGTCTCCAGCATTCTCAGAAGCTCTGCCCGCTCCTTCGTTGCTTCTGCCACATCGTGCGCCTGACGGAATACGACATGCCCTTCTTCCTGATAGCCGCACCAGTCCGCTGGCTTTTTCCATTCCCGTTGGATCTGTTCTAAAAATCCTTCATCCTGCGCGATAATACAGGCATCTCCCTCCCGAATCGGTTCCCAGCTCCCCAAAAATTCCTCTTGAGACAAATGGTACATGTTCCGGCCTCCTTATTCCCCTGAAATATTCTATCCGTTTTCAAGAGAAAAGGTGTTTATCCCCTTCCGTTTTCTGCCATATAAAAAGCAGTGGACATATATCCACTGCTGATCTTCTCTTTTCCTCATACTTCAGCAATCTCATCAATCCGCTTTAATTCTTCTTCCGTAAACGGTGCGCAGGAAATTGCCTTTATATTGTCCAAAATCTGCTGCGGCTTGGATGCGCCGATTAAAACGCTGGTCACCTCTCTGTGTCCAAGGAGCCATCCGAGTGCCATATCCGCCAGTTTCTCACCACGTTCGCCGGCAAGATTGTTGAGTCTTTGGATTTGTTCCAGTCTGTGTTCATTCAGCGTGCTTTCTTTTAAGAATCTGCCATCGGTCCGGATACGGCTGTCTTGTGGAATTCCGTTCAGATACCGGTCCGTGAGTTGTCCCTGTGCAAGCGGACTGAATGTAATCAGACCTTTTTGCAGTTTGGCGGTTGCATCCTTCAAGCCGTTCTTTTCCACTGTCCTGTCAAAAATAGAATATCGATTCTGGTTGATTACAAACGGACAGCGCATGTCCTGCAGGATGGCTGCCGCTTTCTTCATAGTTTCTCCATCGTAGTTGGAAAGTCCGACATAGATTGCCTTACCGCTCTGTACGGCGCTTGCCAGCGCGCCCATTGTTTCTTCCAGAGGTGTATTGGGATCCATCCTGTGATGGTAGAAAATATCCACGTATTCCAGTCCCATGCGTTTCAGGCTCTGGTCCAAACTGGCAAGAAGGTATTTCCGGCTTCCCCAGTTTCCGTAAGGGCCCTCCCACATGTCATATCCGGCTTTTGTTGTGATAATCAGTTCATCCCGGTATGTTCCCAAATCTTCCTTTAGGATACGTCCGAAATTTTTCTCGGCGCTTCCCGGAAGCGGGCCATAATTATTTGCCAAGTCAAACTGTGTAATTCCGTTATCAAAAGCGGTAAAACAAAGCTGTTTCATGTTGTCAAAATTTGCCGTATCACCAAAATTATGCCACAGTCCCAGTGACACTTTCGGTAAAAGGAGTCCGCTGTTTCCGCAGCGGCTGTATTCCATAGCTGTATATCTTTCTTTGGATGCTGTATACATGTCTGGTTCCTCCTGAATATCTTTATCCTAAAAGCGAGAAAGAATGGCATAGACCTCATGAAGGTCCTGTATCTCATAATCGACGCGGCAGTCATCCGGTCTCGGCAGTCCGCCCGGATTGTACCAACAGGTAACAATTCCTGCTCGATTCCCTCCAGCGATGTCACTTGTCAGAGAATCCCCTACAATCATCACCTGTTTTCTGTCCACAGGTCTGATCGCGTCAAATACCTGATCAAAAAATCCAACATTGGGCTTTTCCACTCCCAGCTGTTCGGACAGAAAGACTCCGTCCATCAACACACCCAGCCCGGAACGATCGAGCTTCTTGGTCTGCGCCTTAACCGTTCCGTTCGATACCACGTATTGTCTGACTTTTCCTTGCAGCGAACGGACGATATTCAAGCTGTCGTCTCGGAATACGATCGTGTCACCCAGTCTTAACTGATACTTTTCATTAAATTCCGGCGCAATG
>CABUPM010000105.1 GCA_902493345.1 uncultured Eubacteriales bacterium | reverse complement strand
ACATTCGGGACCGTTACCGTGTATTGCTGCGCCATCCATTCCGCTGTCAGGAAGGCCTGTACGTTATAATCATAGATCACACCGGCATCGACCACATAGGTCTGCTCCGGGACCCATTCTGTGTTCTGACCGCCCTGCTGCGCCTGCACGACAATCGCCGTGCCTAGCAGCCTGGCTCCGTCTGTAAAATTCACATAGGAGTTATCTGTACTGCCGGCGGGCTGTTTCATCGCGTCCGGAACAACACCAATGCCTCCGGCGATATACTCCTCCAGCGCCCCCTTCAGTTCTCTGGCTACCACGGTTTTTACACTTTGCTTGATCTGTTCCCGGCGGCTGGTCAACGCCTTCTCCGTTACGCTCTCTGTGATATAGGCACGGTATTCTTCCAGAAAGTCGGCAGCGGATTGACTGTCCATAACCGCCAGAAGCTGTGCCAGCTCATCCTGCCGGTCGATAAACATCTTGATAAAGTTCCGCATATCCTCACGGGTCATGCGGCTTTCTTTTTGTACAATCTGATACAGACGCCTTACCGGCTGCGGACAGTTCTCCAATGCGTTCTGCCACCCCAGATAGACCGGATCCGCCGTAAACCGCTCCTGCACCATCTCCATCAGCTGTGAGAGATTCGGCGCAAAATACAGCAGCATCTCATTGGTGTTCAGTTCTACGCCGTCGACCTCCAGCCATTGGGGGGCCTCCAGATATTCTGCCGAGATCCGCAGGCTCGGCAGACGCAGCTCGTCCGTCCAGCTGGCCCACAGACTGTCCTCCCGTCCCTGATGGACATTGGAAAAAGCCAGCACTAACTGCTGATTGCCGCGGTCCCAGGTCGCCTCCACATTAGCGCGCGCCGATACACGAAACAGACCGGCCTGCAGCTGGAAATAAAATTTTCCTTCTTTTTGCCGATAGACCATTTCATAGATCTTGTAATCTCCCAGCATGTAGTTCTGCGACTGTAAATAGGCGTTCAGGACTGTATTGATCAGATCCTCATTCATCATAAAAGCAATCTGATTTTTCTCTTCATCATAGGACAGAACCGTGCTTCCGTTCTGCTGCAGATACTCCTGCGAAGAGACATATTTATAATCATACGTAACCGCGCTGTTGTTCAGGCGTGAAAAGCACCACGCTACTGCCGACCCCAACGCCACGCACATGCACACAATCACAATCGCGACGCACAGCCGCATGGCCTGCAGCGGGGTAATCCACTTAAAAAACCATTCCTGCCGATTTTTCTGTTCAGGCACGCCTCTCTCCCCCTTTCTCATACAACTGTATTGTAGTCCATCCGGCGTCCTTTGTCAATATGACGCCGGATCCACCAGATATTTGGCCAATTTGTCCGGAAAATTCACCGTCATCCCGTCCACCCCGGCTTCATAGGACTGGCGCATCAGATCCTCGTCCTTGACACCCCAGGCACGTACGCGAAGTCCCATTCCATGCCACTTCTGCACGTCTTCTTTTGTGAAGCTGCCCGCTCTGGGACACAGCTCCTCCGTCCCGAGCTGATAAAGCTCCTCCAGGAGTTCCGGCGTTATCTCTCTCGCCAGGAAACCGATCTGCACCTGCGGCAGGATCTCCCGGAACTTTTTCAGATACTCCCATTCAAAGGACGTTACCACAGTCTTTTTTTCTATTTTATATCGGCAGATGTTTTCCGCAACCGCTTCTTCCGCGTCCGCGCCTTTAAGCTCGATCGCAAAACGCAGCGCCTGAAATGAAAAGTGGCGCAGAAAATCCTCCAGACCCGCGATTTTATCCCGATACCTTCCCTTAGACGCCTCGATTGCCATCAGTTCATCATAGGTATACTCTCCGATGCTGCCAGGCCTGCCCGTCATCCTCTCCAGCGTACGATCGTGGAACAATACCGGTATCTTGTCCCGGCTCATCTGAACGTCCGTCTCAATCCCATTGGCCCCCATGGCCAAGCCAGCATAAAACGCTAAGAAGGTATTCTCCGGGTAATATTCGCTGGCTCCGCGGTGCGCGTAGTTAATAAATTCTTCCATAATGCTCCTTTATACCAATACCAGAACGTCCCCGGCCAGAGGATACTCCTGTCCCTCCAGTACGACCCGGCTCTCCTTATCGAATCCATGGGCGACAACCACCAGCTGTTCTTCATTTCTCGTCACACGGACCGACGCAATCTCCTGTCCCTTTCGGTCATAGCAGGCTGCTGATGTTCCTTCCATGGGGACATCATAGATGCAGATCCGGGCGTTATGCCTGTCATCGTACTCGGCGCTCTTTCTCTCCTCGCCGCTGCGGATCAGCACGGCGCCGCTGCGTACAAAGACCGGCAGACTGTCATAATCAAAATGCTGTGTATACCAGCGGCCACCCACATAGGTTCTTCCATCGATCAGATGAATCCAGCCGCCTTCCGGCAAATAGAACTTCACCATGCCGTCCGGGCTGAAAATCGGCGCTACCAGAAGATCCCGCCCCAGCATATACTGTCTGTCCAGATACCGGCACATTTCATCCTGCGGAAATTCCAAAAGCATCGGCCGCAGCATGGGAAGTCCGTCCCGTACGGACTCGACCGCCTGCGCCCACAGATACGGCATCAGGGAGAGCTTCAGGCATGTAAACTGCCGACTGATTCGGAGCGCTTCCTCATCATACAACCACGGCGCCTTATAACGTCTGCTGGAATGATACCGGCTATGGGTGGACAGCAGACCAAACTGAGTCCAGCGTTTATACAGATCCGGCGTACACGCATCGTCTTCAAAGCCTCCCATATCATGGCTCCAGAATCCGATACCGGACAAAGCCAACGACAATCCTCCCCGCAGGGATTCAGCCATGGAACGATAGCTGGACGCGCAATCGCCTCCCCAATGAACCGGATATGCCTGGGAACCGCTCGTAGCCGACCTTGCGAAGACCACCGCGTCCTCCGCTCCCTTTTCCTGTTTCAACAGCTCATAGACTGTGCGGTTATACATAAGGGTATAGTAATTATGCATCCGTACTGGATCCGACCCATCATAGTAGACCACATCCTCCGGAATCCTCTCTCCAAAGTCTGTCTTGAACGAATCCACGCCCATGCGCAGCAGCGCCCGGAGCTGCTCCTGATACCACTGAACCGCCCGCGGATTGGTAAAGTCTACAATTCCCATGCCGGCTTGCCATTTATCCGTCTGCCATACACGGCCATCCGGTCTTCGCAGCAGATATCCGGCCGTGGCTGCCTCCCGGAACAGCGGAGATTTCTGCGCGATATACGGATTGATCCATACACAGACCCGAATGCCCCGTTCATGAATCTTACGCAGGAGTCCTTCCGGGTCCGGGAAGCAATCCTCCCGCCACTGGAAGCTGCACCACTCAAACTCTTTCATCCAGCAGCAATCAAAATGAAAAACCTCTACCGGAATTCCGCACTTCTCCATTCCGTCCAAAAATCCCAGCACCGTCTTCTCATCGTAATCCGTCACAAAGGATGTGGAAAACCAAAGTCCAAAGGACCAGCGCGGCGGCAGAGCTGCTTGTCCACTCAGCCTTGTATAATTGGCAAGAACGCCATGATACGGATTCTCTGCGCCGCCGCTTGCGATAACACAATAGGAGAGCTCTTCGCCTTCTACGGAAAACTGCACCCTTTCCACCTTTTCTGAAGCGATCTCCAACGACACGGGCGCCGGTGTATGGATCCAGATGCCGTACCCACGGCTGCTCAAATAAAAAGGAATGTTTTTATAGGTCTGCTCGCTGGCGGTTCCCCCGTCCGCGTTATACAGTTCTACTGTCTGTCCGTTCTTTACAAAAGGCGTAAAACGTTCTCCCAGGCCATATACCAGCTCATCCACGGACAGCGCCAATTCTTCTTTGAATCGGATGCTTCCGTCCGGCATAGAAAGATACGCGAGGCTGTGTCCCTCCGATTCTGTCAGCAGCCGATTCCCCTCATAGTAGCGGATATAAAACGGCTTTTTTTGAATGGCCGCGCAAATCGTCCCGGCCGTCAGCCGCAGCTCATTCTCTGACTGCGTCAGCGTCGCCTCTGATGCCTGTGCTATGGAAAACTGCGGGCATTCGATATGTCCGCCAATATGATGATAGGCATGCACCGCGATGGAGTTCTGGCCCACCGCCTTCATCTCTATGGTAAGCAGTGCGGCGTCCACGGTAGCGCTGCGGCTCTCTACCGGCTTTACCGAACAGTACAGAGTCAGCGTCCCTTCACGAAAACTATAGTCACATACCTGCGCCGCCGCGTATTCGGTGACACCCGTACGCATCAGCCAATATCCGTTTCTGAATTTCATTTCGTTTCCTGCCTTTCCAATATTTTTTTCAGTATACCATAAAATTCCGACACTTTCTTGCTTTTTTGAAAAAAAAATGGTATACTGAGACTAATCAATAACATCCATATAAGGAGGCTGTACAAATGCGTAAAGTATTGCTTCAAAAAGAAGATTTTAATGATTTCCCCCTAGGGGGCTTTCCCTTTGACCCCAATCATTCCGCTATGGGCGAATACCATTTCGCTCCTACTTCTGGCTATAGCGGCCACTGGTATTGTCCGATGGCGGATTATAGCTGGAAGGGACCGTTCTGGTCCGTTGCCCCGAGAGAGGGCCGACACTGGATGGAAAACGAAATGGTCAAGCCCCTGGTGCAGGATCCCTGGCGTCCCTGGAGCACCCTGGTTACGGGCGAGCGCCTGTGGCAGAACTATGAGGTCTCTTCCAAGATTCTGTTTCTGAATACCCATGGACTTGCCGGAATTGCCACTCGTTATCAAAACAGCCGTCAATACGTATTGTTCTGTCATAACGGTGGCAAGCTTCAATGGGCCATGCGGGATCAGGAAGAATACACCGTGCTCGCCGAGATCGACTACAAGCCGGAATTTGACCTTCCGTATGATATCATCTTATCCGTAGACGGCGATACCTATACCGCATCCATCGACGGCGTGACCCTAAGCGCTCAGTGTGACCGTTATGCCAAGGGAAGAATCGCATTGATGGCAACGGTTCCCGTTCAATACACAGATGTCGTCATCTCCATGCACGAAGAGGACTACGCGTCCTTTACCCGTGAAAAGGCAGCTCAGGAAGCGGACGTCGCGGCTCAGCGAAAGACCTATCCTCAGCTCAAGCTGCATCACAAGATCTCACTGAGCAATTTCGGCGCCGGACGTCATCTGCGCTTCGGCGATTTGACCGGAGACGGCAAACTGGATATGATCCTGTGCCAGCACCATAAGCGGGTTCTGACCGACCGTTACGCCGATATCAGCTGCATGACAGCGTTTGATATGAACGGACAGATTCTCTGGCAGATCGGCGAGCCCTGCAGCGATTCCGCCCATGGCGACCTGACAGCGGATCTTCCTTTCCAGATCACGGATATCAACGGCGACGGCAAAAATGAAGTTGTAACCGTTATGGATTTTCGTCTGCGCATTCTAGAAGGCGCAACCGGCCGGGAACTGGCAAGCATCCCCGTCCCGGAATCCACTGAGCCTCTGGAAACACTCTACAGTGGCGTTCCCTATGGGCAGTACGCGTTTGACCATGTCAATATCGACGCTGTGCGCATCTGCAATTTCTCGGGCAACCCCACTCCCACGGACATCCTGATCAAGGACCGCTACAGCCGCCTGTATGTTTACAACAACAAGCTGGAACCCCTGTGGCGCTACCATGACGGAATCACCGGACATTTCCCCTATACTGCCGATATCAACGGCGATGGGCGGGATGAGATGTTTGTCGGTTACAATCTGGTAGATTCCAACGGCAAAAAGATCTGGACGCTTCCTGCTAAGGATCATACGGACGAAATCATCTTCGGCCGGCTGATTCCGGATTCGGATCAGGACTATATCGGTATCGTCAGCGGCGAGGAAGGCTTTATGATCCTCGACTTTGAGGGCAATGTCAAGGTCCGTAAGCGCATCTGTCACGCTCAGCGTATCAGCACCGCCAATTACCGGCCGGATCTGCCAGGGTACGAGACCGCGGTCACCAACTATTGGGGCAGTCAGGGCATCATCTTCATCTATGACGGCCACGGCAATGTTCTCTACAGCGATGAGCCCGGCACCAACGGCAATGTCATCATCCCTGTCAACTGGACCGGCGACGGCCGGGATCTGCTGCTGCTGAACGCGGACAGCGCGCAGGGCGGCATGATCGACGGCTGGGGCCGCCAGGTCGTTCCCTTCCCTGAGGACGGTCATCCTACGCAGTGTGTAGAGGTTCTGGACCTTTTGGGAGATGCCCGGGATGAAGTCGTCGTCTGGGACTCCAAGGAAATGTGGTTCTATACGCAGGACACGCCTTTTACCGGAGAGATGATCAACGCTCCCTTCAAATATCCCCACAATAACGCTTCTAATTACCGAGGAGAATACTCCTGGCCGCATTTCATTCCCTATAAGAAATAATCCTTAAAATAAACAGGGATCTGTCCTTATGCCAAAAACCTGGTGCACTTGGGAGAATGTGACTCTTGCGTGTACCAAAGGGCTTATGGGGCTCTCTAGATTTTTGAAAACCTCTGGTACACTTGGGAGAATGAGACTCTTGGGTGTGCCAGAGGTTTTTTTGGGGTTCTCTGAAGCCTTGAAACCCTCTGGTACACTATGGAGAATGAGGCCCCTGAGCGTACCAGAGGGTTAATGGGATTCCTCTGGATTTTTGAAACCCTCTGACACACTTTAAGAAGATGAGACTCTTAAATGTACCAGAGGGTTAGAGTTTTTGCTTGATTTTTCGTGGAG
>CABUPM010000104.1 GCA_902493345.1 uncultured Eubacteriales bacterium | reverse complement strand
CCCGCTTCTGGCAGGATTTGTAGCAGGAACCTATTCCTCGCTGGTCGTTGCCAGCCCGATGTGGGTATTGCTGCAAAAGAAAAAGAATGCCGGAAGAAGGACAGCGGTTTCCAAATCCGCGAAAAAGAAATAAAAGAAAAGCGGCTGCCGCCTCATAAGGAACCTCATGAGGCGGCGTTTTTTAGAATGAGGAGAATCAGATGCGGGAAAACTGGCGTGTATATAACAAAAGCTATCAGGCGATCCAGAATCAATTGGGGATCGCTCCGGTTCTGGCCAAAATCCTGGCCAATCGGATTCAGCAGGAAGACGCGCAGGCGTATATGGATCGGGAGGGGGAACTCAGTGATCCGATGCGAATGCGGGATATGGACCGCGCGGTTGCGTTGGTGATGCAGAATATCCGAGAAGGAAACAGAATCTATGTGATCGGCGATTATGATGTGGACGGAATGACCTCTTCTACGATATTGGGAAAAGTATTGAAGAAGCTTCAGGCGGATGTGAAGATTCGGATTCCGGATCGGATTGAGGATGGTTATGGGATTCGTCCGTATATGGTTGAGGAGTGCGCAAAAGAGGGAACAGGATTGATCCTTACCTGCGATAATGGCATACGGGAATTTGAAGCGGCTCATCGGGCCAGAGAGCTTGGCATAACATTGATCATCACAGACCATCATGAGCTGAAGCAGGAGGATGGCAGGGATGTTTTGCCGGAAGCAGACGCGGTGGTCAATCCGCACCGTCAGGACGATCCCTATCCGTTTGAAAAATTGTGCGGCGCAGGAGTTGCCTATCAGCTTGCACGGGCGCTCTTACAACAGGCGGGGATTCCGGAGGATCCGGATTGGATTGGCTACGCGGCACTGGGAACGGTATGCGATGTGATGCCCCTGATCGGAGAGAACCGTAAGATTGTATATCAGGGACTCCGGCAGTGGAACCGGAAGCCGCCGACAGCGATTCGAGCCCTGATGAAACAGGGAGGAATTGAGAAGCTGGACGTATATGCGTTTGGCTTTATTATAGGGCCTATGATCAATTCCGGAGGGAGGCTTGACGAACAGCAGCACTATATCATGGCGCTTCTGGAAGAGGATCCGGAGAGAGCTGAGAAGGCGGCGGCACAGCTGTATGAGCTGAATCGTCTTCGCCAGAAGATGACGGAAGAGGGGATTCAGAAGGGCTTGGCTGAGCTGGAAAAACAGCCGGAGGATCGGGTGCTGGTGATCTATCTGCCAGAGCTGCATGAGAGCCTGGCGGGCTTGGTTGCGGGACGGATAAGAGAAAAAACACAGAAGCCGGTTTTTGTACTGACCGGCAGAGCAGAGCATGTCAAGGGGTCTGGACGTTCGATTCCGGCGTATAATATGGTCGGGGAAATGCAGCGTACCGAGGAGTTCTTTCTGCGCTACGGCGGACATCCCATGGCAGCCGGACTTTCTATGGAAGAGAGCCGGATCGAAGGGTGGAGACGGCGCCTCAATGAGAACTGTGTATTGACCCAGGAGGATTGCTTTCCGGTTGTATATATCGATATGGCGATGCCGCTGCAGTATGCCGACGACCGGATGGCAGAGCTTTTAGAGGTATTGGAGCCCTATGGCAGCGGCAATCCGAAGCCGGTATTCGCAGATAAGACGTTGAAGCTGATTCGGCTCTTCTGGATGGGAAAACAGAAAAAAGCGGCGCGATTGGTATTGGAACAGCAGGGACGGATCTATGAAGGCGTTTGTTTTCGCACGGAATGGCTCCGGGAATGCCTCTCGGAAGGATATTCGGAGGCTCTCTGGAACCGTTTAGACAGAGGGGAACAGCTGGAAAACGCCCCTGTTGTAGACATTTGCTACAATGTAGGATGGAATGTGTATCGAGGCCGTAAAAGTTTACAGATTGTAATTACAAATATTCGTTGCAGTTTTTCTAAAGCGTGATATAATGGTACTGTACTATGAGATATCCAGATGAAGGAGAGAGACGTTATGGATCTAAAAGAACTGATTCGGACGATTCCGGACTTTCCGGAAAAAGGAATACTGTTTCGTGATATTACGACTCTGCTGAAGGAGCCGGAGGGATTGCAGGAAGCACTGCATCAGATGCAGGATGCGATCAAGGATATGGAGTATGATGTGATTGTGGGCCCGGAGTCCAGAGGATTTATTTTCGGCGTACCGCTGGCCTATGCGGAAAAGAAGGGCTTTGTTCCGGTACGTAAGCCGGGAAAACTGCCGGCTGCGGTTTATTCTCAGGAATATGACCTGGAGTATGGAAAATCCTGCCTGGAGATCCATCAGGATGCATTGAAAAAGGGACAGAAGGTGCTGATTGTAGACGATCTGCTTGCGACCGGCGGCACTGGACACGCGATTGCTCAGATGGTGACGCGCGCGGGCGCAGAAGTAGCAGGGTTCCTGTTCCTGATTGAGCTGGAAGCTTTGGGCGGCCGAGAGACTCTGAAGGACTATCCGGTGCAGAGTATTATCCGTTATTGATCGGAGGAATAGAACATGTCGCATGGTATTCGGAAAGCAGTGGCGGCCGCGGCTGTGGCATCAGCGGGTTGGATCGGCCTGATGAGACCCCGTACGGAGTCTCCGGCGGCGCTGGAACAGCTGAAGCAATATGATTATGCGCATCGTGGGTTTCACGATGAGAAGAACGGCATTCCGGAGAATTCTATGGCAGCGTTTCAGCGCGGCGTAGAGGCCGGATTTGGTATGGAGCTGGATGTGCATTTATCAAAGGATGGACATCTGGTCGTTCTTCATGATCATGAGCTGCGCAGACTGTGCGGTGTAGAAGGCCGTGTTGAGGATAAAACGCTGGAAGAACTGGAACAGCTGCGTCTTCTGGGTACAGAAGAAAAGATTCCGCTTCTGCGTCAGGTATTGGAGCTTGTAGACGGCAGGGTACCTCTGATTATTGAGTTAAAGGTGATGAAGAATCATGAAGAACTCTGTCAGAAGGTATCGAAGCTTCTGGAGGAGTATTCCGGACTGTATTGCATCGAATCCTTTGATCCGAGAGCGGTTGCCTGGTATAAGAAGCACAAGCCGGATGTAGTCCGGGGACAGCTGCTGACATATCTGCGTAAATATGGCAACACAGAATATCCGGCACTGTTGGATTTTGCGCTGCGCAATCTCCTGACCAATTGCTGGACACAGCCGGATTTCATTGCCTATGATGTCCGAGAGCGGGATAATCTCAGTCTGCAGCTTTGCCGGAAGCTCTATCATGTATGTGAAGTGGATTGGACTGTCCGTTCGCCGGAACTGTTCCGCAAGGTCAAGGCGGATCACGCGCTGGCGATTTTTGAGAACTTTGATCCAAGAGCATAAACAAGTATATAACGAAAAAGGCGCCGGGAGAGGGAATCAACCGGCGCCTTTTCGCTTTTTAGTTTTGTTAAGAGGGATATAATAAAACTAAAAGAAGGGGATATATAAATAATAGTTATGCCATGTGAACATATCGTGAATAAATTGTAAATAAAATGTGAATATACGGGCAAGTTGACTCAAATTTTCTGTATTTTATAAAAGAGAGTTGAAAAAGGGCAAAAAATCCCTTATAATATGGGATATCGGTTTGGCAGGAGTGAAAACCGATAAAAGAGTCGGAAAGGTGGTAGGGTTTTATGGAAGATGTTCAGTTGACATTTGCGTCGGAAGACGTAGAGAAGGATTATCATACCCTGATTGAAAAGATACGCCTGTACCATCCGACGACGGATTTAACCATGGTGGCCAAGGCCTACCAGGTGGCAGCGGATGCGCATGCCGGTCAGCTTCGGCAGTCCGGAGAACCGTATATCATCCATCCGCTCAAAGTGGCGATTACGTTGGCGGATTTGGAGCTGGATCTGGAGACAATCGAAGCGGGTCTTCTTCATGATGTGGTTGAGGATACGAAAGTATCGGCAGAGGATATAGAGAGGATCTTCGGTAAGGATGTGTCGCTCCTGGTGGACGGTGTGACCAAACTGAAGACGCTTACCTATACGACAACGGATAAAGAAGAGATTCAGGCTGAGAATTACCGTAAGATGTTCCTGGCAATGGCAAAGGATATCCGGGTGATTCTGATCAAGCTGGCGGATCGGCTGCATAATCTTCAGACATTGGAGTATAAGAGCAAGGAAAAACAACTGGAGAAGGCCAGAGAAACGCTGGATATCTACGCGCCCATCGCGAATCGTCTGGGTATTTCCAAGATCAAAGTAGACTTGGAGGATCTTTCTCTAAAATATCTGGATCCTGATGCGTATCATGAGCTGACAAGACAGATCAGTCATAAGCGTGAGGAGAGGGAGCAGATTATTCAGGAGATCTGTAAGGACCTCCGGGAAAAGCTGCATGAGGGCGGAATCGAAGCGGTTGTGGAAGGGCGTCCCAAGCACTTTTTCAGCATCTATAAGAAGATGGTGAATAAGCACAAGACCCTGGACCAGATCTACGATCTGTTTGCGGTGCGCGCGATTGTGGACTCGGTTAAGGATTGCTACGGTGCCCTGGGAATCATTCATGATATGTATACGCCGGTGCCGGGACGGTTTAAGGACTATATCGCGATGCCGAAGTCCAATATGTATCAGTCCCTTCACACCACATTGATCGGGCCCTCCGGAGAGCCGTTTGAGGTGCAGATCCGTACCTGGGAGATGCATCGCACGGCGCAGTATGGTATCGCGGCGCATTGGAAATACAAAGAAGACATGAATGGCGTCTCCACCAAGCATTCCGAAGAAGAGAAGATGGTCTGGCTGCAGAAGATACTGGAATGGCAGCAGAATTTATCCGATAATAAAGAGTTTATGCATGTCCTGAAGCAGGATCTGGATGTATTTCAGGATTCTGTCTTTGTGTTCTCTCCCAAGGGAGATGTAATTGAACTGCCGGCCGGTTCGACGCCGATTGATTTTGCGTATCAGATTCACAGTGCTGTGGGCAATAAAATGGTAGGAGCGCGGGTGGACGGACGTCTGGTTACCTTGGATTATAAAGTGAAAAACGGTGAACGGATCGAGATTATCACTTCCCAGAACTCCAAGGGCCCCAGCAGAGACTGGTTGAATATTGTCAAGACGACACAGGCAAAAAATAAGATCAGCCAATGGTTCAAAAAAGAGCTGAAGCAGGAAAATGTGGCCAGAGGCAAGGAGCTTCTGGAGAAATATGCCAAGAGCAAGGGCATGTCCCTACCGGAGCTTCTGCGTCCGGAATGGATGAAAATCGTTCAGAAAAAATATGGATTTCTGGATTGGGAATCCGTATTGGCGGCAGTCGGACACGGCGGTCTCAAAGAGGGACAGATTGTCAACCGGCTGCATGAGGAATACCGTAAGGAACATCTGGCAGCGATGACGGATGAGGATGTTCTGAAGCTGATTCCGGATAAAGCGGAAGCGGTACCGCAGGATCAGGATCTTCATCAGAAGAAAAAAGGCGGAGCGATTATCGTTAAGGGGCTCCATGATCTGGCTGTACGTTTTTCCAAATGCTGTGATCCGGTCCCCGGTGATGAGATCGTCGGATTTATTACCAGAGGACGCGGTGTTTCCATTCACCGAACGGACTGCGTCAATATCATGATGCTGCCGGAAGAGGAGCGCAAACGTCTGATTGAGGCAGAGTGGGAAGTATCTTCTACGGAGGGACTGAAGTTCCAGAGCACCATTCAGGTGATTACCGAGGAACGTTCGGGTATTTTGGTTGAGATTTCTTCTGTAATCAATGCGGAAAACCTGAAGATTCTGCATCTGGACGCGAGAGTCAGCAAGGATCATATGACGGATACTTTCAATGTGACCTTAGAGATCTCGTCCAAGAATCAATTGGATCAGCTTGGAAATAAGCTGATGCAGATTCCGGGAGTCCATGAGATTGTAAGAACATCCAAATGAGTTGATGCGGGCGGCGCGGCATATAGCCGCGCCATTTATAATAGAGAGGAGAACATGTATGCGTGTAGTATTACAGAGAGTCAAGAAGGCGGCACTTACAGCGGACGGCATACCATGCGCGGCAATTGGACCGGGTCTGGTCGCGTATGTCGGGATCGGACCGGGGGATGATGACGCGGCAATGCGCTATATTTTGGATAAAATCTGGAATCTGAGGGTATTTGAGGACGAGCAAGGGAAACTGAATCTATCCGTCAAGGATCTGGGCTACGAAGTGCTGTTTGTCTCGAATTTTACTCTGTACGGAGACTGCCGGCATGGGCGCAGACCCAGCTATTCGTCGGCAGCGCCGGTGGAAGCGGCCAGGGGAAAATTTGAGCGGTTTAAGGAGCTGGCCAGCGAGGACCCCTTGCGGGCAGCGTTTGGAGTCTTTCAGGCAGATATGGAGATTGAGCAGCTCTGCAGCGGACCGGTAACGCTTCTTATGGATAGTGGAAAGGAATTCTAAGATGCGGATACAGAGCGTTGCGGTGGGAGCTTACGGAACCAATTGCTATCTGATTGAGCAGGGAGGGCATTGGATGGTCGTAGATCCCGGGGACGGTAGAAATGCCATATTAAAGTATTTGCAAAAAGAAGGAATCCGTCCGGAAAAGATCGTGGTTACGCACGGACACATGGATCATTTTGCGGATGCGGCCGAAATGGCGGGAACTTATCAGATCCCTATTTATTTTCCGAGAAAAGAGGCAGGATATCTGCATAGCGAGCTGGCACGCAGAGGCCCCTATGATCCGGTGGTATTTCAGGCTTTTGAAGAAGCACTTGCGAATTGGGGCGTATATGTGGAGGAAGGAGACAGGACCCGGCTGGATACGCTGGAGTTTCAGATCCTTATCCTGCCGGGGCATAGTGATGCCGGAATGTGCCTG
>CABUPM010000103.1 GCA_902493345.1 uncultured Eubacteriales bacterium | reverse complement strand
CAAGGATCTGGCTGCTTCTTCCGGACGCAAGAAGGGAACGATCGATCCCAAGCAACTTCAAAAGGGCGTTAAGGTACGGTTGGGGACGATTGACAACGATTGTATTATCTTAAGCCCGCCGGATCCCAGAGGCATGCTGGTTGTACAGGCAGGAATCCTTCAGATGAATGTGAGGGCGGCAGACATTACGGCCATTGTCTCAGAGAAGGAAGAGCGTCCCAAGGCGCCAGAGAAATCGGCCGATAAGGGAGTTCGAGCCGGAGCTTACGGTAAGGCGGCAACGGTGTCCACAGAGGTAGACCTACGCGGAATGAATACGGAGGAAGCCCTGGGTACGTTGGATAAATATCTGGATGATGCCTATCTGGCAGGTCTGGAGAAGATTACCGTTATTCATGGCAAGGGAACCGGCGTACTGCGCCGGGAGGTTCAGAAGTTCTTAAAACGCCGGCCGCAGGTGAAATCCTTCCGCTTGGGTACCTACGGTGAGGGCGAGAATGGTGTAACTATAGTAGAATTGAAGAAAGGATGAGTCAAATTGGCAGCAAAACAGAGAATTTTGGTAGTGGACGACGATTCCAATATCGCGGAGCTGATCTGTCTGTATCTGGTTAAGGAAGGGTTTGAGACAGAGAGAGCCCATAATGGCAAGGAAGCGTTGAAGCAGATTCAGAAGTTTTCTCCGAATCTGGTCATTCTGGATGTGATGATGCCGGAGATGGACGGATATGAGACTTGCCGGGAGATTCGGAAACAGGGAGCGATACCGGTGATCTTTCTGACAGCCAAGGGAGAGACCTTTGACAAGGTATTGGGACTGGAGCTGGGAGCGGACGATTATATCGTCAAGCCGTTTGATAATAAAGAGCTGGTAGCGCGTGTCAAAGCGGTGCTGCGCCGTACGGAGACCAAGGAAACCAATCTGAAGAAGTTGATTTTCCCGGGACTCATCATTAACCAGTCCAATTATTCCGTTAATTATCATGACAAGGATATTGAGATGCCGCCCAAGGAGCTGGAGCTGCTGTTTTTCCTGGCATCCCATCCCAATCAGGTATTTACCCGCGAGCAGCTTTTGAATCAGATCTGGGGATATGAGTACTATGGAGATACCCGTACCGTTGACGTACATATCAAACGGATCCGTGAAAAGCTGGACAATGACGATCATAATGAGCCTTGGGGCATCAAGACGGTATGGGGCGTCGGATATAAGTTTGAGGTGAAATAACATGCCTCCGGAGATCAAACACCGATGGCTTTTTTCCGTTCGATTCAAGCTGTTCGGGATCTATCTGCTGATCATTCTGATCATATCTGGCTGTATTCTGGGCATCTTCCCAAAGATTTTTCAAGCCTATATGCTGGAACGGTCACAGGAGGATCTGCTCACGACCAAGCAGATCATTCAGGAGACCCTGGAACAGACGTCCTTTCAGACTACGCTGTATATGCGGGAAAAATTAGACGCGGTCGCCAGGGCCAAGGGAATCGAGATTTGGATCTGCAAGCAGCCCATCACCCAGACGGATGGTTCTATAGTTGTGCCGACCATTCGATTGGGAGGCGACACGGATACGCAGGATCTTCAGCTCTCATCGGAGAGCGCAGTATTTATTGAGGCGGTTCGTACCGGACAGATGCAGGACCGGATGTATGAAGACCAGTTTCCGGAATATTACAGTCAGAAAACGATGACGCTGGCGTATTCTACGCTGTATTATGAGAATGTGCTGGCACGTGAGATGAACGTGGAGTCTACGGCGGTTATCCTCCTGAATATCGGACTGCGGGATATTTCCAACAGCGTTCACAACATGCTCCTGGTGGTTCTGATTGTATTCGGTCTGATCAGTATTCTGGTCGCGATTATGATTGGATATCTGGCCAACAGCATTGTGACACCGGTGAACCAGATGCGGGAGATCGCGGCGGCGATTACCCAGGGAGATTTCAGCAAAAAGGTGGAGATCTGCACTCGGGATGAGATCGCGGATCTTGCCAAGACTTTCAATCTGATGGCGGTAGAGCTGCAGGAGGTTGAGGAGACACAGCAGGCGTTTATTGCCAATATCTCCCATGATTTCCGTTCACCGCTGACATCGATCCGAGGATTTGTTCAGGCTATGCTGGACGGTGTGATTCCGCCGGATCAGTATGATAAGTATCTGAATATTGTTTTTGATGAGACCAACCGCCTCAGCAAGCTGGCCAACGATCTGTTGGAATTGAATCGAATGGAGTCCGGCCGGGATGAACTTCATATTGTACGCTTTGATATCAATGAAATGATTCGCAAGCTGATGCTGGGTTTTGAGCAGCGTGCGGAAGAGAAAAAGCTGCAGATTGAGTTCAAATTTGCTCAGGAAAGACTCTATGTGAATGCGGATCTGGATAAGATTCAGCGGGTGATTTATAATCTGATTGACAATGCGATCAAATTCACCAATGAAGGCGACTCCATCACGATATCCAGTGATATTATCAACCGGAAGGCATCGGTCAGCGTTCAGGATACCGGAATCGGTATGGATGAAGAGGCCGTCAGGCATATTTTCGAACGCTTCCATAAGGGAGACAAATCCCGCGGCCTGAATAAGACCGGTATGGGACTGGGGCTTGCGATTGTGAAGCAGATCATCGTAAATCATGGTGAGGGCATTCAGGTCTTCAGTAAAGAAGGCGAAGGCACAAAGTTTACTTTTACACTGCCGCTTGCCAATCAGGTCAGCTTTATAGAGAAGAAATAATGTATTTGATAAGGGAGAGACTTCACGAAAGGGAGTTTTCTCCCCTTCCTTTTTTATAAAGAATCTCAAAAAATACGCTTTTTTTACCACTCGTTCATACGCAGTTAAAAGTTGGGGATTACTATAAGATCATCCAAAGGATAAATAAACCCATTAGGGTTTTGGATAAAAGAGGAGGTAGTCAAGATGGATGAAAACAAAGAGATGCAGGATCTGAATCAGATAGAGGATGCACCGCAGGAGCAGGGACAGGAACCGGAAAAAACGGAGAACACGCAGAATACGCAGTATAGATATACCGCGGAACAGATACATCAGGATACGCAGACTTCCCAGCAATGGGGATATAACAGTCAGCCATATCAACAGCAGCCGTACCAGCAGCAGTATCAGCAGCCTTATCAGGGCGGCGGCCAGCCGCCGTACGGAACGCCTCCTTACGGTGGTTATTATACTTACCAGCCGCAGCCGCCCAAGAAGAAAAAGAGCGGCAAGGGAGCCAAGGCGGCAGTCGCCGTATTGTGCGCCGTGCTGACGATCGGCGGAGCCTTCGGAGCATCTGTAGCCGGAAGTTACTTGGGCCTTTCCAAGGCAGAGAGCAATGACAGCGCGATTCTGGCGGAGGGCGGCTCCATTGAACGGACGGACGCCAAGGAATTGCAGAATTCCACATATTCCAGCGTTGCCGACATTGTTGAAGATGTATCGCATTCTCTGGCGACTATTATCACGGGATCCGGATATGCGACCGGCGCGATTGTAGGAGAGGACGATGAATATGTATATGTGGCGACAGCCTATCATATCCTGACTTCGACCAACAGCGTACAGTTGATCTTCGGAGAAGATGATGAGAACGTCTATACGCCGGAGCTGCAGGGGATTGATAGTGATACGGATCTGGCAGTGCTGAAGGTAAAGAAGAACGATATTGATGAAGTGCAGAGAACTTCACTCAAGGTTGCCACACTTGGCGACAGCACCGGTATGGTTCTGGGTGATCTCGCGTTGACGTTCAGCTCTCCGAGAGGATATTACAGCACTCCGTCCCTGGGAACGATCAGCGGCTTGGAGAGAAGCGTATCGTTTACTGTAAACAACACGGCGATCACGATGGATATGCTCCAGACGGACGCAGCCGTCAATACCAGCGGCGTACTCTTTAACGGACGCGGCGAAGTAATCGGATTTACGCTGGATATGACGATCGAGGATTCCGAGGGTATCGGATTTGCGATACCAACCTCTATCGCTAAGAGTGTATTTGGAGAGCTGATCCGTGTCGGCTATGTGGAGAAACCTTATATGGGATTTTCCGGATACGATGTAATGAATTTCCACCCGAACAACAGTCAGTCGAGCTGGGCGGAGTATTACGAACTGCCCATGGGCGTGTTGGTTGCCAATGTGAATGACGGCAGCCCCGCAGCAGAGGCTGGTCTGAAGGTCTATGACGTGATCATCGGATTTAACGGCAATACGATCAATAATTTTGATGATCTTAAGGAATGGCTTGGTGAGTGCGAGGTTGGCCAGACGGTAACGGTAGAAGTCCTGAGAGGCTATATGAACGGTGAGACGGAGACTGTAGAGCTGACAATGACTTTGCGGCAGAAACCGCAGTAATTAACAGATTCAGAAAAAGGGTATTCGGTGTAAAAGCCGGATACCTTTTTTAGATTTTAGGGTGGCTCGCTTGGTAACAGGCGGGCATTTTTTGAAAAAAGGAATTTGCTATATTCAAATCGGCTGAAATCTGTTATAATGTCCGTGTAGAGAAAGGGGAGTCTGAAGCGATGAACTATATTCAGAATTTACGAGAAGGACAGAAAGTAATAGAGCATTATCTGTGCAAGGAAAAGGCACTGTTTCATACCAAGGCGGGGAAAAGCTATCTTTCACTCACCTTGCAGGATAAGACCGGTACGATTTCCGCCAAAGTATGGGAAATCAACACACAGATCGGGGAGTTTTCCAAGGGCGATTTTATCAAGGTAGACGCCACGATCACATCTTTTCAGGGAGAACCGCAGATGAATATTCAGCGCCTGCGGAAAAGCGAACCCGGAGAATACAATCCGGCGGATTACTCGCCTTCGACGCAGAAGGACATCAATGAGATGTACCGCCAGATTCTGGATTGGACAGCTTCCATCCGTGATCCGTATCTGAAAAAGCTGCTGGAGGCTTTTTACAAGGATCCGACCTTAAAGGAACGGATTCGGCTGCATCCCGCGGCCAAGAGTGTCCATCATAATTTTGTCGGTGGGTATCTGGAGCATGTGACTTCGGTGACAAGACTCGCAGAGTATCTGGCGGGACAGTACGGTCCTGTCAACCGGGATCTGGTGGTTACCGCGGCATTGCTGCATGACATCGGAAAGCTATGGGAGCTGAATCCTATGCCTGCCGGAGATTACAGCACAGAGGGGCAGCTTCTGGGACATATTATGATCGGCTATGATAAGATCCGGGATGAAGCGGCCAAGATCAGCGGATTTCCGCAGGAGCTTCTTCTGGAGCTGGAACATATTATTCTGTCGCATCATGGAGAATTGGAATTCGGTTCTCCTAAGGTGCCGATGACGCTGGAAGCGATGATCATCCATCTGGCCGATAATACGGATGCCAAGCTGAAGATGGTTGAGGAATTCTTAAAGAATGATCAGACAGAGGGGGAGTGGACGGAGTATAACCGCTTCCTGTCACGCAATTTTTATAAGGGAAGCTATAAGGAGGACTAAAACGGTATGACGCAGCCGGTAAGCAAAAATCAGCGCATTCATTTGCGGGCGGAGGATTTGACTCAGCAAGGCGCGGGAGTTGGTCATTATGATGGATTTGCAGTTTTTGTTCCGGGGATGCTGCCGGAAGAAGAAGGGGAAGTCCTGATCGTACAGGTCAAAAAACAGTATGCTTACGGCAAATTGTTGGAGCTTACGGCTGTCTCGCCAGACCGAGTAGAACCGCCATGTCCGTATTTTCCAAGGTGCGGTGGATGCCTTTTGCAGCATATGACTTATGAGGCGCAGCTTCGCTGGAAGCAGAAACAGGTCTATGAACTGCTTCGGCGTGTCGGCGGCGTGACATTAGATGCCTATCCTCCGATTCTGGGTATGGCGTCGGAAGAACGCCTGTATTACCGCAATAAGGCGCAGTTCCCGGTACGGATGGAAGAGGGCAAGCTGCAGGCAGGCTTTTATGCTCCGCGCAGCCATCGGCTGATTCCGATCGATGCGTGCCGGATTCAGTCCGAAGTCAGCAACCGGCTCCTACCGCAGATTTTGCAGCTTTGTATGGAAGCCGGAGTTACGGCTTATGATGAGACGACGGGCAAGGGTTTGCTGCGCCATATTTTGATCCGGGACGGACGGGAGAGCGGAGAGGTTCTGGTCTGTTTTGTCATCAATGGACAGAAACTCCCCAAGGAAAAAGAAATGGCACAGGCTTTGCGGCAGCTGGGCGTAACGTCGGTCAGTGTGAATACCAATACACAAAATACCAATGTGATTTTGGGAGCTAAGACACGGACCATAGGCGGTCCGGAGCAGATTCGGGCGAATATCGGAGATCTGGAGTTCATGATCTCTCCGCAGTCCTTCTTCCAGGTCAATCCGATTCAGACGCGCCGTCTCTATGAAACAGCGCTGGAGATGGCAGCGCTCACCGGTACAGAGACGGTTTGGGACGCTTATTGCGGCGCTGGTACGATTTCGTTGTTCTTGGCCAGAAAGACGCAGCATGTGTATGGTGTGGAGATCATCGATGCCGCAATTCAGGATGCGCGCAAAAACGCATGTAATAACGGAATCTCCAATGTTACCTTTTTCACGGGAGAGGCAGAAAAGGTGATCCCGGAACATTACCGCAAGACAGGAATCCGTCCGGATGTTATTGTGGTTGATCCGCCCCGGGCCGGGTGTGATGTGGCTCTCCTCGATACTATTCTTCAGATGTCTCCGGAGCGCATGGTCTATGTCTCCTGTGATCCAGGGACACTTGCCAGGGATGTCAAGATTCTGGAAAACGGCGGGATGAAGGTGCGCAAGGTTCAATGCGTGGATATGTTCCCTGAGACCGGACATGTGGAGACGGTATGTTTGCTGTCAAGAAAAGATAAATAAAGGCTGAAAAGTGGCGTATTTCCGGGCTTTTTGTAAGGTTGGTATCATCAGAGAAGC
>CABUPM010000102.1 GCA_902493345.1 uncultured Eubacteriales bacterium | reverse complement strand
ACTGTACCAGGCGACAGCGTCTTCAAAATCGCTCAGAAATACCGAGGTATCGTATTCCAAAAGCCCGAGTTCTACACAAAAACCAGGCCGATTATACCGCATACGGAACCAGTTTTCAAATCCGCCGCCATAGCGTACCGGATCCGAAGTCGCATCTGGTAGATAAAAGCCGCAAACTTCCTCCAAAAGCTCTGCCAATTCCGCATCGCCGGGCACGCTTCCGCTATAGGTATCCTGCCAATACACACAGTGCCCGTAATTATGGAACGAAAACATTCTCTCAAAGTCGTGTTCCTCACACAACTGAATCAGAGCTTGTGTCTCTGGTTCCGACGCTTCATAAGCTCCCTTCGACATTGCGGCATCCGGCTGCGTTCCGCCTTCTGCTTCTTCCCACGCAATTGGGAAATTCCGGTTCAGATTGGCTCCATTGCCATTGCAGGAATAATCGTACCTCGCTGCCTCCAGATCCGGGCACAGCCATAACGGTTCCTCTTCATGGTTGCTGATCTCAAAACCGTCCGGATTGGCCATCGGAACAATGTAAAATGTATAATTCTGCAGAATCTCTGCAATATTATATCCGCCATAGCTTTCCCAGGCCGCTGCCGTCTCCGTATACTCCCTAAGGCAGCGCATCATATAATTTACTGTACTGAATTCACAGCCATGGATCGCCGCGACATAGAGGACCTCTGCCTCTCCATTGCCCAGTTTCACGAGCGGAATCTCTCTCCCCATTGCACTATATCCCAGCGTATCCAGTCTCACCAGTTCCGGATACAGAATACTTAATTCGGCCAATTCCTCCATCATTCCGGTATAAGTATACATCTGTTCCATCCCAGGCTCCGGCACGGAATCCTCCGTGCTCGAATCTTCCGCACTGAAATCTTCTACATAAGAAATATCCGGAATACTCTCGTTTTCTCCATATTCCGGCGCTGAGTCCAGCTCCGAGCTTTCCTCATCCAGGTATTGCCGAATCCTGTCCTCCCACTCACCAAGAGAGCTGTAGCATCCGCCGAACGCGAAAAACAGCAACATTGTCAAAACGATCCATACCCACTTTTTCATATCGAATTCCCCCATCCTTGTGATTCTTCCTCTTAACTATACCATGGGTATTTCTTATATACTTAACTTTTCCCTTAATATTTTCTTACGTTCCTGCTTTCTGTAAACGGTTTAATACCACTGTAAACTCTGTATACTGATCATTGCTGACAACACTGATCTCTCCGTGGTGCAGCTCTACCAATTGTTTTGCAATTGCGAGTCCCAGTCCCGCACCGCCTCCATTGGTGCCGCGCGAAGGATCTACCCGATAAAATTTTTCAAAAAGCCGTTGAAGCTTCTGCGGCGGGATCCTGTCTCCGGCGTTTCTGACACTGACTCTGATCTGCTTTTCATTCTGTAGGGCGCTTAAGACGATCGCAGTCCCCTCATGACTATAGCTGATGGCGTTTCTCAGAAGATTATCAAACACCCGCGCAAGCTTATCCGCATCTCCCATCACCTTTAATCCGGCTTCAATATGCTGTTCCAATACCAGATTTTTCGCCGCGAAAGACGGATAGAACTCATCGGAAATCTGATATAGCATCATCGTCAGATCCAGAGGCGCTTCGGAGAGCTCAATGGATTGCAGATTAAACCGCGTAATCTCAAAAAACTCATCGATCAACTGTTCCAAGCGGTATGCCTTATTCAATGCTATTCCCGTATACTTGGCTCTTAACTCCGGAGTCAGCTCCGGCACTTCAGACAGCAGTGACAAATACCCTACAATGGATGTCAGAGGCGTCTTAAGGTCATGCGCCAGATAAACCACCAGATCATTCTTGCGCTGTTCCGCCTCCTTCGCAATCTGAGAACTACGAAAGATCGAATACTGGATATCCTTCAGCTGGATCTCCGTACTCTTTAAACGTTCCGGATAGCTGGAGACTTCTTTCTCCGGCATCAACAGAACGTTTAAGTCCCGATTGATCTGCTCTGAATACTTCGCGCAGAAATAAATTCTGCGTACCGCAATCGCAAGCACCACCAAAAAATATACCATTCCGGCCACGGCCATCCATACATTCGAAAGCCAATAATAGCTCTCTACAGGCAGGATCCCGTAGAGAAAATTGGTGATCGGTGTCTGAAGCACGGTTTGATACAGCCAGAGCATGATCATACAAATCGCACTCCAAAGCAGCAGATACAAAAAGAAGCGCCATATCTGTCCCTTGGCGAAATTGACCTTTTTATCCTTTTTCAACTTTGTACCCCACGCCCCAAACCGTCTTGATCCAGTGAGGCTTTCTGGCCGGTTCCCCCAGCTTTTCCCGAAGGCGTCGGATATGAACCATCACCGTATTGTTGCAATCCAGATATTTTTCCTGCCATACCTGCTCGAAAAGCTCCTCCGAAGAGACGACCTGTCCCTGATTCTCACATAAAACCCATAGAATTTTAAATTCAATCGGAGTCAGGGCAATCTTTTTTCCATACAAGAGACAGTCATGTGTAGCTCGGTTCATTACGAGCCCACCCAGATCCAGCACATCCTGATCTTCCGCGGCAGGCGCTCCGCTGTAACGTTTGGCTCTTCTAAGCTGGGCCTTCACCCTCGCCATCAGTTCCAATGGATTAAATGGTTTGGTTACATAATCATCTGCTCCCAGACTCAAGCCATTGATCTTATCCATATCCTCCCCTCTCGCTGTCAGCATGATGATGGGATAGGTATGACGCTCCCGAATTCGGCAGCATATATCAAAACCGGACAGATCCGGCAGCATGATATCCAAAATAGCCAGATCCGGCTGATTCTGTTCTATCGCAGTAAGCGCTTCCTTGCCATTGTAGCACTTGATCACCTGGAATCCTTCATTGGACAGGTAGACCTCCAGAAGATCCGTGATCTCCCGTTCATCATCCACCACCAATATCTTTTCCTGCATGGATGTCCCCCCTTTCTGCGGATTTATTTTTTTCGGAATACGATCCATTTACTGAATACATAATTCATAATGATCACCAGGATATTGCTGATGATCTTGACCGGCATCGCCGGGAAGGCTACGATCCATCCGGTAAACGCCAGCAAAAAGACTGTATCGAAAACGCCTGAAAAGATTCTGGCCGATACGAAAGTCGCGAATTCCCAAAGCATTTTTTTGCCGCTCCATCCCTGACTGCGGAACACAAACAGCTTATTGGTTACAAACGCGAACAAAACACCCGCAATCCACGCTACTGTGTTGGAAACGACTTTATCGATCCCCATCCATTCGTACATCACATAAAAGACAACCAGATTCAAAAGCGTTGTCAATCCGCCGAATACCAGGTACCAGAAGGTCTCCCGATACTTTTCATAGAGTTTGAGAAGCTGTATCATCTCTTGGTAACTCTCCTCTTATAGATCTCGCTGCCGCACCAGTATACTGCCAGCAGAATTCCTCCCGCGATGCTGATTATGCATCCAGTATTCAGCCCCGATGTATGATAATAGAAGCGGATTGTATTCTCTCCTGCTTCCGCCCGGACTGCCATGAAACCAATCTGGACTTTTTCCACATCGACCGGTACGCCATTGACTTCTGCCGTCCATCCTTCCTCATAGGGAACACTGAAGAATACCAGATTGTCCTTGGAAAGCGTGATATGTGCGGTAAATCCTGTGTTGTCATAGCTGAAATCATCTGCCGACTCCGAAGCGCGGGCTGCGCAGTCCTCCACATACGCGGACTCTGTATAGGAAAAACCGGTATCCCGTCCCACCTCCTGTATGAGGCCCCCATACTTCTCCGCCTGTTCATCACTCAAAATCAATGCTTTCAGCATCAATTTATCCCGATTGGATTTGGAGATTTTATCGGCTGTCGACTGCAGCATATACGTATCATAAGTGAAGCCCATCGGAATGTAATTCTCATTCTCCCATACGGCAAACCCAGCCATATCATATAAATACTTATATCCCGGCATCTTGGTATCCGGATTCTCCGCTGTGGTATCGCCAAAGATATCTGAACGATAATCAATTCGATCACAGAAATATTTTACGGAGAAAAGCGAACGGGAAGCATACCGCTTATAATCCATCTTAGAATTCACGTCCCGCTTATCCCCGATATATTCGTAATAATTCATAATCGAAACCGGTACAATGCTGTGGAAGGCATGCATATCCGGCACTTGCCAGAACATCCCCATATTGATAAAGGAATCATCGTTGTCAATACGGAAAAATTGCTGCGTTTCCGGAAAATGAATTTTGTCCTGCCCCTGGATCGCGTCCGGAATAATATACCCCTTGGTGTCAAAGGAACGCGTCTTACCATAAATAATATAATAATTACCGTATAGCATTCCAAATACACAAACCGCAATCAGCAGATAATTGGCAAAAAGTTTGGGCCGAAGCTTTCGATGCCGAAGAATCCGGTACAGTGCGTAAAAGGACACGATACAGGTCAGCGCCATGATAACAAAAGGTATGGTAAAGTTCTTGTTATAGATTCCTAGCTCCACAACCTCTTGTTCTTGCTCCTGCATCTCAATCGTCGTGTTGCCGGACTCATCCGTCACCTCCACAGGAACATCCGTCGTCTGTTTCTCCAGCTTGGGCGTCAGAAGCATGGCAAAAATAACAATCAGCGTAAAGACAGTTGTTATCTTCCATCCATCCTTCAGCTGCTGCTCACTGCCCTGATCCAAAGTGAGTACCGTTGCCAATACCAACATCATCACCAGCATAAAATACCAACGGGCATAATAAGAATCGTTCATCATCGTAAACATGCTGTTTAGTCCTGGTATCATCGCCATCACAAACAGCAGCAGTACGAAAGATTTCAGCCAATGCTTATGATTCTCCCGTAAAAAGGCGATCACGCCGCACATGCTGAATATGGGAATATACGCCTGCACCGATGTCCAACGCATATAGGAATCGGTAATCAGAATCGGCTGGGAAGGCAGCTCCGGCGGGAAAAAGAAGTTCAGCAGAATGACCCACGGCTTACGTTCATAATCATAAATCCAAAAATCATAGCCTGTTAAAAATCCGCTGGACCTCGGATTCTGAAGCATCACGATCAGAGACGGCAACAGCAGGAAGGCACTGATCATAAATCCTAATACAGCCTCAACTCCCACTGCCAGAAATCTCTTAAACGTGGTCTTATAACCGCCCATCCAGACCTTGACCAGAAAATACAATACCATAAAAACAGCTTCTCCGGCAAAAAAGACGTAATTAACCAAGGCGTTGATCGCAACCGCCAACGCGAAAACGCCCCGTGTATTATTTTCAACCAGCTCATCCATTCCGATCAGCATCAACGGAAAGAAAACCATAACATCCAGGAAATGATTAAAGAACGTATTGTACATCGTATAACCGGAAAAAGCGTACAAAAGTCCGCCTAATATGGCAAATTCCGCGTTTTTAACATAACGGCGCAGCCATGCGGTCGCTGTCATGGACATGGTCGCGTACTTCAGCATCAGAAGCGGTCCCATCAGATAGGGAACCCAGTCGTTCGGGAACGGCAGTGTCAGCCAGAAGAACGGACTGCCCAAAAGATAAAACGAATAGGACGCGATAAAATTGGCTCCCAGGTCCGTATACCAGTTCCATCCAAGATTCCCGGAACGGACTGCCGCATGCGCCAGCTTATAAAACGGTACTTGCTGCGAATTAAAATCGCCGAGAAACAAAAAATACCCTTCATCCCATATAATGGACGGTAAAAACATCACAACCGCTGTAATCAACGCGATCAGAAAGCTTTTCAACAGTAGATGACGCCCATTGCAAATGTTGAACAAATCCTGATCGATCAACGGCTTTTTGTTCTTTTTCTTTTTTTCTTCTTTTTCTTCTGCCGCAGACTGTACCGGCCCCTCTTCCGATACAACAACGCTCTGCTCCTTCAGTTCCATCCCTCTTATTCTCCCCTCGTTATTATTCTACACGATAAATTATAACATTGCCACATGCAAAAATCAAGTTTTCCCCTCTTTTCCATACAAAAAAGCCGCCACAATGAAGTGACGGCCTTTTATTGATTTTATCGCACCGACTGCTTTATCCACGTCTTTTCCACGCCAGCTTTTTGCAATAGCGACGCAGGGCTGCAACACCGATATATAAGAGAACCAATCCTATCGCTGCGATAACTGTAGCCATTATGCCTCCCTCTGCACCTGCCAGTAATGCTCGATTCCCTGGCACAATTGCGGCGCGCTGTGATTCTCGCTGCCAAGTAACGTCAAAGCATTATCCTGTGCCGCTTCCTCATCGAGATGCAATACATCCCGCATGAAATTATACAGCACTTCATATTGCTTCTCGTACTCTCCTACCGTTTTCTTCCCCAGTTCTGTCATCTGGGAGAATCCATGCTCATTCTGTGTAATCAAACCATATTGCCGCAGCTTACAAAACATACTGTGAACACTCGGTTTGCTGACTTTGAGCACTTCCGCAACCTCGGAGAGCTTTACAGTTCGGTCACTTCCCAGCTGATACAGAACGCGCATATATCGAATCTGAATCGCTGTAAGTGGAATCATCATCAAACTTTAACCTTAACGGTCATCTTATTATCATCCTTCGCAGGTCTTACCAGCAGATAGATCAGGCCAGCCAGCAGAACCAGAGCAACGATCGTACCAAGAATATTGATGTTGCCGGTTACCGCAGAACCCAGCTGATAGATGATAAGAGAAATTACATAGGCGAATCCGCACTGATATCCGATAGCAAACCACAGCCACTTTCTGTTGTTCATCTCACGCTTGATCGCGCCGATAGCCGCGAAGCAAGGAGCGCACAGCAGATTGAATACCAGGAAGGAATATGCTGACAGCGGAGTAAATACTTCACGCATATTTGCCCAAATCTGCCAACCATTTTCAGCAACCTCATCAAAGCCGCCGAACAGAACACCGAAGGTACCAAC
>CABUPM010000101.1 GCA_902493345.1 uncultured Eubacteriales bacterium | reverse complement strand
CAACGGCGTTTATGAGATGAATGTCTGGAGCGTGGAACGGGAAGAGCCGATTCATCCGGGAGACCGTCCCAGCAGCTACATGATTCGTGTAGAAGGCGCACAGATTGGAGATGAGCGGTTGGAGGAGATCGTTCCGGTCAAAGGCGGCTGGTGCGGAGTGACCGTTCAGATCACAAGGAAGCAATTGGAAGAGCTGATGGATAAGATCTGCGAACAGGCCAGAGTGTGCAGTGTATTCCGCAAAATAGAAGAATAAGCAAGGTAAAAGGGCAGCCCGCGGGTTGCCCTTTCGTATTGGTCAATAATGTGTCTTTGCCTGCTGGAATAGCCAGTTCCACATGGCACTGCGGCGCAACGATATGCGCAGCGATTGCACGCCCATGGTCCAACTCGCCGACCGGCCCGACATGGGCGAAGGTATCCAGTGATTCTCCGCGGCTGCCAGCTCCATGGATTTGCAATAGCAGCGGATTCCGTCCTTCGCCTGCCGCTGTATGCGACAGATAGCGCAGGTATTTCCCGGTTTTGTGATCTTCAAAAAGTTCCTCTTGCCAAATGGTGTTCATTGCGACCTCCGTTTCAATATCTTTTGCTTATGATACTATAAGCCGGTGGGAAAATCAAGAGAATCCCATAAAACTTGGTACACCCAGGAGAAGTTTGAAAAGAATGGAAAGTGTTCAATATTCTAAAAAGGCTTGACGTCGGGGATGGGTTATGATAGGATTAAACCAAATATATACATGTTTTGGGGAGGTCAATATGGAGATTCAAGAACGAATTATACAGGGTAAGACCGTATTGGGAATTGAATTCGGATCAACGCGTATCAAGGCGGTTCTGGCGGATGATAAGGGTGTTCCCTTGGCCAGCGGCAGCCATGATTGGGAGAACCGGTATGAGAACAACATCTGGACATACAGTCTGGAGGATATCTGGACGGGGCTGCAGTCCTGCTACAGCGACCTTGCCAGAAATGTCAAGGAGCAGTATCAGGTTCCTCTTACGACCATCGGAGCCATTGGCATCAGCGCGATGATGCATGGTTATATGCCCTTTGATGAAGCGGGAGAACTGCTGACGCCCTTCCGTACATGGCGCAATAACATTACGGGACCGGCTTCGGAGCAGCTGACAGAGCTTTTTCAGCACGCGATTCCGCAGCGCTGGAGTATCGCCCATCTCTATCAGGCAATATTGAACGGCGAAGAGCATGTGCCGCAGATTCGTTTCATGACAACGCTGGAAGGCTATATTCATTGGAAGCTTACCGGGAAAAAGGTGCTGGGGATCGGAGAAGCCTCCGGAATGTTTCCGATCGATACAGAGAAGAAAGTGTATAATGCACGGATGCTGCAGCAGTTTGACGAACTGATTGCGGATAAAAATTATCCATGGAAGCTGGAGGAGATCCTGCCGGAGATCCTGCTTGCCGGGGATCCTGCAGGCACACTCAGCGCAGAGGGCGCGGCGCTTCTGGATGTGAGCGGGACATTGCAGCCGGGAATTCCGATGTGTCCTCCGGAAGGGGACGCAGGGACAGGAATGGTCGCGACCAACAGTGTGGCGGCCAGGACTGGCAACGTGTCTGCCGGCACTTCTGTATTCGCGATGATCGTATTGGAGCATGAGCTGTCTAAGGTGTATCCGGAGATTGATCTGGTGACGACACCCGCGGGCGACTTGGTTGCCATGGTCCACTCCAATAACTGTACATCTGACCTGAACGCATGGGTTGGCCTGTTTCAGGAGTTTGCGGAGCTGATGGGAATTCATCCGAGTAAAAACGAACTGTATGGAAAGCTATACAATAAGGCGCTGGAGGGTGATCCGGACTGCGGCGGACTTCTGGCATACTGCTATTTCTCAGGAGAGCATATCACGGGCTTTGAAGAAGGCCGTCCGCTCTTCGCACGTTCTCCGGAGAGCCATTTTACACTGGCCAACTTTATGCGGACACACCTGTACACTTCACTAGGCGCATTGAAGGTAGGTCTGGATATTCTGCGTCAGGAAAATGTTCGGATTGACAAGGTGCTGGGACATGGCGGACTCTTCAAAACCAAGGGCGTAGGGCAGCGGTTCCTGGCGGCGGCCATGGACGCGCCGGTATCCGTCATGGAGACGGCTGGTGAGGGCGGCGCCTGGGGAATCGCTCTGCTGGCGGCATATATGAAGAACCGTCGTCCGGATGAGACGTTGACTGAGTACCTGGATCAGGAGATTTTTGCAGGAGAAGAAGGCATCCGGATGGAGCCGGATCCGAAGGATGTTGCTGGTTTTGCAGCTTTTATTGAGAATTATAAAAAAGGCCTCTCCATTGAACGCGCAGCGGTAGAGTCCGGAATCTGGAGATGAGAATATGCTGGAACAATTAAAAGAAAAAGTGTTTCGAGCCAATATGGCTTTGCCGGAACATGGATTGGTCATCTTTACATGGGGCAATGTGAGCGGAATCGACCGTGAAAAGGGACTGGTCGTGATCAAGCCCTCCGGTGTGGACTATGACTCCATGATGGCAGAGGATATGGTTGTGGTGGATATGGATGGCAATATAGTAGAAGGACACTATAAGCCGTCTTCCGATACGGCGACGCATCTGGAGATGTATAAGGCATTTCCGGAAGTAGGCGGGATCGTTCACACGCATTCTACCTGGGCGACAATCTTCTCGCAGGCAGGGGCGGAGATTCCGGCTCTGGGTACCACCCACGCGGATTATTTCTATGGCCCGATTCCCTGTACTCGTCCCATGACGCCGGAGGAGATCGGGACGGAGTATGAAAAAAATACAGGTCTTGTGATCGTTGAGACATTCCAGAAACGGGATCCGTCGCAGATCCCGGCTGTGCTGGTCCGCGAACATGGTCCGTTTGTATGGGGCAAGGATCCCGATGAAGCGGTATACCATGCGGTTGTATTGGAACAGCTGGCACATATGGCGTATTATACAGCGGCGCTGCGGGGACAGACAGCTCCGCAGGAAGCGCTGTATGCACCCATGCAGCAGGAGCTGCTGGACAAGCATTTCCTCAGAAAGCATGGAGCCAATGCCTATTATGGACAGAACTAAAAGACAAGACGGCCGAATCTCAAGGGATCCGGCCGTCTTGTCTTTTGTCATTTTGTTTTTTGCAGTTTCTGATAATAGCCGATGCCTATAAAATCGGCCAGCGCCCAGCCAATGGGGACGGATATCCAGATGCCGGTTACACCGATCCAAGAGGAGAGCAGATAGGCGAGAAGCACTCGTGTCCCTAAGGAAGCGATGGTCAGAATGACGGACATCCCGGGGCGGTTGATGGCCCGATAATAACCATAGAGCAAAAATAGCAGACCGATGCCGATATAGCAGGAGCCTTCGATCCAGAGGTACTGTACACCGGCATTGAGAATCTGTGTTTCACCGGGATCGATAAAGATCTGCAGCAGGGGACGGGCGAAGAGGCAGACCAGCAGGCTGATGACAGCACAGAATTCCCCACAGAACGGAGTAGGTTGGCAAAGTAGTTGTATAAAAAGGTGGCCGGAATGCCCCAGAAGATGACCCACAGATAGCTGCGCATCAATACAGTTAGTTCCACTGGAACCTGCAGCAGGCGAAGGATCAGATCCAGCCCGGCGAATACCAAACCTGTCAGGAGCAGGGTAACCGCGCCAATCAGACAAAAGGAGAGAAAAATACTGTGTTTCAGGCGTTCCTCATCCTTGCGGCCGAATAAAATGGAGAAAAAGGCGCCGCTGCCTATGCACAGTCCCAAAAGGATGGAAGTCAGAAAAACCATCAGGGTATAAGCAGAGCCAACAGACGCCAGCGCGTCGGCGCCGAGAAAACGGCCGACAACCCAGGTATCCGCGATGTTATAGAACTGCTGCAGGAGATTTCCCAGCATCAATGGCATGGCAAAGCGTAAAAGTCCGCCGGTAATGCTGCCGGTGGTCATATCATGTGTCATGTATACCTCCGAAAAAACAGGGCATTGCCGGTTTTACCGTGCAACGCCCCTTTGATTCAATAATCCGTTCGGCCTTCCAACGCGCGTGTCAGCGTCATCTCATCGATATACTCCAGGTCTCCGCCCACAGGCACACCGTTGGCGATTCGGCTGACAGTGATGCCGAGAGGCTTGACCAGGCGGGAGATATACATCGCCGTCGTTTCACCCTCTACGGTGGGATTGGTTGCCAGAATCAATTCCTTGACCCGCTCATCCTTCAGACGCTCCAGAAGCTCTTTGATCTTGAGATCGGCCGGAGTTACGCCATTTAACGGGGAGATCACGCCATGCAGAATATGGTACAGCCCCTTATACTGATGCGTGCGCTCATAGGCGGCCATATCCCGGGAATCTTCTACAACCATGATCGTGCTGTGATCCCGTGTGGAATCCGCACAGATCGGGCAGAGGTCTCCGTCGGTTAAGGTGCAGCATTCCTTGCAGTAGTGAATGCCTGTACGGGCGTCCACCATGGCATGCGCCATTTCTTCTACCTCCTCAGGAGGCATCTGAATAATGTAAAAGGCCAGACGCTGAGCCGATTTTCGGCCGATTCCTGGCAGCCTTGCCAGGGAATCGATCAGCGCGGCCATAGAGTTCCCAAAGTATTCCATCTTAGAACATTCCGCCGGGCAGGTTGAGATTCAGACCTCCGGTGATCTGTCCCATGGAGCTGTTCACCATGCTATCGGCATTGCGTAGCGCCTCATTGACAGCGGCAACGATCAGGTCCTGCAGCATTTCCACATCATCCGGATCGACGACTTCCGGCTTCAGTTCGATCTCAACGATCTCTTTGCGGCCATTTACTACCGCGCGGACAGCGCCACCTCCGGCCGTTGCTTCAACGGTTTTGGTCTCCAGTTCCTTCTGCATTTCCTCCATCTGACGCTGCATCTTCTGCGCCTGCTTCATCAGATTTGCCATATTTCCCGGCATACCGCCGTTAAATCCACCTCGTTTTGCCATTGCTGACATCCTCCTTCTGATACTTACTCATAATAATATTGTAGCGTATTCCCGGCATAAATGCAAGGAAAACTTATTCGATCCTGACAGGACCGCCAAAACTTGCGATCAGAGAATCCAATCCCTGATCCGGCGCGCTCTGCCCGGAACGGACTTCATATTCATCCTTGGTAAGAGCCCGAACCGGAACCTCCCGTCCCAGCAGAACACGGATATGGGAAGCGATATCGCTGAGCTTTTCCTGATTGCGAACCAGGAGCTGATCCCGGTATACGGCACGATCCGCGATCAGGTAGACCGTATTGTCGTCAGACTCCATGCGGATCATGTTCAGTATATAATAGCCGCGGTTTTCCTGCATGAGCTGCTGCTTGAGGTCTGCCCATTGCTGAGCGGAGAGCAGAGCGGCGCCGGATGGGCGGGCAGGCTGCGAGGGCTTCGCAGGCGCCGGTTTTTTAGGCTCCGGAGATTTAGAAGTGGTAGTAGTGGGCGCAGACACGGCGGCAGCCGGTGCGGCCGGAATACCGCGGGCGATCCTGCCCTCGACCTGTTCCAATCTCGCCAGAATGCTCCCAGATACGGTATCCTCCAAACGGCACAGGCGCAGCAGACCGACCTCCAACAGGATCCTCTTTTCAGCGGCTCCACGCAGAGAAAGTTCCAGTTTAGATAATTCTTCGATATAGTAGCTGATGGTCTCCGGACCAGTACGGCCGGCATTTTCACGGAGGCCAGCAATCTCGGACTCTGGGGCAACGATAAAGGAGAGCGCTTCGTCGCCCATCATCTGCAGCAGCAGGATGTTTCGCAGATAGCTGATCCAATCTAGAAGAAAGCGGGAAGTATCCTTGCCGGAAGCAAAGAGCTCTTCCAGTTCCTTGAGACAGGCAGTTTTATCATGCGCAAGCAAAATCCCGGTCATCGTGTAGAACAGCCGGCGGTCCGTTGCGCCCAATACATCCAGTACCTTTTCCAAAGTGATCCGCTGATCCATATAGAAGGCGGCGCATTGATCCAGAATACTCAGCGCGTCGCGGGAAGCGCCGTCAGCGGCGTCGGCGATATAGCTCAGCGCTGCTTCGTCAGCGTCGATACCTTCTGCCTTGGACAGCCGGATCAGCTGTCCGGTCAGATCCTTGGCACTGATTCTGCGGAAATCATAACGCTGGCAGCGGGATAGAATGGTAGGCAGGAGCTTATGCGGTTCTGTCGTTGCCAGGATAAAGATAACGTGAGCGGGAGGCTCCTCCAGGGTTTTCAGCAGTGCGTTGAAAGCACTGGTCGAGAGCATATGGACCTCATCGATGATATAAACCTTGTATTTTCCGCGGGAAGGAGCGTAACGCACCTCTTCGCGCAATTCACGGATGCTGTCGACACCGTTGTTGGAGGCGGCGTCAATCTCGATGACATTGAAGTCGGACTCACCCTCCAGACAGAGCTCACACTGGTTGCAGGGATCGCCGTCTACCGGATGCAGGCAGTTGACCGCGCGCGCAAAGATTTTCGCGGTGGATGTTTTTCCGGTGCCTCTTGTTCCGCAGAACAGATAAGCGTGACCGATTCGGCCGCTTTTGACCTGATTCTTAAGTGCGGTCATGATGGCGTCCTGACCGATTACCTCCGAAAAGGTACGCGGCCGCCATTTGCGGTATAATGCCAGATATGCCATGGTGTTATCCTCCCCTCAATAAAGCATTAACAAAAAAGCATCTGATCCAGGATCAGATGCCGAAAGCGCTTTTTTACTCCGTGCATCCGTCTTCGATACGCACCCATAAGCGTTACACGGGCAGTCAGCTCGGGTCAGGTTTCCTCGCGGCACATAGAAGGACTCCCTTAGTGCTGCTTCCTTCCGGACCTGACACGGTTCAGAAGATTCTATTGCGCAAGACCCAACCGTCAACACCGCGTCACCCGCGGCAGACCCTACAGATACGAACCTCGGACGGATATCACCCCTGCTGTAGCGGATTGCAGGTACAGGGCACCGCTATCTCCCCGGCTGC
>CABUPM010000100.1 GCA_902493345.1 uncultured Eubacteriales bacterium | reverse complement strand
TCCTGGGATCCAGTTCTTTTAACAGGGCTTCTACCCGGATTTTCAGCGCCATCGTCTCCTCATCGTCCGCCGCCACAGGATCCATATGAATCACGGCCTCACAGCCCAGAGTCTCCCGCAATTCTTCCTCGACATGATCGATCACTTCGTGAAGCGCATAGATATCTCCGTCCCCGGAGACTTCTCCATGCAGTGAAATCAGACAGTGTCCCGGCCCGTAATCATGTACAATCAGATCATGAATTCCCAGGATCTGCGGATGCGACAATACGATAGAACGGATCTTCTCTACAAATTCCGGATCCGGCGCCTGCCCCAGCAAAGGGCCCACGGTATCGCGCAGGGAATCGATTCCGGTATAGAGAATAAAGAACGCAACCATTGCTCCGCCCCATCCATCCAGATTTACCTTGGTAACCATATAGATGATCGTGCAGATAAGAACCACTCCGGTCGCGACAGAATCGCTCAAACTGTCCAGCGCCGTCGCTTTCATGGCGGTAGAATCAATCTTCTTTCCGATCCTGCGGTTGTACAGATTCATATAGAGCTTGATGGCGATGGATCCCAACAGCACCAGAATCTGTACCATTCCGCTCTCCACTTCTTCCGGATGCAGAATTTTCCCTATGGAAGACTGCAATAGCTGCACACCCATCAGCAGGATCAAAAAGGAAACAACAAGCCCTGACACATATTCGTACCGGCCATGTCCAAACGGATGATCCCGGTCCGGCCGTTTTGCCGCCGCCCTAAATCCAATCATCGTCACTACCGAAGAACCGGCGTCGGAGAGGTTATTCCACGCATCGGCCTGAATGGCGATGGACCCGCTGAGGGCTCCCGCAATGTACTTGGCCGTAAAGAGCAGGATGTTCAGAATGATCCCTACAATACTGCATAATATACCATAAGAACCGCGTACCCGCGGTTCTTGTGTGTTTTCATGATCTTTTATGAAAAGTCTTGCTAACAGCTCGATCATGCTGCTTTTCCTCCCGTCTTGACCTTCTTGACTACAGGGAATATGATCAGCGCGCCGACCGCAGCCGCTGCCGCTACTACCGCGAAGAGGCCGAAGGCTCCGCCATAGCCGGACCAATCCACCAGTCCTCCCATGATCACCGGTCCGATCGTCATACCGATTCCATAGATCGCCTGATACAGTCCCATCGCTGTGGACTTTTTCTGCGGAGATACATAGCGGATGCAGCTCGACATCAGCATGGATGTCAGAACCGCATTGGCAAACCCTCCGATGATCTGCGCCGCATACATTACTATCATATTCGGCGCGAAGCCGACCATCAGGCAGTAGCACGCGTATAGAACAAATCCAGCCGCGACCAGATTTTTGCTGTCCTGCCGGGCTGTCCAGGCGCTATTTAAGAATACGACCGCAGCAATCTGCGTCGCCGTAAAGAGACAGGAAGATACACCAATCTCTACCGCGTTCGCTCCGATACTTCTGGCTACATCAGAAGTAAAGGAAAACGCCGTTCCCTGCATCAGCATCTGCAGAACCACCGCGAGCAGCGCCGGCGTCAACACAGAAATATCCCGGAATACGGTTAAAAGCTCCCTGGGCTTTTGCGGTACTCTCTTGGAATCGTTGTCCTTAATAAAGACGGACAGCGCGATTGCCGCAAATCCTGTGATACAGCTCATAAGAAGCGGCGCCTTATAGCCATAAGCCGTCGCGGAAACACTGCCCAGGAAGAACGCCAGAAGCTTTCCCGTATTATTAAAGCCATTGATCTGCGCGATCGCCTTGCCGCTTTCTTCCGGTTTGAAGTATCCCGTGAACATCACAGTAAACGCTACCCATGTGGACGCGGCTACTCCTGCGAGAACACGGCATACAAACATCCAGAAGATATCCTGCGTCATGTATAACCCCAATGAAGACACTGTCGTAAAAAAGCATCCGGCACGTACCAGCAGGCGGTAACACCCGGACATATCCGCAAAGATTCCCAATGGGATACGGATGCACAGCTGTGTGAACCCGTAGCATCCCACCAGAAAACCGATCAGTGTCGCACTCAGTCCCAGCGTCCGAAGATAGGGTGTAAAGAACGGAACATGACAATATTCCGATGCCCAGAAAAACATAGTCGCCAGGCCAAAAATCCAACGTATCTTTTTCTCGTTCATTTTATTTTAATAACACCCTTTTGACAGCGTCCTTCCAGCCGCTGTACTTGACGCTGCGCATCTCTTCCGTCATCTGCGGGCGGTACGAACGATACGGACGATCTTCAAATACCCGTTCGTCATATAATCCCAGGCCAAATCCGGCGGCCAATCCGGCGCCGGTTCCGGAGATCTCTTCATTCTCCGCCGCATAGACCGGAACATTCAGGAGATCACTCTGAAACTGCATCAGGAATTCTCCTCGGCTGGCTCCGCCGTCGGCCCGTACCTCCTGAATGGGATATCCGGATTCCTGCTGCATCAGATAGACGATATCCGCTACCTGATACGCGATGCACTCATCCACCGCGCGCACAAGCTCCGCTCGGCCGGTCTGACGTCCCATACCATAGATCATCGCCTTGGCTTCCGTATCCCAATAGGGCGCCCCCAACCCGGTAAAGGCCGGAACGATGTAGGTTGTATCATTGGGCGCCGCGGACATTGCCAGCGCGTCGGCCTCCGCCGCGGATTCCAGAAGCCCCAGATCCTTGACCGCCCAAGTCATGACGGCTCCTGTATAATTGATATTCCCTTCCAATACATACTCTGCCTTTCCTGCGATTTTCCAGGCAAGCGAGGTAACAATCCCTTTATCACTCCATACCAGCTTCTCTCCGATATTCATCATGATCGAAGATCCTGTGCCGTAAGTCGTCTTCATCTGTCCGGGCTGTCTGCATCCATGTCCGAAGAGCGCCGCGTGAGAATCCCCCAACACGCCGTGAATCGGAACCGGATGGCTGAGCACCCCTTCAAAATCCGTCATCGCGAATAAAGAATCCGAATCACAGATCTCCGGAAGCATCGGGACCTGAATCCCGTACCAGCCGCAGAGTTCCTCATCCCACCGCAGCGTCTTCAGGTTCATCAGCTGTGTTCTGGACGCGTTGGATACATCGGTCTTAAAACTTTTTCCTCCGCTTAGACGCCATACAAGATAGCTATCCATGGTTCCGCACAGAAAATCTCCCTGACTGGCCGCTTCTTCGGCATCTTTCCGGTTTTCCAGAATCCACGCGATCTTCGCCGCCGAGAAATACGGAGACAGGCGAAGTCCTGTCTTCTGCCGCACCTCCTCAGCATGACCGGCTTCTTCAATCCTCTTGCAGATGGCTTCACCCCGGCCGCATTGCCAGACTACTGCGTTGCCGAAGCTTTTGCCCGTCGTCCGGCTCCATGCCAACGCGGTCTCCCGCTGGTTGCTGATTCCGACACCGGCAATCTCCTCATCGCTGACGCCGCTGTGTTCCAAAAGCTCACGGACACAGGCAATCACATTGGCATAGATCTCCTCCGGGTCATGCTCCACATATCCATTGGGGAGGATAATCTGCTGATGACTTCTGGATACACGCTGCAGGCGGCTGCCTGTCTGATCCAGAAGCATTGCTTTGGTCCCCTGTGTACTCTGATCCAGAGCTATAATATATTTCATGCCAACAGCTCCTTGGCCTTCGCCACGATTCCAGCCGCATTCAATCCGTAGTGGTCAAAGATCTCCTGAGACTTTCCTGCTACACAGGGAGCGTCCGGCAAGGTCATCATGGCCATTTTCACCGGATGACTGGAAGTCACTACCTGCGCTACCAGACCGGCCAAACCGCCAATCGGGCCATGCTCTTCAATCGTAATAATCGCCTTGGTCTCCTGAGCCGCGCGAACGACAGCCTCTGTATCCAGAGGCTTCACACAGTACATATCCAGAACCCGCGCGCTGATGCTCTGGCTCTTCAGCTCCTCTGCCGCCTTCTTGGCCGCCAGAACCATTTCGCCGCAGGCAATGATCGTAAGATCCGTACCATCGCAGACCATCGTCGCCTTGTCCATCTCAAAGGGGATTTTGTCCTCTTCGTAAACATCTTCTACAGCATTGCGCCCTGTCCGGATATACGCCGGATCCGTATCCTTAAGCAGCGCCTCCATCAGCTTTCTGGTCTGATGACGGTCGCTCGGAAGATATACGCGCATTCCCGGAATGGAGCCCATCGTAGCGATATCCTGTGCGGAATGATGTGTCATGCCCAGCGCGCCGTAGCTTACACCGCCGGAAACGCCAACCAGCTTGACATTGGTATGGGAATAGGCTACGTCTACCTTGCCCTGCTCCATGCTTCTGGTCGAAAGGAAGCAGGCAGGAGAAGCCACATAGGGTTTCTTACCGCAAGAAGCGAGTCCGGCCGCGATCGAGACCAGATTCTGCTCCGCGATTCCCGTCTCCACAAACTGTTCCGGAAAACGATCCGCAAAGGGAGTCATGGAGGAAGATCCCCTGGAATCGCTGCACAGCACAATTACATCCTTATCCTTCTGCGCGTGTTCCATCAGCACATCACAGATCACCTGTTTATTCGCGATCTTATTCACGAGCTGCCGCCTCCTTTGCCTTCAGTTCTTCTTTCGCCTGCAGATACTCTGCCTCCGTCGGCACCTTATGATGCCATACTGCCTGATTTTCCATATAGGAAACACCGCAGCCCTTGACGGTATCCGCAATGATCATCGTCGGCATCCCCTTGGTATTTTTTGCCTCGTCAAATGCCTGAATCAGAGAATCCGGATCGTTACCGGACGCGTGAATCACATGCCATCCAAAGCTGCCGAAGCGCTCGTCCAGGCTGTCATGATGCATCACGTCCTCTGTAGAACCGGAAATCTGCAAGCGGTTTCTGTCAACGACCGCCGTCAGATTGTCCAGCTTATAATGCCCGGCAGCCATTACGCCTTCCCAGACAGACCCCTCTGCCAGCTCTCCGTCTCCCATCACCGTATATACACGATAGGGAGCATGATCCATCCGTCCTGCCAGAGCCATGCCGACAGCGACCGGCAGCCCATGTCCCAGTGAGCCGGAATTCATCTCCACACCATTTACTTTGTTGTTGGGATGTCCGATATACTTGCTTCCATACTGGGAGTATGTCTCCAGGTCCGACTTGGGAAAATATCCCTTATCCGCCAGAATACAATACAGCGACTCCACTGAATGTCCCTTGCTCAGAATAAACCGATCCCGGTTCGGATCCTTGACCTTATCCGGCCCCACATTCATCACATGATAATACAGCGTTACCAGAATATCACATACGCTGTAGTCTCCGCCGATATGTCCCGCCTTGGCGCGGTATACCATATCCAATACATCCTGCCGGATCTGGTAGGATTTTTCTTTCAGGTTCATCATTTAACTCTCCTCATTCTCCCCGGAGATAAGCCTTGACTTCTTCTTCGATCGGGTCATATAAATCAGGCTTAACACCGATATATTTGCATGCTTCATACAGTACCGGAACCACATTCTTGTGAATGCCGACACAGTGATGAATATAAGGTCCGCAGACAATCTTATCCTCCAGACGCTTCAGGTTCTCTACCTCTACCCAAACATATGTACCCTTGGTATAGGGGCCGTCCACACCCTTGGCATTGCCCAAAAGCAGAGAATACTCACCGTTATCTCCGTCAAAACGGCACAGCGTCATCTCTCCGTGCTTGGCCTCAGCTTCCACCGCGCCCGGATGATTAAATGCCAGAGGATATCCGATGGTCGGTTTCTCCCTCGCTACAGAAATCGGCCAGGGGCCGCAGTGCTGCAGCAGCTCTCCGTTTTCGTTGTCAGGATGGCGTACGGTCCAGTCCGCAAAGAAGGTTCTGGCTTCGTCCATTCCGGCCGCCTCCGCCATCAGGGCAGTAACGGCGCCGTGAATATCCGTCTCACACACTACCGGAATTCCCTCTTCGTTCAGCAGCGAATTGGCGGCGCAGGGCATAATTCCCAGCTCTCCCTGCAGGGCGTTCCAGCACTGAATCGCGATCGCGTTGCAGCCATATTTCTTGGCAAGGGCCTTCATCGCTACCTTGAGAGCCGCGACATTCTCCAGCTCGTTTTCTTTGATCTTGACATTCATATTGCAATGTACATATTCAAGGACCTTGCTGACCTCGGTGCCTTCCTTTTTGGCAGCCTCGACCGCTTCTGTCAGCTCCGGCAGAGGAATCGGCGCCAGCTGGATATTGAACTTCTCCAGAAGCTCTCCCTCGTTGCACATCGTCGACCAGAAATCAAACGGACGCGGTCCGATCTGAAGAATCCGGATATTGCGGAACACCTTAACGACATTACATACCGCCAGGAAATCCTTAACGCCGCGCTCAAACTGCGGATCCGTCAAGCGGCAGTTGGTCATATAGGTAAACGGCACCTGGAAACGGCGCAGCACCTTTCCGGTCGCGAACAGTCCGCACTGGCTGTCACGCAGACGGATTCCGTTTTCGTCCGGGCGCTCATCGCGCGGTCCCCACAGAAGTACTGGCACATTCAGATCTTTGGCCAGCCGTGCGACAACATACTCCGTACCGAAATTTCCATGCGGCAGGAACAGGCCGTCCACTCCGGCCGCCTTGAACTTGGCGGCTACCTTGATCCGGTCATTATCATCATACAGAAGTCCTTCTTCATTGATGTCTGTGATGTCTACAAATTCCACTCCCAGCTCCCGCAGGCGGTCTCTGGTCAGGTTCGCATACTTGACCGCATCCGGCGCGCTGAAGATGCTCCGGCGCGTCGGCGCCAGGCCCAATACTATTTTTGCCATAATACTCTTCCTTTCATGATATGATATTCTATTATACTATATTGGAATGTTTTCCGCAAGAGCGGCGTGACTTATGCTTCTTCCCACAGTTTGCGCAGATACGCCAGACTGAGACGTCCCTCGGCCTCGACATCCTCGGCTCCGCCCTCAATACTGATCCGTCCCTGATAGCCAATTTCCTTCAGTCTGTGGAAATACTGTTTATAATCATCCGGCTGTCCCGGCAGAGGATATCGGCGCGCGTGGCGGGA
>CABUPM010000099.1 GCA_902493345.1 uncultured Eubacteriales bacterium | reverse complement strand
GACGAATGAAAAGGATCCGGTGGCTGAAAGCGATTCAGCTGCCGGATTTTTATTTTGACTTTGATCTTGAAAGGAATGGTATGGTGTGTTAAAATAATTAAGTTCTGTAGTGGGACAAAAGAGGAGAGCAATAGATGAAACAAAAGAAAAAAACAATATCAAGAGTCGTACTTTTTACAATCATGATGGTGTATCTGGAAGTCGTTTTCCAGCTGCTGATCTATGGAAGCGCGACCTGGGGAATGCTTTTTGGCGCGTTGTTCGCGCTGCCCGCGGCATTTCTCTTCACCCTTTTGACAGGGTTGGGACCGGAACGCCTGAACCGAGTCCTTACCACACTTCTTATGATCGTTATTGAGGTGTTATTTAATGCGCAGCTGGTATATTATGAGATATTCCATACTTATATGCAGGTCTTTTCTATTATAAACGGAGCAGGCAACGCAGTAGAATTCTCTTCTGTGATCTGGGATTGTCTGGTGCATGTCTGGTGGAAGATACTGATCCTTCTGATTCCGCTCATCGCGTGTTTTTGTTGGTTCTTCCGAAAAGACAAGTACGTTTTTGTAAAGAACGGCTGGAAGATGAATCTGATCAGTGCTGCCGCGGCTGTCGTCAGCTATTTCGTCATCCTGCTTGTGTTAAGCATGGCAGGTAAAGGAATGTATGATCCTTATAGCATTTATCATGATCGGCCGATTTTGCAACTCAGTGTCAAGAACCTGGGCGTGTTGACTACGATGCGCCGGGATGCGCAGCGGCTCTTCTTCGGTGGAGGTCATAGCTCTCTGGGACTTTCAGGGTATTCCGCCGAGGACTCTTCCGCGGAGGATACTTCTAATGCGGAAACAGCGGAGGAAGGCTCTTCATCTGCGGAGGAGAAGAATGTATTGGTGCCGCAGCCCAATGTCCTGGACATTGATTTTCAAAAGCTGGCCGCGTCAGAGTCCAATGAGACGATTGCTCAGATGCATCAGTATTTTGCGCAGCAGAAGCCGACCTATACCAATGAATATACAGGAATGTTCGAAGGGTATAATCTGATTCTGATTACAGCGGAATCTTTCTCTGGCTGGGTCATTGATGAGCAGCGGACACCAACGCTTTATAAGATGGCCAATAGCGGTTTTGTGTTTAATAATTTCTATACGCCGCTGTTTTCTGTCAGTACGAGTGACGGAGAATATGTGACGCATACCAGCCTCTTGCCGAAGAGTGATGTCTGGAGCTATTATCGCTCTTCGATGATCGAGATGCCGTTTGGCTTCGGCAATCTTTTTTCAGGCTTGGGCTATAGCTGCCGTGGATATCATGACCACAACTATGACTATTATGGCAGAGACCTGTCCCATCCCAATATGGGATATATCTGGAAGGGCTATGGCAACGGTCTGTATGTAGACTACACCTGGCCGGAATCCGATGTACAGATGATGGAATTTACCATTCCAGAGTATATTGGAGATGAGCCATTCCATACGTATTATCTGACGGTCAGCGGGCACATGCTGTACAACTTTACGGGCAGCGATGCTATGGCGGATAAATGGGCGGATCTTGTACAGGATCTGCCTTATGATGAAGCCACGCGGGCTTACCTCGCGGGCCAGGTGGAGCTGGACCGTGCGATGGAGTACCTGCTGGATCAGCTGGAAGCCGCCGGAGTTGCCGATCATACGGTGATCGCTCTGACAGCGGATCATTATCCGTACGGATTGACGTTAGAGGAATTGTCAGAACTGGATGGATCCGACCTGACAGAAGATTTTGAGATCTATAAGAATAAGTTTATCCTATACTGTCCGGGAATAGAAGAGACAGTTTATGTAGACAAGCTGGGATGCAATCTGGATGTTATGCCGACCTTGGCCAATCTCTTCAATCTGCCGTTTGATTCCAGACTTTGCATGGGCAGCGATATTCTGTCCGACGCGGAGGGAATGGTAATCATGAATAATTACAGCTTCTTTACAGAAAAGGTGCTGTATAATTCCGAGACAGGCGAGGTAAAATTCTTTGACCAGGAATATCCGCAGAGCTATGTAGATGAACGAATTGCAAAAGTCAATGATAAGTTTACGATCTCTGCCGCGGTCCTGGATAACAATTATTATTCATATTTGACAGAGTATCTTCCATGGTGGGACGGAGAGAGCTACGGGCATCTGTATGATCCGGAGACAGAAGACCCGCCGGCAGCGGAAGAAAGTTCTGAGGGGGTTATAGAGTAATGCTGATTGAAAAAACCGGAACAATGCCGGAAAAGGAGCAGGCGCTGCACGATTTGGATATGGAACGTCTACTGAACCGTATTGATCCGGCCATGGACGCACATAGAGCGATTGTTTTTCTGCATCAATATCTATGCTGGGACGGGGAGGAGATTACAGCCCGTTCCCTTCTGTTGCAGGAATTTCGCGAGAAAAGCTCTCTGTCGGAGTTGGTGGATCTGAGTCGGGACCTCGCTGCGCTGACGGAGGAGGCACGGAAATTGGAGCAGGCGGGAGACCGTCTGCATCTTCTGCTATACACAGGACGACGGATGGAGATCTATATCCGAGCCGTTGAAAAGATCTATGAAATCGGATCGCGCGGATTCTCATCGACGAGGATGCAGCGCTTAACGGCGTGGATACAGGAGATCCGCGGACTTGCGATGTATCAGTCCTGTTGTAAAGCATTGAAGCAGTACCATGAGATGATCGTTTTTCCGCATCGGATGCGAGTAGGTATCAATACGCAGGAAGACGCCAGGCCGTTGGAAATGGGCGTCCTGGAAGAAACCTCGCAGGAACAGACGGAGAGTCCGCTGATCGGAACCGGATTCGGCCAGAGTGAGACCAGGAGCCTCTTCCCAAGAATGTCCTATACAAGAGAGGCCTATGGTACGCATTTTGAAGAGTATCTGTCCCGTCAATTGGAAAAGCAATGGAAGGGCAAGGTTACCAAAGCACTGGAACTCTGGAAGAAGCTGGAGGCTCCGCAAGCGGAAGCATTGAGCGCCTTGAGTGAGGAATTCGCGTTCTATGCAGAGGGACTACGGACTGCCGAAGCGTTTGAAAAGCGCGGATGCACCGTCTGCATACCCAAGGTTGGAGAAGGACTTCTCCATGCGCAGGAGCTCTTTTATCCGGAGCTGGTACTGGCTTCAGGACAGGTGGAAGGCAATCCGGCGGCGCTCCTGGACGGCGGATCCGTTATCGTAACCGGCGCCAATCATTCCGGCAAGACGTCGTATCTGAAGACAATCGGACAGACACTGCTGCTTGCGCAGTTGGGATTCGCGGTTCCCGGTACAGCTGTGGAGTTCCGACCGGTAAAACGGATCTTTACCCTCTTTTCCGCGGGTGAAGATCGTGCTATGACGGCGTCACGTATGGGAGTGGAGATCAAAATCCTTGCGGATATGCTGGAACAGGTGGAGTCAGAAGATCTGGCACTCATCAACGAACCGCTTACCAGCACCAATCCGGTGGAGGCCATCTCCATTTGTGGAGATCTGGTAGAAAAATTCTTGGAGAAGCGGGTATCCTGCATGATGGTAACCCATCTGTACGACGTTTATTTCCTACTGAGATCTACCTTGCCGGATTCGCTGCAGCCGAGGCTCGTCAGTCTCGTGACCGAAGCGAGATATCAAGAAAAAGAAGGAATGATCTACAGCTATCGTCTGCGGGAGAGCGAGCCTCTGGGCAACAGCTATGCGAGACAAACCGCCGAGGCTTTTGGAATCACGCTGGAGGACCTGGTAGGCGACTCGAATGGACTTAGGCAGGCGGCGGAATTCTGTGAAAAGGAAAGCAGCCGTACGATGTATACGAGAGAGGAGGCACAGCATGGGATTTCTCACGGAAATGGAAAATGAATCCAGAAGGGCTGTCGTCTCTGAAGAAGCACTGGACGATCTGATGCTTACGGATTTTATGCATGAGGTTTTTTCCAGACATACAGCAGGACAGCCATTTACTTGGAAGAATTATCTGACAGTAAGCGAGCAGGATATCATCTATCGTCGGGATGTGCTACGGGAATTGGCGGTCAATCCGGAGCTGATTGAGAAGATGCAGGCTTTGTGTGCCTGCATTCAGATGGTCAGTCGCTATAAGGATCTGCATATGGAAGGCGAATATGGTCCGGAAGCGTTTCGAGAGTTCGGAATTATGCAGGAGGCTTATATCCAGATCTCTTCCATGCAGGAAGCACTGCAGAAGGCAATTGATGACAAGCGTGTGGTATCGCAGGGACTTGTGCGTTTGTGCGGCGTATTGCAGGACAAGCTGCGGGAGAACTTCTCTCCGAATTTTACAGCGGAATGGGCTAAGAGAACCAGCGGACTGGAACGGATGGGCAGTGTCTGCGTAGAGTTTCATCTGGATGATGAGCTGCACATCCATTCGGCTTCGATTCTGGCCATCCACAAGCAAAAATATGGAAGAGGCGGTCTGCTGCAGTTCAAGCGGGATATGGTACATCCGGAACATCCCTGGGAGCTTGCCGGACTGAAGGATATGGAGACCCCGACGGAAGAGCTGTTGGAGGGGGAGCTTAAATTCAATCAAAGAAGATTTTATCAGATTCTCTCCCGAATGACCCTGGAGCTGGATGGCTTGTATCAGGATCTGATCTTTTATCTGGGAGCGATGGAGTACTGCGCCAGGATGACCCAGGCCGGTGTCTCCCTGTGTCTGCCTCAGATTCTCCCGATGGAGCACCGCGGATTCCGGGCTGTGGGTATGGTCAATCCCGTACTTGCTCTCCTGAAAAAGACAGGAAAACCCGTCCCCAATGATGTAGATTTTGCGGAGGGCGGAGAGATCTTCCTTCTGACAGGAATCAATCAGGGCGGTAAGACAACGTTTTTGCGGACAGTAGGCGCTGTTCAGCTGCTGTTTCAGTTGGGGTGGCCGGTTCCGGCGAGCCAGACGGCCATCAGTCCGGTCGATAAGATTGTAACGGTATTTTCTCATGAAGAGAATACAGCTTTACAGCATGGAAAACTCGGACAGGAGCTGAAGACTGTCCGGCGTGGGATGGAAGAAGCTACCCCTCAGAGTCTGCTGCTATGCAACGAACCGATTACCGGAACCTCGCCTATGGAGAACCTGTATCTGAGCCGTGTTGTGCTATCGGCCTGCAAGGTAAACGGATATAAGGGGATCTGGGTGACACATCTGTATGATTTGGCCAGCCGGGCAGAGGCAATGAATCAGGAGCTTGGCGGCAGCCGGATCTCCAGTCTTGTGGCAAAAGCGGTGGTTCATGAAGATACCGTGGACGCAAGCTATCATATTGAACGGGGAGAACCAGCATTTACGAGTTATGCAAGAGAAGTAATGAGAAAGGAAGCGGCACTATGAAAATCATTGACATTGCGCAGGAAGTTTTTTCAGGACATGTGTACCCGGGAGATCCGACACCGGGTTATGAGCGCCTTAAGGAGATGTCTAAGGGAGCGGTATGCAACCTGACCCGCTTCTGGATGTGTGCCCACAATGGAACACATGAAGATGCTCCGGCACACTTTATCGCGGATGGACGGACGGTAGAACAGATGGATCTGCAGGACTGCATCGGCGATGCGTATGTGATTCCCGGTGGCGAGGGCTGGGAAGAGAGAATTCCGGAAGGGTGCGAACGTCTTCTGATCCGCGGACCGGAAGCGGTTACGCTGGAGCAGGCGAAGGTGCTGACCGGCAAGGGGATTCGTCTTGTAGCGACAGAGACACAGAAGATGGGAGACGCTGATGTACATCGTGAGCTTCTGGGACATGGCGTCGTAATGCTGGAAGGCGTGGATCTGACGAATGCTCCGGATGGAAAGGGATTTCTCTGCGCGCAGCCGCTGAAGCTGGGCGGTTCGGAGGGCGCGCCCTGCAGGCCCGTATTATTGTATGCAGACTGAGCCCACCGTAAAGCTGTATTATGAGGACAGCCACCTGTCTACCTGCCATGCCAGGGTTCTGGAGTGTTCTCCGGTATCCGGCGGGTATGCGGTCGTGCTGGATCAAACCGTCTTTTTCCCGGAGGGCGGAGGTCAGCCCTGCGATCTTGGAAAAATCAGCGGAATTGGCGTTCTTGATGTACAGGAAAAGCATGGCGTGATCTACCATAAAACAAGCGATCCATTGGAATCCGGTACGGAAGTTCTGTGTGAGATCGATTGGAAACGAAGATTTTCTCTGATGCAGAACCATTCCGGAGAGCATATCGTTTCCGGACTGATTCATAGCCATTATGGTTACGATAATGTAGGATTTCACATGGGAAGCGACCGGATCACTCTCGATATTAACGGCGTAATTTCCAGAGAAGAACTGCGGAGGATCGAACGTGAGGCCAATGAGGCTGTATGGAAAAATGTACCGATTCGGGCATATTTCCCGGGTACAGAAGAATTACAGCACCTGGAATACCGCAGCAAGCTGGAACTTACCGAGAATGTGCGGATCGTTGAGATCCCAGGATTGGACCGCTGTGCCTGCTGTGCGCCCCATGTAAAGAATACTGGCGAGATCGGAACGATTCGTCTTCTGGGGATGCAGACTTACAAGGGCGGTGTCCGAATCTCTATGCTGTGCGGAGAACGGGCCTTGGAACAGGCGTTCATGGTACAGGACCAGATTGAACAGCTGGGCGTGCTCTTTTCCGTGCAGCAGGAAAACGTACAGAGTGCCGTAGAAAAGCTTCTGAAGAAACAGGAAGAACTGAATGCGGAGAAGGTCCGGCTGACACAGGAGCTATTGAAGAAGCTGGCGGAAGATGTTCCGAAGACGCAGCGCCTTTTGTGGATGTCGGTCGAATATGATGGAGAGGATCTTCGATTCCTGGCCAATCTTCTGGCCGAGCGGAACCAGGGAATCACCGCTCTGTTTGGTAAGAACGGAAGGTATATTCTGATATCGCATACGCAGGATGTGCGCCCCCTTGGACAAAAGCTCCGCGAACAATTTCACGCACGCGGCGGAGGAAGTGAACGGATGGTACAGGGCACCATATCCGCCGAATGGAGTGCAATCGAAGGCTTTTTCTCACAATATAAGAAAGAGGACTGACAGGTTGGTCAGTGTTTAGCAGGATGCTTATGCGTCCTGCTTTTTCTTTATGTAAGTAAATCCTTTGATATGTACGGTTCCTTCTAAAATGTACGTCTTAGATACCGGAAAAGGAATGGCATTCCGCAGAAGTGTGTCTTGTCTGATAGAAGGCTTCAGAGTATAGTAAAGGCATCAATTTATTGCTCTGAGAGCGGAAAGGAGAAAACGAATTTAATGGCGGTAAAGAAAGAAAAGCCGATTCGGAAGACGAAGGGGGCCATCATGTGGAAGAACATCCGCAGGCACTGGCAGCTGTATTTTGTAATCGCCCTGCCCCTGATATATCTGGTCATGTTTAAGT
>CABUPM010000098.1 GCA_902493345.1 uncultured Eubacteriales bacterium | reverse complement strand
GTCCTTCCGGCCATCCAAGAATGCCAGCAGGCTGGAATCCGTCCGATCATGATCACTGGAGATCACCGGGATACGGCCGTAGCCATCGCCAAGGAACTGGGGATCCTCACTCGTCCTGAACAGGCCATCACAGGCTCTATGCTAGATGATCTGAGCGATGAAGAACTGGCTGAGCGGATCGATCAGTACTCTGTATATGCCCGGGTACAGCCGGAACATAAGGTGCGAATCGTCAAGGCATGGAAGGCCCGCGGCAAGATCACTGCCATGACCGGAGACGGCGTCAATGACGCACCATCCATAAAGAATGCCGATATTGGTATCGGCATGGGAATTACCGGAACCGATGTCACCAAAAATGTTGCCGATATGGTTCTGGCTGACGATAATTTCGCGACCATCGTCTCTGCTGTAGGCGAAGGCCGTCGAATCTACGACAACATCTGTAAGGCGATTCAGTTCCTGCTGGCCTCCAACCTCTCCGAGGTACTGGCCATCTTCACCGCGACCCTGCTGGGTTTCACCATCCTGCAGCCTGTACATCTATTATGGATCAACCTGATTACCGACTGCTTCCCGGCTCTGGCGCTGGGCGTTGAAAAAAGTGAAGCCGACATTATGAACCGGCCGCCTCGTGATTCCCGCAAAGGAATCTTTGCTGATGGACTGGGATGGAATATCGCGATTCAGGGAATCCTTGTCACCCTCATCACCTTAACAGCGTACTGCGTGGGGCACTATATGGAAAACGGCATATGGGAATTTACAGACAGTGCCGACGGCATGACCATGGCTTTTCTGACCTTATCGATGACGGAGATTTTTCATTCTTTTAATATGCGTTCTCTCCGCCACTCCATCTTTTCCATCAAGGCGCAGAATCTTTTCCTGTGGGGCGCTATGCTGCTCTCCCTTCTCTGCTCCACCGCCGTGATCTACATTCCCTTTTTCGCTTCCGCTTTCGGATTCGCGCATATTTCCCTGGTCGAGTATCTTGTCTCCTTGGGATTGGCATTTTCCATTATCCCGATCGTTGAGATTCAAAAACTCATCCAGCGGAAGCTGCAAAAATAATCAACAGGAACGGGCTGAGAGATTTTCTCCCAGCCCGTTGTTATTTTACTCCGTAATAAATTCCTTTTTTGAAAGATAGAAAAATCGTTAGTCCAGCGGCAAAGTTCAAAAAACCGCCAATCACGATCCATACAAGCTCTGATGAAACGCCTGCGTATGTCACGATCTGAAGTATTCCAATCATGGCCCCCGCAAGTCCCGCATAGACAATCATACCAAAGCTGAAATTCTTTTGACGTCTTGTAGCGATTTCCTTTTCGTGTATTTTGTTCAGATAGATAATGTAAACAACGCCGGATATAACGGCAGCCAGTGCAATGAGCGCTATATAGTCCAGCACATGGTGAAACCCGTTTCCGCAAAAGTACAGAATCCCTGCTATAAGATGTATGATCCAACCAATATCACTGAACAGTCCTAATATCAAAAATGGAATATCTGGCATCATAGCGGTATAGCGAACCCCCTGTTTCCCCTCCTGCTGAAGCTGCTGGATATGCTTTTCTGTTACTCCTCTTTTTTCATGCAGAATTTCTCTTATTTGACTCATAGACAATTCACCTATTTCCATTTTGATTTCTGCTTTGGGATAAAAAAAGAACCTTCCCTTCTGCCTGAACAAAAGAGAAAGCTCTCCATGGACGAGAAGGGATTCGAACCCTCGACCTCCGCGATGCGAACGCGGCGCTCTCCCAACTGAGCCACTCGCCCTGATCCATAGGGGACTATGTAAACAGGGGATGCAAGCATCCCCTGCCCAGAATGCCGACGCCTGAAATTTGATCCCTAGCAAATGCTAGGTGGGTGTTCGCAGTATCTACGCTGCCATCCCCTGCCTGCATAACAGGAATTAGCTTGGGGCCCGGCATTGTAGGCTAGCATTAGAACTCCCAATCTCAAGGTGTAGGTTCAAATATACAAGCTATCGTACACCCCAGGATGTGAATATATTATACCTCAACTTCCTGAAATATGCAAGCCTTTTATGAAAAAAATCATACTTTTTTTGACATATTTCGAAAGCGTTCCAGTGTGTACCCAGACGGAACCGGACACTTCAGTTGAAATTTTTCTGTCTCCAGATCATACTCCAACTCTGCCGTCTTATCCACGGAATCCAGCACTACAGAAAACTCCTTGGTAACAAGGTACCCCGCCACCATCAGTTTTCCCTTTCTGGGCAAAACAGGCGGCATCGTATGTTCCATCAGGTTGGCTCTGGCCCGGCGCTCCATCTCCGTACGTTGGTTCGGTGTAATATTCCCCAGATGCGAACGGGTTCCAACACCCTTTAGCTCGTAGTATTCGATCAACGAATCTTTTCCAAGCTCCTGTGCCTTCTCCAGATAACGTACCGCATGCTCTGAGGGAACTCGTATATCTGTCTCCCCATGGGCTATATACAGCGGCACCATGAGGTTTTCTACGGTTGTAATGCCGCTTCTTGCCGCATAGGCCATTGGATTCTCCTCCGGGCTACAGCCAATCCATATGTCCATCTCATCCCGGAATTCTCCCACAGTATCCTTTTCATACCACAACGCATAGTCTGAAATCCCATACAGCGCATTGACCGCTGTAAAAAAGTCCGGAAACTTTCCCGCAATCGCGTATGCGTTTCCTCCCCCGCCGCTGCCTGCTTCAAAATAGACAATCTCCGGATCCAGAGTATATTCCGCATACATGCGGCGCGCATATTGGACCGCATCTATAACATCCCACAGTTCATAGCCGTTACAATCCGGCTGCCCCGTGGAAAAAGCTCTACCGCGCATATCCACCTGAATGATCAAAAACGGCTGATCCTCTCTCGGCTTCTCCATATATTCAAAGGGTTCCACGGACATATGCCAGCCATGCGTCATTGCCAGGATATACCCCGGACGCGCTGGTTTAATAACCTTCATTGCCAAACGAAGCTCGGGATCTCTGGAAGAAGAATAATAGATAAAATCACAATAGGGCGAATACTGATTCTGTCCCTGCTCTTCATTTCTTTTTTCGACTCTCTGATCTTCAAACAAAGATGTGTCCATGGCCGTCCCTCCCGCAATCATAAGCTTTCTTTATTATAACACAGTCACGAAAAAAAGAAAAGCCTTATCCTGCCTTGAGTTCCAGACGCAGCCGATCCGCAATGAGTGCGACAAATTCCGAATTGGTCGGTTTTCCCTTGCCGTTATTGATCGTGTAGCCAAACAGGCGATCGATTGTGTCCATCTTGCCACGGCTCCAAGCAACTTCAATGGCATGGCGGATTGCTCTCTCGACACGGCTGGGCGTTGTATCGTATTTTTTAGCGATTGCCGGATACAGCTGCTTGGTAATCGCATTCAGAATATCCATATCCTCCAAGGCCATGATGATGGCATCTCTCAGATACTGATATCCCTTAATATGCGCAGGAACCCCAATCTCATGGATCATATTCGTAACCTCTGTCTCCACATCCGCTCTCCGAGAATCCTTCCGACGATAAAAAGTGGCAGGCGATGTAGAAATTCTGTTACATTCCGGAATCGTATCCCCATAGAGCTGACGGATCCGATTGGTCAAGGATGCCAACTCAAACGGTTTTGTCATATAATACGTTGCTCCCAGCTCAAACGCCTTTTCTGTAATCCGATCCTGCCCAACCGCGGAAATCATAATCGTCAGAGGCATCTTCTCCGGCGGATTGTCCCGAAGCCCTTCCAAAACTCCCAATCCATCCACTCTCGGCATGATCATATCCAAAAGGACAATATCCGGATGAAGGGTATGGATCTTTTCCAAAGTCTCCTCTCCGTTCGATGCCTCTGCCATGGTCTCCATATCTTCCTGCCGGTTGATATATTCTTTCAGGATTCCTCTGAACTCCTGGTTATCATCTGCGACCAAAACTGATAATTTACTCACTTTCTGACCCTCCCTGATCGATTTTGTATTTCCAGTATATACCATTTTCTTCCAGAGAGCAAGAAGTCTGATTCATTTATTTTCATTTCGTTGTTTTACATAATTTAACATATTTGTAAAATATTAGATTTTATGCATTCTGCTTTTTGTTTTAAAAAGATGTTCTGTTTCTGCCGTCGAATCCCCGCAGTAAAAAAGACTGTAAAATCCGCGGATTCTACAGTCTTTTTTTCACGCCGCCTTGTTGTCCAGATGCTGACTGAGCATATCCTCAATATAGATTCCATACCCTTTTCCGGGATCTTGCACTAGCACATGGGTTACAGCCCCGATCAGGCACCCGTTCTGCATGATTGGGCTTCCGCTCATCCCCTGAATGATCCCGCCAGTCTTCTCTACCAGTGCAGGATCTGTGATCTCTACCGTAAATCCGATATTTTGAGAAGCGATCATCGAAACCCGCTGAATCCTCGCATCATACCATCTTGGCTCCATTCCTTCCAACGTACACAAAATCTTCACGTCCCCATCCGACACCTGATCCCGGAATGCAACCGGTATGGACGCTGTACTGCATTCTCCGGTATAAGTACCGAAAAGACCGCATTCCGTATTCTTCTCTACGCTTCCGAGCGTGTTTCGGCTTAAGCTTGCCACAATCTCACCCGGTTCCCCGACATCGCCTTTTTTCACGCGGCTGATCACCGCCCGGCAGATCGTCCCTTCTCCAACAGGCAAAAGTTCTTTCAGATCTACGTCCATCATCCCGTGTCCTACTGCCCCAAATTGCCCTGACTCCGGATCCACATAAGTCAATGTCCCAATCCCCTGCGCCCTATCACGAATCCACAGACCGATTTTATAGCTTCCATCCGCGCCGCGTACCGGCTGTACTGTCACCTGCATCTCATTTCCCCCGCGCTCGATATCCAGAAGGAGGCTACGTCCCTGGCAGGCTGCGATCCTTTCCATCATCTCCTGTTTCCCACGGATCCTTTCTCCATCGATCTTATAGATTCTGTCGCCGGAATACAGCACGCCTTTGGCCGGACTCTTATGTGTTCCATCCGCTTCCGTCACCTCTCCCAGTCCCAGAACCAGAATGCCGTCGGTTCGAATATCGATCCCCACCGCCGTTCCCATAGGGATCAGATCCATCTGCGGCCAGATCTCTACCCTCACCTTTTTTAAGGGAAGGACCCCAAACAGCGATACGACCGCTTCTGTCCCGGCACGTTCCTCCGACCTGCCGGTCAAATAAATCTGCGGATTGGGGGAAACATCCGAGGATGCCACCTGAATGGCCTGTGTTTCTTTGATTTCGAGACTGCAATACCATGCGTACGACAGAGATGTATTCTGACCGGATAGGAGACGAATCTCATCCGGAATGCTCCAATATAGAAACGCATATAAAAAAAGCAAGAGGATCGGAATCGCGATTTGCATATACTTCCACCATCTTGCTTTCTTCTCCGGTTCTCCCGGAGAGTTCAGGCCGTGCTGCTTATGACTTGACAAAGCTCTCACTCCTTTATAAGTGGATTCCTTTGTCTATTGTGTCACTTTGCTGCTTTAATTATGCTTTTTCCATTCAGCCGCCAATTTTTTCATTTCAAACGCGTTTTGTCTGGCTGTCTCTGTCATCTGCGTGCCACCCAACATTCGAGCCAGCTCCTCTGCGGATTCTTCCGGATCCAATTGCGCGACCTCTGTACGGGCATGTCCGTCATATACGTTCTTTTCAATACGCAGATGATGATCTGCCATGGCCGCAATCTGCGGCAAATGCGTGATACAGATAATCTGATGAAAACGGGAGATCAGCGCCAGCTTTTCCGCGACACTCTGTGCCGTTCTTCCGCTGATTCCTGTATCAATCTCATCAAAAATCAATGTCGGAATCTCGTCCCGCTGCGCGAGCACCGTCTTGATCGCCAGCATAATCCGCGAGATCTCACCGCCGGAAGCGATTTTATTCAGCGGACGCAGGGCTTCGCCTACATTGGTGCGAATCATAAACTGCACCTGATCCTTTCCCTTTGCCCCGACTGTATCTCTAGCTGTGATCTCTACTGAAAACTCCGGATCCTGGAACTGCAGCGTCTTCAACAGGGCTGTAATCTCTCCTGCGATCGTTTGCGCCGCTTTCTTTCGAAGTACGCTCAGTTGATCTGCCGTCTTCTGCAGCTGTCCCTGCAAACGCTCAATATCCTTCTTTAGCCCTTCCAGCGTCTCATTGATGTTCTCAATCTTGCGGATGGATCCTTCCAATTCTTCCCGATACTGCCGGATCTTTTCAATGCTTCCGCCGTACTTTCCCTTAAGCCGTCGGATCAGCTCCAGACGCTCCCGCATCTCCTCCAGCGCCTCCGGATCCGTTTGCGCATCCTCTCCATACCGCTTGATCTCTGAAGCCGCGTCCTCCGCAATCGCGGCGGCGTCCGCCAGAGAAGAAAGAATCGGCGAGAGTTTTTCCTCGTCCAGTCCTTCGATATCCTGCAGCTCCGACAGAGCCCGGTTCAAAGCATCCACACCGCCTTCGCCGTAGTCCCCTTCGCCTCTGAGGGCTCCATACGCTGCCAGACAAGCTTCCTGAATATGGACAGCGGACTGTGCCAGACGAACCGACGCGATCAGTTCCTCTTCTTCTCCGTCCTGAATCTCCGCTTCGTCGATCTCCTGCGCCTCGTACTGCATCAGCGCGAGAATCCTCTCCTTATCGCCTGCCTGCTGGCTCCACTCCTGGTACTCCGCCTCCTTGGCGTGATACTGCTCCAGAAGGCCTCGCAGCTGCCCCTTCAATGCCACCGTCCGCTCATCAAAGCGGTCCAGCAGATCAATATGGCGACTGGCGTCGAGCAGCGATTGGTGTTCATGCTGTCCGTGAACATCAATCAAAAGCGTTGCTGCCTTCTGCAGGGCGGAGGCCGTCACAATCTCTTCGTTCAGCCGATTGACGGCACGTCCGTTCGGCGCGATCCGCCGGGATAAGAGGACCTCTCCCCCATCTTCCGGCTTCAGGAGTCCCATCTCTATCAGATGCTTTTCCACGCTTGTACCTGTCACATCAAATACCAAGTCCACCTGTGCCGGCTTTTCCCTGTCGCCCAATAGCTCCTTGGAAACTCTGGCTCCCAGCGCCAGATTGACGGCGCCCATAATGATACTCTTACCGGCACCCGTTTCACCAGTTAAAATATTCAGTCCTTCATCCAGATCCAACGCGATATCATCGATCAGCGCGATGTTTTTTACCCGCAGATGCGTCAGCATATTCTTCCCCCTGCCTTACTCCAGGCCATTTTCAACAATCCGCCGGATCTTCTCCTGAAGCCGTACCGAATCCTCCGGCGTACGCGCTGCCGCGAAGATTGTGTCGTCTCCGGCGATACAGCCTACGATCTCCGAGAGCTCCAGATTATCCAGTGCTGTCGCTACCGCCATTGCCATTCCGATCACCGTCTTGATGACCAGAATATTTCCCGCGGTTTCTGCAGAAGCAAAACCATCCTGCAATACTCGGACAAACCTCTGAAAATACGCCGGATCCTTG
>CABUPM010000097.1 GCA_902493345.1 uncultured Eubacteriales bacterium | reverse complement strand
CCTGAATACCGAGACGGTGCAGTGTAGGAGCACGGTTCAGCATAACCGGATGCTCATGGATGACATTCTCCAGCACATCCCATACCTCCGGCTGCAGACGCTCAACCATACGCTTTGCAGACTTGATGTTATGCGCCAGATCCTTCTCCACCAGCTTCTTCATTACAAAAGGCTTAAACAGCTCGATCGCCATCTCTTTGGGCAGACCGCACTGGAAAATCTTCAGAGACGGACCCACGACGATAACAGAACGGCCGGAATAGTCAACACGCTTACCCAGCAGGTTCTGACGGAAACGTCCCTGCTTACCGCGAAGCATATCGGACAGAGACTTCAGCGCGCGATTGCCGGGGCCTGTTACGGAGCGGCCGCGACGGCCATTATCGATCAGCGCGTCTACCGCTTCCTGCAGCATACGCTTTTCATTGCGGACGATGATGTCCGGCGCCTTCAGCTGCAGCAGTCTCTTCAGACGGTTATTTCTATTAATTACGCGGCGGTACAGATCATTCAGATCGGAGGTCGCGAATCTTCCGCCGTCCAGCTGAACCATCGGGCGCAGATCCGGAGGAATGACCGGTACAACATCCAGAATCATCCACTCCGGACGATTACCGGACTTGTAGAAGGACTCCACAACTTCCAAACGCTTCAGAATTCGGATTCTCTTCTGACCGGATGCTCCTACCAGCTCTTCTGAGAGCTCCTTCATCTCCTTTTCCAGATCGATGGCCGCCAACAGCTCCTGAATGGCTTCAGCGCCCATCGCTGCACGGAAATGCACTCCCTCGCGGGACTTCTCCTGACGATACTCAGACTCCGTCAGAAGCTGCTTATACTGCAGTGTGGAATTGCCCGCGTCCAATACGATATATGCCGCAAAATACAGAATCTTCTCCAGGGTTCTGGGCGGAATGTCCAGAATCAATCCCATACGGCTCGGGATTCCCTTGAAATACCAGATGTGAGAGACCGGCGCTGCCAGCTCAATGTGTCCCATACGTTCACGACGCACCTTCGCCTTGGTTACTTCAACGCCGCAACGGTCACAGATAACGCCCTTATAACGGATCCTCTTGTACTTACCGCAATGGCACTCCCAGTCCTTACTGGGTCCGAAAATCCGCTCGCAATACAGACCGTCTCGCTCGGGCTTCAGCGTTCTGTAATTGATCGTCTCCGGCTTCTTGACTTCGCCGTGGGACCACTCCCGGATCTTCTCCGGGGAGGCCAGACCAATTTTAATCGCGTCAAACTGAATTTGTTGTTTTTCGTTGGTGTTAGCCGCCATCAAGCGCACCCCTTTCTCATTATTCATCCAGATTCAAATTGTCCAATTCTTCCACGTCGCCGACCATAAAGCCCGCGTCGCCGAAATCAAGGTCATCCAGACCAATATCGTCAAAATCGCTGTCCAGATCCAGATTGACGTCATCGGGCACGTTGTCGTTGTTCTTGGGCTGTCCGCCAAACTGCTGCGGATCATCCTCACGGCCTTCCATATTGACATCCAACGGTACGTTGTCGTCATCTACGTCTTCTTTGATCTCGACTTCCTGAAGATCCTCTGTCAGTACCCGTATATCGAGTCCCAGACTCTGCAGCTCCTTCAGCAGTACCTTGAAGGATTCCGGCACACCAGGCTCAGGAATATTCTCGCCCTTGACAATGGCTTCATAGGTCTTGACACGTCCTACAATATCATCGGACTTAACTGTCAGGATCTCCTGCAGCGTATAAGCCGCACCGTAAGCCTCCAGGGCCCAAACCTCCATCTCACCGAAACGCTGTCCGCCGAACTGCGCTTTACGCCCAGAGGCGGCTGCGTTACCAGGGCGTACGGTCCGGTAGAACGTGCATGGATCTTATCGTCTACCAAATGATGGAGCTTCAGATAATACATGAATCCAATGGTAACATAATTATCGAAGTACTCTCCGGTACGTCCGTCACGCAGCGGCACCTTACCGTCACGAGAGATCGGTACGCCACTCCACTCCGCGCGATGATCCAGATTGTCTTCCAGATACTGCATAATCTCCGGATCCAACGCCTTTTCATACTTGACCTTAAAGTCTTCCCACGGATGATTGATGTAATCGTTGGCCATCTCCAGCGTGTCCATAACATCCGCATGCGTCGCGCCGTCAAAGATCGGCGTCGCAACCTTCAAGCCCAGAGCTCTTGCCGCCAGGCCCAGATGGATCTCCAGAACCTGACCGATATTCATTCGGGACGGTACGCCCAGCGGGTTCAAAACAATATCCAGCGGACGACCATTCGGCAGGAACGGCATGTCCTCAACCGGAAGAATCCGGCTGACAACACCCTTGTTACCATGACGTCCAGCCATCTTATCTCCGACGGAGATCTTTCTCTTATGTGCGATATAAACGCGGACAACCTGATTTACACCGGGTGACATCTCATCGCAGTTGTCTCTGGTGAAGATCTTGACATCTACAATGATGCCCTCTTCCCCGTGAGGAACTCTCAGAGAGGTATCTCTGACTTCACGCGCCTTCTCACCAAAGATCGCACGCAGCAGACGCTCCTCAGCCGTAAGCTCAGTCTCGCCCTTCGGCGTAACCTTACCAACCAGAATATCACCGGCATGAACTTCCGCTCCAATACGAATGATACCGCGGTCATCCAGATCCTTCAGCGCTTCATCGCCCACATTGGGAATATCGGCTGTAATCTCTTCCGGGCCGAGCTTGGTATCCCGCGCTTCTGTCTCATACTCTTCAATATGCAGAGACGTATATACATCTTCCGCTACCAGACGCTCACTCAGCAAAACAGCGTCCTCGTAGTTATAACCTTCCCAGGTCATAAAGCCGATCAGAGGATTCTGGCCCAGCGCCAGCTCGCCTTCGTATACGGACGGTCCATCCGCAATCGGCTGTCCCGCTTCTACATGCTGTCCCTTATCGACACGGGGCTTCTGGTTAAAGCAGGTTCCCTGGTTGTTGCGCTGGAACTTGCCCAGCTTATAGGTCTGGCTCTGACCGGACACATCGCCGCGGATGATGATCTTATCCGCAGAAACAAAGATCACCTCGCCGGCCTCCTTGGCCAGTACGCATACGCCGGAGTCGATCGCGGCCTTATGCTCCATGCCTGTTCCGACAACAGGAGAATCTGTCGTCATCAGCGGCACTGCCTGACGCTGCATGTTGGAACCCATCAGCGCACGGGTCGGGTCGTCGTTCTGCAGGAACGGAACCAGCGATGTCGCCACAGAAAATACCTGCTTGGGCGATACGTCCATATAATCGATCTCGTGTGCGTCCATCGCCATGTTATCATCACGGAAACGGCCGGTAACACGCTTATTTACAAAATGTCCCTCTGCATCCAGCTTCTCATTCGCCTGGGCTACACGGTAGTTCTCTTCTTCGTCGGCAGTCATATACACAACTTCATTGGTTACGACCGGAACATCGCCGCTCTTGTCCACCTTGCGGTACGGAGCCTCGATAAAGCCGTAAACATTGATTCTCGCATACGATGCCAGAGAGTTGATCAGACCGATGTTCGGGCCTTCAGGCGTCTCAACCGGGCACATTCTTCCATAATGGGAGTAATGTACGTCACGCACTTCGAATCCTGCGCGGTCACGGGACAGACCGCCGGGGCCCAGTGCGGACAAACGTCTCTTATGGGTCAGCTCTGCCAGCGGGTTGTTCTGATCCATAAACTGCGACAGCTGAGAACTGCCGAAGAACTCCTTGACCGCTGCCGTTACCGGCCGGATATTGATCAGGGACTGCGGTGTAACGCCGTCCGGATCCTGCGTGGTCATACGCTCACGTACAACACGCTCCATACGGGCCAGTCCGATTCTGAACTGATTCTGCAAAAGTTCGCCGACGCAGCGGATACGACGGTTCCCCAAATGGTCGATATCATCGGTGTTGCCCATACCATAATCCAGGTTCAGATTATAGTTGATAGACGCCATAATATCCTCAAATGTAATATGCTTGGGAATCAGACGGGAGCTTTCCTTCTTGAGGAGGTTCTTCAGCTCTTCGCCTTCCAGTCCCTTATCCAGCACTTCCATCAGTACCGGGAAATATACCTTTTCATTGATACCGGCTGCCTGCAGCTCCTCCTCCGAGAGATCAACATATTCCCGGATGTCTACTGCCTGGTTGCTCAGCACCTTAACCTTGCGCTCTTCCGTCTCGACCCAGATAAAGGGCGTACCGGAATTCTGAATGGCATCGGCCAGCGCCAGGTCAATCACCGTTCCGGCTGCCGCCAGAACTTCACCGGTAGACGCGTCGACTACATCCTCAGCCAGCTTCTGTCCGATAACACGGGCGCGCATAGCCAGCTTTTTGTTGAACTTGTACCGGCCGACACGAGCCAGGTTATAGCGCTTATTATCATAAAGCATCGCGTTCAGAAGACTCTCAGAGCTCTCGACGGTAGGCGGCTCGCCCGGACGGATTCTCTTATAGATCTCGATCAGGCCATCGTCCTTGTTCTTGGCGATATCGCGCTCCATAGTCGCCAGCAGCTTTGGATCCTCACCGAACATATCGATGATCTCAGCATCTGTACCTACGCCCAGCGCACGGATCAGAACTGTTACCGGAATCTTACGGGTTCTGTCTACCCGGACATTGAACACATCGTTCGAATCCGTCTCGTACTCCAGCCATGCTCCGCGGTTCGGAATTACGGTGCAGGAATACAAGGGCTTACCCATCTTATCCATTGCCTTGGCATAATAAATACCAGGGGAACGCACCAACTGGCTGACGATAACACGCTCTGCGCCATTGATCACGAAAGTGCCTGTCTCCGTCATCAACGGAAAATCGCCCATGAATATCTCATGATCCTGAACCTCACCGGTCTCCTGATTGGTCAGCCTGGTACGGACCTTCAGCGGAGCGGAATAAGTCGCGTCCCGCTCTTTTGCTTCGTCAATGGTATACTTTGGCTGTCCGCTCAGGTCGAAGCCGATAAACTCCAGAGACAGATTCCCGCTGAAATCCGTAATCGGAGAAATATCCTCAAAAACCTCTTTGAGCCCCTCTTCCATAAAGCTCCGATAAGAGTCCTTTTGCACTTCGATCAGATTCGGCATGTTCAGCACTTCTTTTTCCTTGGCAAAAGAAGCACGAACGCGGCTGCCGTAACGCTGCGGATGGATACGGTTGTTTTCCATAAATACGTTTCACCCCTTGAAGATTTTATAAAGCTATGAATGATTTCCGTGGAAACCTATTGATTTTTCCCTGGAAGTATGCTATCATATTTATGTGTCTATAGACACTGTGATGGCAATATAAAATGATACCATAAACCAGAGGAACTGTCAAGCCCTCTGGTTTGTTTTTTCATTTTTTATTTTTTTCAGACTCAACCGGCATTGGCGATGTACTCATCCACGCTCTTCTCTACCATGCTGAAGGGTGCGATGCCGTTACGCAGTATCGCTTCATGGAAGCCGATATCGGTGAACTTTTCACCCAGAGCATCCTCTGCCTTTTCCCTGAGCGCCCGGAATTGTTCGTAGCCGACATAGTAATTTTCAAATACACATGGATCGCCCTGCAGCTGATTATACAGCTCTTCTCCCGCCATCAGCCCGATCTCGTCGCATTTCTGATTGAACGTCTCCAGCGACCATCCGTCATAGTGGATTCCGATGTCGAGCTGAACCACCAATGCGTACAGATACGTTTCATATTCCTTTTGCGCTTCCAGCGCGCCAGCGTCAATTCCCTTCTCTTCCAAATACTTGCTGGCCTGGTAGGACGCATATACCGCATAGCCCTCTGTATATCCTCCGATATTGATGAGCTTCATCAGCGGCGTCGTGATGTTTTCGTACAGATACGCAAATTGGTACATATGTCCTGGGAATCCTTCGTGCGCTACCGTATTGTATACTTCGATATCCGCGATGTCGCCATGATTCGGATTAACACGCATCTGCTTGGGCGCCGTGGAATCCAGCGCAGGATTTACAAAATACGCCGCGACTCCCGTATCGGATACATCTTCACCAAGATCGAAGATCACATACTCCATGTCGCTGACCGCCGGGAAATCCTCCGTCATGGCCTGCTCGATATAATCCAGTATCTCTTCATAAGAAGTAAATCCTGTATCCAGCGCGCCTGTATCCACATAATCTCTGGCTCCCTGGCTCTCGCTATAGAGCACCAGAAGATTGGCAAAATGTTCATCTGCCGCATCCTCCATCATGGAGCGCACCTCTTCCACTGTCATATCCGTCCCTGTCGCACTCTGCATCAAAAGCTCATAGTATTCCTTGCCATAGGGCAGTTTGGCCATTCCCTCGGAATTGTTCTTATCGAAGAGTTCTTCCAGCGTGTCACGGATCGCCTGATACGCCGGCAGCACAGACTCTTCGTACGCCTGCGACAGCTGCTTCTTATAGTCCTCTTTTGCGGTATCTCCCAGCTGCATGGCATCCACCGTATCGCACATGCCTTCCAGCGTAGAACCTTCCATGCCTGTCTCCAGAATATCATCGCAAAAATCGATTACCGACTGCACATCCACAGACAGCAGCCCCTTATCCGCCTGCTGTCTGGTATATTCCAGAACGCCATCCACATAGTTTTTTGTATCCTTGACCACCGTGATAAAATCCTTCACATCCTGCTCATTTCTAAGCGGCCAGGATGTCAGGTTGGTCGTCAGCGAAAACTGAAGTCCGGAATTGGAAGAAAAATACTGTGTGTAGCCGTCAAATTTCTCATCCAGGAGCTTACCGTTCAGATCCAGAAGGTACTTATAGACATTATAAGTGACCTGCTGCTCCTTGGTCAGGCTCTCTCTGTCAAATGACTCAAAGAGTTTCAGTTCTTCCTCAAAAGCCGCTCTATCCTCGGAACGATCCAATACCGGAGGTGTTCCCCAACCAACCTGTGCCTTGGAAGGATCCACCCCCATCTTTTCCGGCTGTTCCAGATAAAAATGCATCGTCGAATAATCGGCTTCCATCGAGTCCACAAATTCCTGACGGATAAATTCATCAAATGTCGGCGTCTTCTCTTCCGCCTTGCAGCCGGAAATGGAAAAGACCAGAACGAGCGCCAATATAAAAGCTACGATCTGTTTCGAATGTTTCATAATGCCCTCCATCTATCTATAAGAATTTCAACTCATAGAATAGCAAAACATTTCAGCACTGTCAACCTCTTTTTATCTGTACATAGAAAAACAGCGCGGTTCCATGCGGAACCGCGCTGTCATTTTTCGTATTGCTAAATTACTTAACGGAAGCCTTAGCTCCAACTTCCTCCAGCTTCTTAGCCAGCTCTTCAGCCTCTTCCTTGCTGACGCCTTCCTTCAGCTTCTTCGGAGCAGACTCAACCAGCTCCTTAGCTTCCTTCAGACCCAGGCCGGTGATCTCACGAACAACCTTGATAACCTTGATCTTCTCAGCGCCAACCTCAGTCAGCTCTACGTCAAACTCGGTCTTCTCTTCAGCAGCCTCAGCAGGACCTGCTGCTACAACAGCAACACCAGCAGCTGCGCTTACGCCGAACTCTTCCTCTGCTGCGCTTACCAGCTCGGACAGCTCCAGAACGGTCAGTTCCTTAACAG
>CABUPM010000096.1 GCA_902493345.1 uncultured Eubacteriales bacterium | reverse complement strand
CCGAGCAGATAAATCAGCCCGGCTTTGATATTCAGGGAGAGCAGTGTTAATTGTATACTCAAAAAAACGGACCACATTAAAAGTGAGACAATAAAATAATTCAGGCGCGGGTTGAACCAGATGCTGTTAAACACCAGCCATACGATCGCGGAGACCGGGATGGCGTAGACAAATGACAGCCACTGGGAATGTGCGTCCTTGGCGAAGAAGCTGATGAGTATATAAACCAATACCGCGATAAGCCATACCAACAGTATGGATATGCCGCTGATATATCCTTTTCTGTATGTAGCGGACAAAGCTTCCTCTGAAGACTGGATTTCCTTTTGGGGATGCTCCGCGCGCACCAGGTAATCCAGCGGCACCTCAAATAAATCCGCTATTTCTACTAATACTAAAACATCCGGCATCGATTCTGCGCGCTCCCATTTGGAGACCGCTTTATCGGAGTAATTGAGCTGCTCAGCGAGTTCCAGCTGTGTCATTCCTTTGGCCCGGCGCAAATCGGTGATATTTTGGGCAATGATTGATTTTATATTATTCATGGCGCTCCCTTACATCTGGTGTTTTACAACTTGATATTCATCATCGGACTGATAATATGGACAGCCGCCGTTTCGATCTGCCAAAAACCGTTCCATTTCGTCCTCGTCCATGTTGACAAGACAGGTATAGTACTGTCCCAGCTCATCATACACGTAATTGGCGCAATATTCACACTGCACCGCACTCACCTCTTTTTCTGTCTGCGGGTTGTAATCATATAAGTCACAAGTCCCGCCACGATCAGCAGCGAAATCCATATGATCCGTACTGTCCAGTCATTCTCTGACTTGGCCGGACGCTCCTGAATCTCCGCAAAATGCACGCTGGCAATGATTCCGTCGATCTCCTCCAGCTCCTCTGCCTCCAATTTCTGATCGGAGATAAAAGCCGCTGTGATGGCCTGCCCATTCATCGCCGTATAATACTGTACACCGTACCGCTGTCCTTCCTCTCCTGATGTCTCCCATACAAAGCGCAGCCATTTGACACCGTCCTGCTTCACAAGACTTCCTTCTACATTCTCATAGCCGCCTTTGCCCAGAGTCTCCACCAGTGAGTCTTCCAGCTTCTCGCACTCGGAATCTTCATAGAGGTCCAGGTTCCACTGACTTTTACTGACATCTCCGTTCTGGACACTGAGGGTCATCAGAGTTCCCCGGGAACTCTGTGCCGAGAGCAGTGTTTCCTCGTTCTCTATCCTTTCCCATCCGTCCGGCAATGTTAAGGTTGCCCGAATGGCTCCGATCGCGATCGTATTATCCTGCGCGAATACAGGCACGGTCCATACTGCCAACATGATCAAAATGCTTATAATTCTATGCTTCACTTATGATGCTCCTCGTAAAACTGTAAATAGTCTTTCAGATTTTCCTGCAAAAGCTCCGGTGTATTCAGATGATAAGGACACCGCGACATGCAGGCGCCGCAATGCCGACATTGCTCGATCACCAGCATCTTCTCCCGGAATTCCTCGGTCATATATCTCTGATACGGGCTGCGCCGCAAAAGCAGGCTCATGCGCGCCATCGTCGGGATATCGATCTGTGCCGGACATGGCTTACAATACCCGCAGCCGCGGCAGAAGTTGCCTGCCAGCTCCCGGCGGTCCTTCTCGATCAAGGCTTTCATCGCGTCATCATAGGCGGGCGGGTTCTTCTCCATTTCGATGAATTCCAGCAGCTCGCTCTCCCGCTGAATTCCCCAGATCGGAACCACATTGTCATACTGCTTGATAAACGAAAACGTGGTAGCCGCATTGGTAATCAAACCGCCCGACAAGCCTTTCATCGCGATAAATCCTACATCCTCCTGTTTGGCCAACCGTGTCAGCTCAACTTCCTCATCTGTCGCCAGCGAGGAAAAAGGATACTGGATTGTCTCATACTTGCCGGACTTCACCGCGGCAACCGCCCGCGCCAGACTGTGATTGGTCAGGCCGATATGGCACACCCACCCCTTTTTCTTGGCTTCCAGCAGTCCGCCATAGGTGCTGTCCGGATCTTCCGGATCCGGCAAAACATCCGGATTATGCAGCTGAAGGATATCGATATAGTCCGTCTTCATGCGTTCCAGACTCATCTGCACCTGCTCCAGGAGCGTCTTTTTATCTTTGGCCGGACTCTTGGTCGAGATGATGATGTCCTTGCGCACATCACTGAGCGCCAGGCCGATCTTCTCTTCACTGTCCGTATAGCTGTGCGCTGTATCAAAATAATTCATTCCCAGCTCATACGCTTTTCTTAACAGCTTACATGCGTCTTCTGTGCTGAGCCGCTGTACCGGCAGTGCCCCGAATGACGATGCGCCGACCATCAGTTCTGTCTTACCCAAACGGATTTTTTTCATTTTTCTACTCCTTCCATGCCTGCAGCAGTAGACCTGCCGCCGTTCTCAGCGCTTCTTCATCATAAGATCCATATCCAATAATAAGCCGTGGATAGGGCGCTGTATCCTGTCCTCCGGCATAATACTCCGACAGTCCCCGCACTCGGACGCCTGCTCTGGCGGCCCGCTCGACCAGCTCCGCCTCCGACAGTCCCAGCCGGCTTTCCAACACAAAGTGCAAGCCGGCATCCATTCCGATGCCCCGGAGTCCTGGATACTCCAACGCCTGCATAATCGCGTCCCGCCGACTCCGGTATATCGTCTTCATCCGGTTCAGATGCCTCTCATAGTATCCCTCTTCCATAAATCTTTGCAGGGTGTACTGTTCAAAGCTCGGAACCGAACACGAATATCCACGGAACCTCTCCTGCCATTTCTTCATCAGCTCCCACGGCAGTACCATATAGCTGATTCGCATGGATGGGGCGAGGCTTTTGGCGAATGTATAAAAGTAGACGACTCTTGCCGGTTCTCCCATACCTTGCAGAGCCGGCGCCGGTTTACCGTAAAATCGGAACTCGCTGTCGTAATCGTCCTCCAGAATATAGCGTCCCGCCTCGGCTCCGGCCCATGCCAGCAGCTGCTCCCGCCGGTCCGCCTGCATGACGACTCCCGTCGGAAACTGATGAGAGGGCGTTACATGAACAATCTGCGCCCCGCTTGCGGAAAGGCTCTGCACATCCAGTCCTTCCGCGTCTACCGCGATCAGCTCCGGCCGGATTCCATAATTCTGCAATACCCGATGCACCCGCGGATACCCCGGATCTTCCACCGCATACTTCTGGTCCGTTCCTAAAAGCTGAATCAGAAGCCCCAGCAGATATTCCGTCCCGGAACCGATCACGATCTGTTCCGGCGCCGCGTCCACCCTTCGGTATTCATACAGATACCGGCTGATACTCCCCCGCAGCTTATAAAGGCCCTGGGGCGGCCCTGCCTGCAGCAGCTCCTGCCCCTGTTCGCTCAGAATATCCCGCATGAGCCTGGCCCATACTGTAAAAGGAAATTTCTCCGTGTCCACCCCGGAGGTCCGCAGATCATACTTCATATCCGGCTCCGGTTCCGCTTCCGGCACGATCCTCTGTACCCTTCTGCCTACGGCGAAGGTCCGTTCCGCCTGTCTTACATAGTAGCCGCTGCGCTCTCTTGCCCGAATATATCCCTCACTCACCAGCTGGTCATACGCCATCTCCACGGTACTCCGGCTGACCTTCAGATGCGCTGCCAGCGTTCTCTTCGAGGGAAGCCTCTCCCCCGCCGCCAGCCGTCCGGAACGGATCTCTTCTTTTATATATTCATAAAGCTGTTCGTACAGCGGCTTTTTATCTTGGCTATTTAAGAGCGGCGTGATCATCGCTGCATCCGAACCACATGATCCAGCTTCAGCACACTGCCATTTACAAAGGAAGTGCCATCCTCATAACGCAGTCCCTCCGCCCATTCCTCCGGCAGAAGCACCTTCACCTCCGCCGCGCGGTCCGGACGGAATTCGACGCAAAGCGTACCCGCCTGCTTATCCCAGGTCATCTCCACTTCGCCCTGCATATACCGCAGCCGGGCTTTTCCCTGGTTCCAGCGTTCCGGTAAAGCCGACAGCAGCTTTACACACTCCGGCTGCGCGAAGAGCAGCATCTCCTGCATGGCTCCGACCACGCCCATGGACGCGTCCAGCTGCACCGGAGCAAACGCACCGTTATCCCGGTACAATGTCTGTCCCATATTGCGCCAGTCATTATGCAGCGTAAAGAAGCTCTTGGTCAGACACGCCCGGCACATGATATCCAGGCATTCCAACGCTTTCTGCGGACGTTCAAAGCGTGCGTTAATACACGCCATGTGGGCCAGCGACCATCCAGTCTGCGCGCCCAACAGGCGCTTATCCACCGCCAGTTCAAACTGATCCGTCAGCTCCTTGGGCGCGACGCCCTTAACAATCTCCCGTCCCGGGAACATGGGGTAGATATGGGAGAGATGCCTGTGATTATAGCGCTGTGTCAAGCCCGGCCACTGCCATTCTCTCATATCTCCGTCTTCTGTCGCTTCGTACTTTGGCAAGTTATCAATGATCTCCTGCCACTTCTCCGTCTTCTCCGTATACATTCCTGTCTGCTTCGCCGCTTCGCAGAGGTTGGTCAGAAGCTCTTTGATGATGGCGATGTCCATCGTCGCGTTATAGGCAGACGGACAGGGATGGGCCATATGCTCCCACTCCTCGCTGGGCATCAGACTCTTGGGTGTATTCTCCGGCGATACGGACGGATAGATCACATAAGAGCCGTCCTCCCGCCGCACCAGATACGCTTCATAGAAATCCGCCGCTTCCTTCATAAACGGCAGGATCTTTTCCTTTAACAGCGCTTCATCCCCAGTATATTGATAATAGCTGTAAAAATGCTGCGCGATCCATCCGGCACAGCCGATCCAGTTCATGATCACCGGAACAATCTGATTCGGCACCGCGTTGCCCGGCGTACTTCCGGCCGGCATATAGATGCCCGGCAGTTCAAAAAGCTTTCGGGCGTTATCCCTGTACTGCTCCATATTGCTTAGATAATAGTCGATCAGCGCCTCATACAGAGACCCCAGGCCGCCGCCCAGAACATGCCAATAGATCATCTGCGTATTCTCATTGGCCATATTATGCGGCCATGCCATCGAATACCGTCCATGATAGATTCCATACAACGGGAATGGCAGTGCGCCCGGACGTGTTCCGCAGATCATAAGATACCGGCCGTACTTCCACAGCTTGTTCAGCAGCGCATTGGGCGCTCCTCCGTCATAGGCTCTCTCCAGCAGTTCCTCGTTGGATGCTCCGTCAAGCTCCGGTTCTTCCGCAAGCTCCAACTCCGCCGAGCGATAAAGGGCTTCATGCAGCGGGCGATGTCTCTCCAGCAGCGCATCATAGACCGCTTCTACCTCTCCCAGCTCCTGTGTAAGCCGTGCGAACTCCTTCCGACGATCCAGGCTCCGGACAAAAACCTTAACCAGCACCAGCGCTTCATGACCACCCTGAATCCGCAGCGCTCCGTCCTGCTCCGTGAGCTGTCCGTCCGTGATCACCCGTGCGACCGCGCCAAAGTCCAGGCCGTCATCATTGGTCCCGGCATAGTAGATATAGGGAGGCTTGGCATAGATCTTGAGGCTCTCTCCCAGCTCTTCCTTTTTCCGCTGGGTATCCTCTTCCCCTGTCTCATGCAGAGCCAGAGAGATGGTCTGATCCTGTTCGGCCTCACTGTAGAGCTTCCAGACCACCATATCGTCCGCCCTTGAAACAAATCCCTGTCTGCTGAGGCCGGATCCGCCGTCCTGCCACTGCATGCAGATCTCCGCACGGTCCATATAGAGCCTGCGCCGATACTGTGAAAAGCTCCCTGCCTTATTATTGGTAAAATGCAGCGCGCATACCGGGAAGGGGGCTCCCAGCGAGGCTGAGAATCCCTTTTCCTTTAATTCATTGGTAATAATCCAGTTGGCATTCCACAGATCTCCCGCGTCCATCTGCTCCCGCGTTCTCTGCAGCGCCCCGTGAAGCTGCGGCACTTCCATCTTATGGCTATGATGCCAGAGTGCCGAGTGGTTGATGATCACCGTCTCCTCCGCCACATGTCCATAGCTTAACATCGCGATCTGACCATTGCCCGACGGATAGGCTTCTCTCCACAGATCTCTGTACCACGCGGCAGGCGCCTTACTCATCAAAACATCGTTCATTCTCGTTTCCTCCCGGATCTTATGCTAAGATGCGCACCGGTCCCATCAGTCCGACAGGCTCCTGCGGCATCGTCATGCTGAATCGTTCTCTCTGAGCTTCCTGGTGTCCCAATGTGTTAACGACCAGTACCCGAATATGATTCGTCCCCTGCTTAAACAGATCTCCGTCAACATTCAGGCTGTACGGCGGTGCGACACGCACGCCAGCACTCTTGCCATTCACCCATACCTCAACCGTCTCATATACCCGTCCCAGATCGATCTGGACCATTGGGTATTTCTCCGCCAGCGCAACTTCCGTCTCATAGATCATCGTACCGGAGAAGTCCGGATACTGATCTGCCGCTGCCAGATTCTTCAGAGCAAAATGCTTTTGCTCCGTCATCGCTTCTGTCTTACCCGCCGGTATCATGGTGAGGCTCCATTCCTCCGGTTCTGCGATCTGCCGCGGGTTCTCCGGCATCTCCGCCGCGTATTCTCCCTGATGCTGGCAGAGAATCAGTCCCTGATACGGGGTCAGCCGCAAATGCACCTTGCCGTCTTGCAGTTCCGCGCGGCGCAGCACATTATCAAACGCGTCATACCATGAGAGCTCGCCAGTAAGCGGTACCTGCACCCAGGTATCTATGCTGTTATGCGGATCCTCATTGAAGAAAAGGATCATATCTCCGTCATTCTGCCTGTAATGATAGTAGCGCAGATACGGCTCCGGCGTGTCGCAGGAGATCTCATGCAGCCCCAGTGCCTTCAGCTTTCCAGTCAACTCCGCAAGCTCTATCTTTTCTCCAACCGGATGTTCCGGCATAACGGCCTGTCCGACCGCTCCGGGCCGAACCACGGCTGGCTGCTGATCGATATAAAAGATGGATACTCCGGCAGCGGCTGCTTCTTCACACCATGCCTCCACCCGCTGCGTAACGTAGGCACGGCCGCTGATGACCAGCGCCTTCAGCGTCTCCTGCCCTACCTGAAATGTCCCATTCTCTGCCGGACAGGTACAAAGCACATCTTCCGGCACGATCTCGTAGTCAATCTGACTGCGGTTCAGGGTCAGCGCGACCTTCTCCAGCGGCTGGCTCTGGGTATAATCCATCCATTCTCCCTCTGCGGAATACAGCAGCGCCACGCAGGGTACAGAACGGCCTCCGTTGGTCAGATGGCTCACACGGTTCATATAATTCATTACATACTTAAAATACGGATACTGCGGGTTATTGCCCCTTGCGTAGAAGTGCGGCGGGCAGTCCGGATCCGGGAACTGCGCCATGGTAAAGGCATGCGGCACAAAATAGTTGATGCCCCGCACCAGCATATGGTCCGTCAGCCATTTCATCAGCTTCAAGCCTTCGGACCATCCGTAGGCTCCGAAGATCTCACACATGGTTCTCCCCTTCTTCTTGGGATCGATCTGTCCCAGCGAGGAACCCATCTTGGCGAGAATATTATGGAACATCTCTCCGTTATATACATCGACACCGTCGA
>CABUPM010000095.1 GCA_902493345.1 uncultured Eubacteriales bacterium | reverse complement strand
TTGCTTCGGCCAATGCCGATATCGCGCGTGCAGAGCGTACGGCCGAACTGAGAGAAAAAGAAGTAGAAGTGACCAAGCAGACCTTGGATGCAGAGATCCGCGCCAAGGCAGACGCGGAGCGTTATGCCGCGCAGCAGGCCGCGGAAGCGGAATTGTTCCGCCGGACCAAAGAAGCGGAAGCGAAGATGATTGAGCGTCAGCGGGAAGCGGAAGGTATCCGTGCCGTTGGTGAGGCGGAAGCGGAGTCCATTCGTCTGAAGGCGATCGCTGAGGCGGAAGGTATTGATAAAAAGGCGGAAGCCATGAAGAAGTACGGCGAGGCAGCGATGATCGAGATGATCATGAACGCTCTGCCGGAGATCGCGAAGAATGTTGCGGAACCTCTCAGCAAAGTGGATAAGATTACGATGTATGGCGAGGGCAACAGTGCCAAGCTGCTTTCGGACATTATCAATGGTACAACGCAGGTGACAGAGGGAATCAGTGCCGGTATGGGCATCGATGTCAAGAGCCTGATTATGGGCGCCCTGGGCGGCAAGTTGGCGGCGGGTTCCAACGCTGCGGCCGCTGAGCCGTCGGAAGAGACGTCCGTAGAGCAGGAAGAGCCTGAAAAGAATTAACAAGATGAAACGGGGCTCACCATAGTTGTGGGCCCCGCTTTGAAAAAACGGAGGGTAAATATGGGGTTTGATATGTTTGGCGTGATGTTTTTCATCATATTCGCATTGGCGGTCGGAATGTTTATCTTTACGGCGGTAAGAGGGATTGGCCAGTGGAACAAGAATAATCATTCGCCAAGATTAACGGTAGATGCGGTAGTCGTTGCCAAAAGGACGGAGATAAGCAGACACCATCAGGGTGATATGAATGGACATCCGCAGTACTATAATTTCACTACATATTACGTTACCTTCCAGGTAGAGAGCGGCGACCGCATGGAATTTACAGTAGAGGGAAGCGAGTATGGGATGCTGATCGAGGGCGACCATGGTAAGCTGACCTTCCAGGGCACAAGATACCTTGGATTTGAGCGCCAGTAAAAGGGGGATCACAATGAAACTGTATATCAAGGAAAAAGTATTTACATGGGGAGATAAGTTTACCGTAAAGGATGAATACGGCAGCGATAAATACTATGTCGAGGGCGAGGTATTCACCTGGGGGAAAAAGCTTCATGTATACGATATGACCGGATACGAGGTCGCTTTTATCAAACAGGAGGTCTGGAGCTTTTTGCCGCGCTACTATGTCTTCTGCGGCGATGAGCAGGTCGCGGAGATCAAAAAAGAATTTTCCTTCTTATTCCCGCGCTACAGCATAGAGGGGCTCGGGTGGGAGATCGAAGGCAAATTCATGGCGCACGAATATGAGATTCAGAAAAATGGCAACACCATCGTGTCGATCCAGAAGGAATGGATGACATGGGGAGACAGCTATGAACTCGATATTGCGGATCCCAAGGATGAAATCGTCGCGTTGGCTGTTGTTCTGACCATTGACTGCGTAACGGAAGCGAATGCTTCGACACAATAATATTATATAGGGGATAAGGAGAAGAGAGTTATGAAATGTGCAGCGGATTTTCGAGAACTCGCGCGTAATGCCCTTCGAGGAAAATGGGGGACGGCCGTGATCGCCGGTCTGATCGCCGTATTGCTGGGCGGCATCGCGACGCAGGGAGCGAGAATCAATGTAAATATTGATGGATCCAGTGCCAGTCTGAGTTTCTCTATCGCCGGACAGATGGTCTTTTCAACCAGTGAAGGACTTCAGCCTGCTATGAGTACCTTTCTGGCGGGCGCGGTCGGGTACATCATCCTAGTGGCGCTTGTGCTTGCACTGTTGTATCTGTTTCTGGGCAGCGTGATTGGAGTAGGATACGCCAGGTTCAACCTGGAGCTCGTAGATCAGAATAACGCAGGCGTGGATCACCTGTTCAAGTACTTCCCGTATTGGACCAATGCGGTATGCACCAGGATTCTGAAGGCCGTTTATATTTTCCTGTGGAGCCTCCTCCTGGTGATTCCAGGTGTCATGGCGGAATACAGCTACGCGATGACAGAATATATACTTGCGGAGCATCCGGAGATGACCGCAAGCGAAGCAATCGCAGCGTCCAAGGAAATGATGGAGGGAAACCGTATGCGGCTGTTCTGTCTCCAGGTGAGCTTTATCGGATGGGACATCCTCTGCATGTTTACGGTAGGGATCGGCAACCTGTGGCTGGTTCCGTATAAAAACGCGGCGATAGCGGCCTTCTACCGGGAGATTTCCGGAACGGAGAAGGATCTCTATACACATCCGCAGGAGAATGAAATATTATAAAAATTTTAAATAGAAATAAAAAGGGAAAAATGGGATTATGTGGAATAAAGGAGATAAGAATAAAAATTAAACAAAGGAGTGGATAGTGATGTTGAAGAGTAAAGCATTAGCAGTATTTGTTGGATTGATAATTATGATGATACCCATGAATGTTTTTGCTTCAGAGGTAAAGCCGCTTGCAGATGATGAATTTTTTACTATTGATTACAATCCGGCCAATACGTACGATAATTTAGTAGTAAAAATAAGCTATAAAGTCTCTTCTACATCATCGGGAAGATACTATGCAAGTATAACAGACTATGATTGTACAGCTGTATCAGATGCTTATGGTACGCTTCATTTCTTTAGAGTAGATACATGTATAATTTCAGGTAGAACTAGTAGTGGGTATACCACGGTATTGAGAGGGTATTATGAGCGATATAATCCAGCAACGGGATTAATGTATACTACAGATTTATTGACATATTCTTTCTATAGATCCTATTAAGAGGACAATAAAATGAAGAGACTCTCCTTTTTGCTGGCATCTCTCTTCTGTATTTGCTTTTTATCTGGATGCGCGGTATGGAATGGCGTACAGAGTTCCGGATACCGTGGATTTTCCGGAAACATTACAATGGCGGATCCTTCATGGGACTATGCCCTGCGGACAGAGGATTTCTCTCATTTTCAGCTGTATAACACCAGGACAGATACCGTAGCATGCTGGATCGATGGATGCAAGCATATGACAAGCGAGTGTCCGGCGTATTATGTATATGTGACAGCGATTTTGGCACAGGAAAAGAACAGCGTGTATCTGTTTGAAGGCAAAGAAAACGATGCCCTGCAGAGGGGACGCTTTCGGGTGTGGTGTATTGATGAAGAGAAACAGAAAAAAGAGCTGATTCAGGAGTGGGAGCTGGATAGGGAACCGGCTTCCTCCATCCATTGGAAGAGCATCCTGCAATACGGTCAGAATCTGTACATCTGCGCGGAAGAGACGGCAGGCACCTTTTTGGCAGAATGCAATGTCGCGAACGGAGCGTGGAAGGTCTATGAGAGCCCGAACGCTCAGACAAACTGGCTGGGAGTGGATGGTACGCAGATCTATTACGCGGATTCGAGTAGTAGAGTCTGGAAGATCCGTAGGGACGGCCAGGATCAGATACCGCAGCTGGTTTTTACGCCGCCGGATGAAACCACAGGGATTACCCGAGTGCAGGGAGCAATTGTTTATATCGCGCAGCAGGAAGACCAGACAGGAGTATATGTATACGACCTGAAAAAACAGGAAACAGCCTTGATACATGCTGTTTCCGAGGGAACAGTTCTCCAATATATGCTTCAAAACGGAGAAGAAAGGATCTGGATTCAAGATCCGCAGCAGCCAGCATATGTTTCTTTCAGAGACTCTTGTCCGGAATGGAATGAATTCATAGAATAAGAAGGATCCCGGTACCGAGAAGATTTTCGGCACCGGGATCTTTCTTAGTAATGATATTTTTTACGTTTGGCAAGGAGGAAAATTCCGGAGAAGACGACAGCCATGAATTCAGCGACCACGATGGAGATCCATACGCCGTCAATTTCCCAGATCAAGGGCAGCAGCAGGACGGCGGCTGTCTGGAAGACCAATGTCCGCAGGAAGGAGATGATGGCCGAGGTAACACCGTCATTCAGAGCGGTAAAGAAGCCGGAACCAAAGATGGCGTATCCCATAAAGAGAAAGGACAATGCAAAGACGCGGAAGCCGGAGACTGTGAGCGCCATCAGATCGGCGTCATAGCTGACAAAGAGGCTGGCCAGAGGAGAGGCGAGCAGTTCGGCCGCGAAGACCATAACGATACCGAAGGAGCCGATCATAATCAGGCTCTTCCGGAGAAGTCCCTGCAGCTCTGTGTAGTTTTTGGCTCCGTCATGATAGCCGATGATGGGAGCAGTCCCGATAGAGTATCCGATAAAGGCAGCGGAAAAGATCATGCTGACGTACATCATTACGCCGTATGCGGCGACACCGTTTTCTCCGGCATACTTCAGAAGCTGAATGTTGTAGAGCATGCCTACGATATTCATGGAAACATTGCTCATGAACTCGGAGGAGCCGTTGGTACAGGCCTTTAGGATGGCTTTCCCATTGAAACGGGTTTTTCCAAGCCGGAGCAGGCTGCTGTTCTTGCGGCGGAAATAGAATATGGGGATGCTTCCGCCGGCCATCTGACTGAGCATTGTCGCGATAGCGGCACCGGCCAGCTTGTATTCCTGCGGCAGCAAGATGACAAGCACCGCGTCCAGAATCATATTGACAAGACCGGAGGCAACGGTTACCGCAAGGCCCAGCTGCGGCTTTTCGGCGGTTACAAAAAAGGACTGGAACAGATACTGGAGTGTGTTAAAGGGCAGAGCCAACAGGATGATGCGTCCGTATAATACGGCATTGATCAGCATTTCGCCCTCGGCGCCCAAGGCGGCCGCAATCGGGCGCATAAACGCGATGCCCAAAACGGCCAATAAAAGGCCGAGCGCCGCGGCAACATAGACAAATAGGGAAAAATACTGATTGCCCTTTTCACTGTCGCCTTCGCCGAAGGTTTTAGCGACGATGGCGGAACCACCGGTGCCAAACATAAAGCCCACCGTGGAGAGGATCATAAGAAAAGGCATAATCAGGTTGATCGCAGCGAAAGGAGTCTTTCCTGCAAAGTTGGATACAAAGAAGCCATCGACGACACTATAGATCGAAGTGTAGATCATCATGCCGATCGAGGGCAGGGTAAACCGGATCAGACGGCCGTAGGTAAAGTGATCGGATAACTGAATCTTTTTTTTCATTGTTGCCTCATTGCACTCTTTTTTACATGGTTTCGATCTGTTTTCGAAACGCTCTATTATACTTGTCCATAAGGTACAGATATTGACGGACTTCAGTCTCGGTCCAATCTTGAAAAGCGTTGCACTCGGCGTTGTATAGCCGCACGATGGTACGGGATGTGTAGTCTGTTCCCGTTTCTGTAAGGAAGACCGTCTTTTCCCGTCCGCTCGTTTGCTTCAGGTAAACGATGTTCTCGGATTCCAGTTTGCGGATAGCGGAATTCAGTGTTTGTTTACTGATGTTGGTCTCCTTGCGAATCTCGTTGAGCGGACAGCTGCCGTCCTTTTCATAGAGGAGATAGAGCACCATCATAGTGCTGTCAGTCAGTCCCAGCTTCAGGGAGGCCTGATGGTACAGAGAATCTAGATCCGAAGCCAGACAGTTTACCTGATGCATGATGTCATTATAATCCATATCGTCCATCTCCCTCCTTGACGTGAAACTCCAATATTATAGTACGATTTCATACCAAAGTCAAGCATTTAAAAGAGAAAAGCCGCCTGTCTCATAACAAGCGGCTTGAATATTTAGCGTTCGCATACCAGCAATGTAAAGGAATACGGCGGCATCTCCAAGGTTCCTTCCGTAACCGATACAGAATGGATGCTGACATTTTCCGGCGACTGAATCGAGTTCTCAGCGCGGGGATCCTGATGAGCCATCTGATAGGCCTCAACCGGACGGGCGCCTCCCAGATCCAGTGTGACACTTGAGGTGTCCTGACTGAAATTGACCAGCTTTACAATCAGAGTATCGCCCTGCAGTCCGGCATTGCAGAAGACGTGGGCTTCCTGGGTAAAGGATTCGGTGTGGGCATGCGCCTCGACCATGCGGTCAGGACGGTATTTGGCAAAGAGACGAAGAATGTGGTAGGTAGGAATTCCAAAATACCGGCCGTTTTCAAAGCAGATCAGGTTGACAGACCAGCGGCGGTCCTGGTTATGGCACAGGAGCGGCGCATAGGAGGTCATCGTGACAACATCGCCGTTAATCTCGCATCCCATCAGGAACGTGGCGTCGGAGATGGCGGATGAGAGGTTGCCGATGCCGACATCCGTCTTGCAGGCATATTCGCCGACATAGATTTTATAGAGATCTCTGGGCGCTTGATCATAGCGGTGGAACTGCGAGGCAAAGAATTCCGGCGCCATATAATAATGATCATCCATGATATCGATCTCGGCGGGATCATGCCCGGTGCGGTCTGTCGCCAGATACTGAAGCTGCGGAAAACGCTTTTTCAGCTCCGTGTAGAAATAATGATAGCGTTCGACATAAGCCGGACCATAGTTTTCATTGCCGATCTCAAGGTATTTCAGGGAGAAGGGCTCCGGGTGACCGGCTGCGGCCCGGCGGCTTCCCCATGGGGTATCGGCAGGAGCAATCGCGTATTCGATCGCGTGAATGGCGCGGTTTAAGAACTCCTCGGTCTGTTCCGGAGTGGAGCTCTCGGAATTGCGGTTCTGACAGGACATTCCGCAATTGACGACATACATGGCGTCGGCCCCCAGTTTTTCACAAAGAAGCAGAAATTCATGATAACCCATGCCGTCGGTGCGGCGGTAATTCCACAGGTTCCAGCAGCCGGGACGGTCCTCAGGAGTGCCGAGCGTGGGCTCAAAGTCCCAGGCATTGTCCAGGCACATTCCCTCTACGATACAGCCGCCGGGGAAACGGATAAAGGACGGGCGCAGCTCCTGGAGCATGGAGAACAGATGCGGGTTATAGATGCCGCAGACAGCCTTTTCCGGCATCAGGGACACATAATCCAGATCCAGTTCGCCATCGGTCAGAGCGCTGAGGCGGAGACGGCAGGAGGACGCTGTGACAGAAACCGGCAGATCGGCGAAGCAATGGCTCCAGTCGGGGCCGATACCGGCGACCACGGCGGAAGAAAGCACCTGATCGGAACTGTCCAATAGCTCGGCCTGCAGCAGTCCGATGGTCTCGGAACGGGCAATCAGATGCAGATGATATGTATCTGGTTCCAGAGCCATCCCCCAGAATCCGTTGTTGATGACGCTGGCCTTGCCGCACTCAGTATGGAGAGCTGTCAGGCGCAGCTGGTTGGGAACCTTAGGATTTCGCGGATTTGTGATAGAAGGACGGATGACGGCTTGAGCTTCTCCGGAAGACTCCGCGCTCCAGCCCGGCAGGGGATCCTCGATGGAGAAGGGATGGGACCAGCGCTGAAGTGTGCGGATCTGCCCTCCGTAATACCAGGTTCCCTTGGGAACACGAGCGTCCATAAAGCTGCGGTTGCGGACGAGTTCCGCATAGAGACCTCCGTCGCCTGCGTGATTGATATCCTCATAAAAGATGCCGTACATGCTGGGGGAGACCGTAGCTCCCAATTGGTCCGGCCGTACTGTGACCTTTGCCTGATTCATTGAATAACCTCCTCTATATAGCGTCAGAATTCTCTCTTGCCTCTTAAGCATAGGGATAGTATAATATAGATCATAGAAAAGGAAATGGAGAATTCGGGAAAAATCATGGAAGAAACGATTTTATTTGATTTGGATGGAACATTGACGGATCCCAAGGATGGGATTACCCGGTCGGTACAGTACGCGCTGCAAAGCTTTGGCATCAAGGAGCCGGATCTGGACAAGCTGG
>CABUPM010000094.1 GCA_902493345.1 uncultured Eubacteriales bacterium | reverse complement strand
GATCACGGGATCCCGGCAGTTGTAGTCTATCCCGGCGGAGGCTATAAGCATCTGTCTCCCAGAGAGGCGGACCCGATTGCCATGGAGTTTGCAGGCAGAGGCTATCATGTATTTATTCTGTATTACAGTCTGGATCCGAGAAGATATCCGGCTCCACTCCTGGACGGCGCCAAAGCGCTCAATCCGATTCGTGAGCATGCCCAGGAATGGCATGTGGATCCGGATCGGATCGCGGTCTGCGGATTCTCGGCAGGAGGACATGCCGCGGCGCTTCTGAGCTGTCTCTGGAACGATCCGGTGATCGCGCAGGCAGGCCTGTCCAATGAAAAGGCAAAGCCGAACGCGGCGATTCTGGGTTATCCGGTTATTACCTCTGTTAAGGGCAGCTGTCATGAGGGCTCTTTCCAGTGCCTTCTGGGGGAAGAGGCCGAAGGGCCGATGCGTCAGGCGATGGCCCTGGAAACCCGGGTCAATGATCAGAATCCGCCGACCTTCTTATGGCATACAGCGACGGATCAGGCTGTTCCGGTTGTCAGCAGTCTGTGGATGGCGCAGGCGCTGGTGGATCACAAGATTCCGGTGGAGCTGCATATTTTCCCGGAAGGACCGCATGGTCTGTCTCTGGCCAACCGCAGAACCTCCGCAGGCGGAGAGATGAAGGAGCGTCCGGAAGTGGAACAATGGATGGAGCTGTGCTGTGACTGGCTGAAGAGAACCTTTGGAGAGGAGACGGAGAGATGAAGATACTGACACTGCCTTTGGAAGAGAGCATGGGAGAAAATAAGCCGTATCTGCGCGCTTTTTTGCAGGATAAGATGCCCGCGGATCCGCCGGAATACGCACTGCCGGCCGTCGTCGTGTGCCCGGGCGGCGGCTATACACATCTGTCCCCGAGAGAGGGAGAACCGATCGCCATGGCGTTTGCGGCCAAGGGATATCAGGTATTTATATTGTACTATAGTTTGCTGCCGAAGATATTTCCGCAGCCGCTGCTGGACGCCGCCAAGGCGATGTCCATGATCCGCAGTCACGCGCAGGAATGGTCCGTGGATCCGCATAGGATCGCGATGTGCGGCTTTTCCGCAGGCGGCCATCTGACCGCGGCGCTCAGCACCCTGTGGAAGGACCCGGTGATCACACAGGCAGGACTCGTGCCGGAGGAAGTCCGTCCGGACGCGGCGATTCTGGGCTATGCGGTGATGTCGGAGGCAGGAGGCAAGACATTGCGCAGCCGCCTTGTTGAGGGGAGCTTCGCGCCGGAGACCGCGGATCGGGCGTCCAATCTGCCGCAGTATGTGACAGAAGATAACCCGCCGACTTTCTTATGGCATACGGCAACGGATCAGACCGTGCCCGTGGCCAACAGTCTGCTGATGACGCAGGCGCTCTATGAGCATCATGTCCCGGTAGAGCTGCATGTCTTCCCAAGAGGCCAGCATGGATTGGCTCTGGCAACAGAGTGGACCATGAATGGCAATCCGGATATGGTGCTTCCGGAAGTAGCGCACTGGATGGATCTGTGCTGTGACTGGCTGAAGAGAACCCTGCCGGACGCGTAAATCATACGATAATACAAAAAAGAGCCGTATTCCATTCGGAATACGGCTCTTTTCGCGTGCAGAATCAAACATGGAACAGTGCCAGGTAGCTGTTCAGACCAACGGTGACAATGAGAAGATAGGCAATATAGATGGCCAGCATCAGGACTCCCTGCCAGCGGCAGAAACGCTTGTTCTTAAGTGTGGGCAGTACAGCGATCAGTGTTACCAGGATGGCAACCGGAAAATCCAGATAGATGTTCTGGTAAGAAACCGGCAGCTTTCCGCCATAGACAAAGGAACAGACTGCGAGAATCAGGGTGGTATCAATGACATTGGCTCCGATTACATTGCCGACGGACATGGACGACTGTTTTTTCACAAGAGAGGTGATGGCTGTGACCAGCTCTGGCAGAGAGGTGCCGACGGCGACAATCGTAACACCGATCAGGGCCTCCGATACGCCCCAGGACGCCGCGATCCGGCTGCCGTTATCCACCAGAAGCTGGGAACCGGCAACAATACATACGGCGCCGACGATAACCCGCAGGATATTCAGACATACGGATTTTTATCGGTTTTGGGAGCGGCCTTTTCTGTCTCCGATACAGGACGGTTCTTCGCGGAACGGATATTTTCAATAATGTAAAAGAGAAAGACAATGAGCAATGCGAATGCTCCGGCAAGCGGAAAATATCCGCTGAGAGAGAAAAGACATAGTACGCATGTGGCAGCCAGGAGCAGCAGCCCCTTCGGCGCGAAGTCCTTTCGATTTATGGTGATGGGCATAAAAATAATGCTGATCGCCAGTATGAGCGCGGTGTTGCAGATCACAGAACCAATGCCGTTGCCGATCGCCATACCAACCTTGTCTTCGGATTCGGCAATATAGTTTCCAACTTCAGAGATCAGGATACTGTGACCCTCCAGCGCGGCAATGGTCGATACGATAATCTCCGGAAGGGTCGTAGCGAGGCTGACAATAGTCGCGCCGATGATAAACTGCGGGATCTTTGTGACTTCGGCGATCCAGACAGCGCCGTCTACGAACCAGTCGCCGCCTTTTACGATGAGCACAACGCCCAGTACGAACAGCAGATACATCCAATAGTTTTCCATTATGTTTCCTCCTGAAAGTGGTTTGTCATAGGCATAAAAAAAGCGCATGGCACAAACAGCCATACACCGAAGACTGCATGCACAATGACAGATTGTACATGAGTCTCATTAATTAAGATATGCCGGGCAAAACAGCCAGTATGTTGACATACCACGCTTTCAAGCGCCAACTACTCCCTCATTCCATGGGATGATATCATATTCCGCAAGCCGTGTCAAGTGTTTTTTTCAATGGAATATCCAGGACAACTCCTTCATATATTGCTGTATCCGAAAAGAAGGAGTGAGAATATGCGCGTATTTCGTGAGATCGACGCAGGGCAGAAGAGTCCGGTGCGGCCGGAAGAGAAGCTGCCTTCTATAGAAATGGAAAACCGATGGAGGGGGCCGCGCTATACGCCGGAGGAATATCATAGACTGCGCCGCTCCGGAAGGATGCATAGGCAGTGGAGGCAGTATTACATTCTGGCCGCGCTTGTGCTGATCTGTTCGGGCATCCTGTATCTGGCCTTTTTTTCGGAGACAAAAACACAGGTTTCCGGTCCGCTGCCGTTGGAGGAAAGTTCAGCCTCAGTTCCGGAAGAAAGCTCCCAAGGGGAGATGGCGGCCGTGGGAGAGGGCCTCGCGGCAGCTCAAAAAGTACGGGTACTCCTGTCAGCGCCGGAAGGGGGATACATCCACCGAAGACTGGAAATCGAGTGTGGGGAAAACGCATGGCTGGAGGAGGGGATGCAGGTTCAGGCGCTGGCCAGCGGTGAGAAGCTGATATTGGAGGGCGGAGTCTGGAATTACGGTTTGGATACGATTCGGCTCAGCAGCACAGGACAAGAGGCTTGTTTTACGATTCTGTCCATGACGAACGCGCTGGGAGACGCGCCGGTCTACCGCGGAAGCATGGAGATTACCCGGTGTGAGGGCGGATATCAGATCATCAACGAGGTCTATCTGGAACAGTATCTTTATTCGGTCATTACTTCGGAGATGCCGGAATCCTTCGGACTGGAAGCATTGAAGGCACAGGCGGTCTGCGCCAGAAGCTATGCGCTTAAACGCTGCGGACAAGGCCTCTATGCGCAGTACGGAGCGGATCTGGATGATTCTGTTTCCAGTCAGACGTATAATGATTGGCCAGAAACGGAGCTCGCGGTGCAGGCGGTCGAGGGGACAAGAGGAGTCGTGCTGGAGGAGGACGGAGAGATCATCTCTGCCAATTATTTTTCCACCTCCTGTGGGATGCGCGCGGATTACGCGGATGCCTGGCTTGTAGGAACTGGAATCGCTGGACCGGCTTGTTTAATGGGAGGCAGGGAATATACAGCGCCCGAGTATGGGGATCTGAGCGTAGAGGAGAACTTTCGCCGGTTTATCGCGGATGATGGTATCGAGGCGTTGGAAGCCGACGCGGCGTGGTTCCGATGGAGTGTGACCATCCCGGCAGCAGAGCTGGAGAATCAGATCTCTGTTGTACTGGCGGGCCTTGGCAGTGCCTATGTGACCCAGTTAAATGGGGCAGGGACGGAATTTGTCGAAGATGACGGAGCCGGGATCGGCGATTTGCAGGCGGTCTATGTATATGACCGGGCTTCCTCCGGACTCATTCGGTCCGTTTTGCTTCAGGGGAGCATGAAAACCGTAAAGGTAACGGGAGAGTACAATATCCGCCGTTTGTTGGCCCCGACAGACAGTACGCTCGTCAAAGCTGACGGCAGCACGGAAAATAAAATGAGTGCCCTTCCCAGCGCGTTCTGGTATGCGGATCACCAGATGGGGGAAGACGGCACTCTGATATCGGTCACATTTTATGGCGGCGGCTATGGGCACGGTGTGGGAATGAGCCAGGTAGGCGCGGCAAGACTTGCCGCCCAGGGACAGGATTATGAACAGATCCTGCGTCATTATTATTCAGGTGTCACTCTGGGGCGGATCGGCTGAGGGAGGTTCAGGGACGGAGGCAGAGATTGCCTTGCGTCTCTCCTTTTTTTGTGCCCGCAGCTCTCGCCGTGCCTGCTTTTTATTTTCTTTGATGCGCAGACGCAGCTCCCGGCGCTGATGCTGATAGAATTGGTACTCCGGCAGGTCATACATCACGGCGTTCAGCTCCATTCCCAGCATCAGAATATAGCCGAAAAGGAAGAACCAGAACAGGATGGCCATGAAGCCGGACAAGCTGCCGTAGAGGACAGAAGCACGAGAATGATTTACAAAAAAGGAAAAGACTTGGCTAACGATCAAGAGAGCCAGTGTGGACAACAGAGAACCTGGCAGCGTGTCCCGCATGTGGGTACGGCGGCAGGGCAGCACGGTATACAGGCTCCAGAAGATCAGCAGGATCAAGGACACGGGGATAAGAAGGCGGGCGATGTTCCAGACGACCTCCAGAAAACGGTCATCGAGTCCAAGAGTTCCCAGCATCTGCCAGATTTTTTCACCGAATACCGTCATAACCAGCATCAGAACGATACCGATGGAGAGCAGAATAGTGTATAGGATCGACAGGAAATATTTCAGAAAGATCGATCGGGAGTCCCGTTCCCGATACGCCATGTGAATTCCGGTCATGATGGAACGGAGCATCTTGGAGGATGCCCAGATGACCATCAGGGTGGAGACGGAGAACAGCCCGGTGGTACCGTCCAGACCGCTCAGAACGCCGCGTAATAGGTCAAGCCCGGACTGGGGCAGAGCGCCGGAGTTTTCCAGCATGACAAGCAAACCATTGATATCCAGAATATTGGAGCGGCTGAGCCACATACTGATCATCAATAAAAAGGGAAGAATCGACAATAAGGAAAAGAAAGCGATCTGCGCGGCATAGGTGGACAGATCATCCCGTTTCAGGCGCCGAATATATGCCAGAAAAATAGTTTTAAACATGGGATCGCCTCCATGAAAAAGAAAATGATTATATTTATAATAACGGATTTACAAGCATTCGTCAAGTGTGATATAATGCATTTGGGAGAGTCTCCCCTATGATACGATATATAAGTAAGAAAGAGAGATTATGATATATGCCGATTAAAATACCGGATCACCTGCCTGCGGCCGATGTGCTGCGCCGGGAACAGATCTTTGTTATGCCGGAAGAGCGGGCGATTCATCAGGATATCCGAGAGCTGAAGATCCTGATCCTGAACCTTATGCCTTTAAAACAGCAAACTGAGACGCAGCTTCTGCGACTATTGGGCAATTCGCCTCTGCAGGTAGAGATCACGCTGATGGCCGTCTCCAGCTATGAGGCGCATAATACCTCACAGGAATATCTTCTGGCTTTTTATCATACCTTTGACGAACTGAAGGATCAGAGATTTGACGGTATGATCATCACCGGCGCGCCGGTAGAGCACATGGAGTTTGAAGAGGTTGCCTATTGGAAGGAACTGACAGAGATCATGGAATGGAGCAAAACCCATATAACCTCAACGCTGCATATTTGCTGGGGCGCGCAGGCCGGACTCTATTACCATTACGGAATTCCCAAAAAGCCGCTGGATCACAAGATGTTCGGCGTATTCCAGCATGAGAGGGTTCCGGAGACATATAATATTATTCGAGGGTTTGACGATGTGTTTCTGGCTCCGCACTCCAGGCATACCTATACGCCGGAAGAGGAAGTGGCCAAGCATCCGGAATTAAAAGTGCTGTGTCGCTCGGAAGAGGCAGGCATCTATCTGGTCATATCCGATAACGGCCGGCAGATCTTTGTGACGGGACACTCGGAATATGATGATGATACCCTGAAAAACGAGTACCTGCGGGATCTTTCCAAGGGTCTGAAGATCGATATGCCCGTCAATTATTTTCCGCAGAACGATCCCAACCAAAAGCCTAAGAAGACATGGCGTTCTCATGCCAATCTATTATTTGCCAATTGGCTGAATTTTTATGTGTATCAGGAAACGCCTTATGACCTGACCCAAGAAGAGAAAAAAGGAGAGATATGACATGCAGCTGGATGAAAAGCATTTACTGGTAGATGCCTCCAAGGCAGGAGAGCCCTATACTTACGGAACACTGCAGGCGGCGTCGGCCGCGGCGGGGGACCATACAACGATCTACCTTGCGCCGGACGTGTATTGGACGGATGACCCGGAGGCGGAGAATACGGAGAATCATCTGGTGGGCCTTACGCTCACGGCAGAGGACCTGCATCTGGTAGGACTCGGCAAAACTCCGGAGGAGACGGTTATCTGCGGAGACCGCGGACAGATGAACGGCGCGATCGGCAACTGGAATACCATCGGGATTGCCGGAAGCGATTTTAAGGCAGAGAATATTACATTCGGCAATTACTGCAATGTTGATCTGGAGTATGCGCCGGATCCTTCTAAGAATCATAAAAAGCGCTGCAGCAGTATTACGCAGGCGCAGGTCATCCTTCCAGTGGGCGCACCGGACCGTTGGGTGTTTGAACGCTGCCGTTTTGTAAGTCTTTTAAATGTTTTTGCGTATAATGATCGTATGGGACGCGTATATTATAAGGATTGCTTCTTCCAGTCCACGGATGACGCAATCGGTACAGGAGACGTCAATGTCTTCGAGAACTGCCATTTTGTCTGGTATTCCAATCATCCGTCTGGAAGCGCCTGTGAGACGCTGCTGGTGTATGCGGGATGCCATTTTGAGGGTAAGCTCTTGTATGAGGATTTTGACGATAAGGTATATCTGTCCAAGGCGGCCCATCGTTCGATCGTGATTCTGGATTCGTATCTGTCCGGCAATGTGAAGGAAGTCTGGTGGTGTCGGGACGATCATTGGGCGCTTCGCTGCTGCACCTACGGCAACAGCTTTGAAGTGAACCCAGCGCATCCGGAGAACACGCTGCGCTTGGAGGAATATCCGGAGCAGCTGAAGGCATATAAAGTGGGAGACCGCTATAATGTCTGGAATCTGCTGCGGGGAGAAGACGATTGGGATCCGGCGCATCAGAAGGAGACCATGGAGCCGTGGGGAGAGATTCCGTGGCGCATGCGTCTCACACCGGTGGAAGCGGAGATCCCGGCTGGCGAGAGCCTGAGAGTTAAAGTACAGCAGTACCGCTGCGCGGAGCCACTGACCTGGTCTATGGACTCGGACGCGGAGATTTCGTGGCATGCGGAATCTGATGTTTTGGTTCTGGAGAATCCGGCAGAACAGAAGAGACCGGGCATGGTGAATGTTGTCGCCAGAACGCCG
>CABUPM010000093.1 GCA_902493345.1 uncultured Eubacteriales bacterium | reverse complement strand
ACGAGGGAGCGCAATGAAGAGGGGAGTTACATAGGGTATGGACTTCAGGCGTATCAGGATGGACGTGAGGCAGACAAGATTCCGGACATCACGACGGACAGGGAGGCCATGCGGAGACTGGCGGCGATGTGCAACGCCGGAGGAGTCGCGCTCTGTCATATGAGAGACGTGGCAGAGGATTGGCTGGCAAGGTGAAAGAGCAAGGGCGCATTCAGAAAAGTGAATGCGCCCGGCCTTTTGTTAAGAAAAGTTAATTATAATGCATAATTTTCCAAAGTGAAGATGTACAAAATTAGGAATGCGACGAGTATAAATACATCTTGTGAATCTGTTATTTTTTCGATATACTAAAGAGAGAGGATTGGGGCTTCTGTCAGGAGAAGGCTGTGAAGTCAGAAGAACAGAGCATAATATATATAAAAGCAAGAGCCTGCAAAAGAAAAAGACTGGAAATACAAAATAGGGAATGGACTCTGGCAGGGAGAGGCAGGGACGGAGCGGCGGGAAGATCCGGGGACCGTAAGTAATAGATAAGAACCATAGAGTGTACGGAAGGGAGGTCGGAGTATTGGACGGACAGCAGATGGAAGAAGCAAAAGAAACAAAGCGGAAAATACCGGCTTATCTGGAATACTGCCTGACACAGCGGTATCTGGGAATCCTGAAAAGGATTTATGAGGAGAATTACACGGTCATGGCAATGCGGATGGAGAGGATTCTGAAAAACGGAAAGAGTACACAGATTCTGCAGGATATGATGGTCCGTCTGACAGAAGAGCCGATGATGAATAGGCTATGGGTTAAGAGCCGCAGAAAGATTCGGGATCTGTACATAAAAGCAGTGGTAGATCAAGCGCTTCGCCAAAAGGTGGCGGAGGAAAAACAGGAGGATACGGAAGCTTAAAATTTAAGGCGGTTTTCAAATTTCAGATTGACACATCAAAAGATTTCCGCTATAATAAACGGACAATAGTAAATTGCTATTGTCCGTTTATTTTTACAAAAAGGAGGCAGCGGTTTTGTGCCGCGAATAGTGGATGAAACAGTATAGAGCAGGGATTATCGGTGCGACAGGGATGGTTGGTCAGCGTTTTGCGACGCTCCTGAAGGATCATCCGTGGTTTCATGTGACCGCTCTGGCGGCGTCCGGACGGAGTGCCGGCAAGACCTATGAGGAGGCAGTGTCTGCCAGATGGGCAATGAAGGAACCGATTCCGGAGTCCATGAAGAATATGGTGATGCTGGATGCTACAGCAGATCTGGATAAGATAAAAGAGCTTGTGGATTTTGTATTCTGTGCGGTGGATATGCCCAAGGATCAGATCCGTGCGTTGGAGGAGACCTATGCCAAGGCGGAGATACCGGTTGTATCCAATAATTCCGCGCATCGCGGAACACCGGATGTACCCATGATCGTTCCGGAACTGAACGCGGAGCATACAGAGATCATTCCGGCACAGAGAAAGCGTCTGGGGACCAAGCGCGGATTTATCGCGGTTAAGTCCAACTGCTCTTTGCAGAGTTATGTTCCCGCGCTGCATCCGATTAAGGATGTGTATGGTTTGAACCGTGTTCTGGTATGCACCTATCAGGCGATTTCCGGAGCGGGCAAGACGTTTGAGCGGTGGCCGGAGATGGTGGACAATCTGATTCCGTATATTGGCGGAGAAGAAGAGAAGAGCGAGCAGGAGCCGCTGAAGCTTTGGGGTAAGATCGAGGGCGACAGAATTGTCAATGCCGAGACTCCGGCGATTACGGCACAGTGCCTGCGTGTTCCGGTATCGGATGGACATACGGCGGCAGTATTTGCCTCTTTTGATAAAAAGCCGGATCTGGAAGAGATCAAGAAGATCTGGGCTGAGTTCAAGGGACCGGCGCAGGAATTGGAGCTGCCCTCCGCACCCAAGCAGTTTATTCATTACTATGAAGAGAACGATCAGCCGCAGATCAAAACAGCCAGAGAGCTGGAAGGCGGAATGGCGATTTCCGTGGGAAGACTTCGTCCGGATACACAGTATGATCTGAAGTTTGTCTGCATGTCCCACAACACACTGCGCGGCGCGGCCGGCGGTGCGGTACTCATGGCAGAGCTTCTGGCAGCCAAGGGTTATTTGGATTAAGGAGAGTGTATAATATGGTAACGATTACGATGGAAAACGGCAAGCAGATCCGGTTAGAGTTATACCCGGAGATCGCGCCGATTACAGTAGAGAATTTTATCAAGCTTGTAAAGCAGGGCTTTTATGACGGCCTGACCTTTCACCGGATTATTCCTGGATTCATGATTCAGGGCGGCTGTCCGGACGGCACCGGTATGGGAGGCCCCGGTTGGCAGATCAAGGGAGAATTCGCGTCCAATGGCGTGAAGAACCCTCTGAAGCACACCCGCGGCGTGATCTCAATGGCTCGCTCCATGATGCCGAATTCCGCTGGCTCCCAGTTCTTTATCATGCATGAGGACGCACCGCATCTGGATGGCCAGTACGCGGCATTCGGCAAGGTAATCGAGGGAATGGACGTAGTAGATGAGATCGCGCAGACACCTACCGGATTTCAGGATCGTCCGCTGAAGCCGGTTGTGATGAAGAAAGTAGAATACACCGAAGACTAACAGCATGGCACGGTATCCATATCTATTTGGGTGCCGTGTTTTTTTAGCGCAAAAATAAAAAAGAGCTTGTATTTCCTGACAGAATATGCTACAATAAAAAGCGAACAAATGTTTGCTACAAGGGGGGGGCGAGAGTATGCCGGAACAGATGAATTTATTTGCTGAGCAGGAGGTGCATTCTCCATTGGCGAGCCGGCTGCGTCCGGAGTCATTGGCGGAATATGTGGGGCAGCAGCACCTCGTAGGACCGGGCAGGATCCTCCGGCAGCTGATAGAGCGGGATCAGCTTTCATCCATGATCTTCTGGGGGCCTCCGGGAGTCGGGAAGACGACACTGGCAAGGATTATCGCGCATGAGACCAAGGCACGGTTCGTAGAGTTCAGCGCGGTGGACAGCGGAATCAAGGCAATTAAAGAAGTCATGGGACAGGCGGAGCAGAGTCGGCGTAATGGAGTCCGCACACTGCTGTTTGCCGATGAGATTCATCGGTTTAATAAAGCGCAGCAGGACGCTTTTTTACCCTATGTGGAGCGGGGAAGCATCATTCTGGTCGGAGCGACGACGGAGAACCCCTCTTTTGAGATCAATTCGGCACTGCTGTCACGGTGCAAGGTTTTTATTCTGAATGCGCTGACAGAAGAAGATCTGCTGCAGCTTCTGCACCACGCGCTCCAGAGTCCCAAGGGATATGGACAGCTGGAGATCGCCATAGAAGAAAAACAATTAAAATCAATCGCCGCCTTTGCCAACGGAGACGCGCGGACCGCGCTGAATACGCTGGAGATGGCAGTACTAAACAGCAAATTGGACGAGCAGGCAAGGATCCATGTCAGCGACGAGATCCTGTCTCAATGTATGAACCGAAGATCGTTACTGTATGATAAAAACGGAGAAGAGCATTACAATCTGATCTCTGCGCTGCACAAATCCATGCGCAATAGTGACCCGGACGCGGCAGTATACTGGATGTACCGGATGCTGGACGGCGGAGAGGACCCGCTGTATATCGCGAGAAGGTTGGTTCGGTTTGCCAGCGAGGATGTGGGAATGGCGGATCCGCAGGCGCTGAGCATGGCGGTATCGGTGTATCAGGCCTGTCACTTTCTGGGGATGCCGGAGTGTGATGTCCATCTGGCGCAGGCGGTAGTCTATTTATCCATGGCGCCTAAATCCAACGCGCTCTATACGGCATGTCTCGAGGCAAAAGCGGATATCGCGGACTCTCCGGCGGAACCGGTGCCGCTGCAGATTCGTAACGCCCCAACCAAGCTTATGAAGGACCTTCGGTATGGAGAGGGTTACGTGTATGCGCATGACACGGAGGAAAAGTTAAGTGCGATGCAGTGCCTTCCGGACAGCCTGGCTGGAAAGAGGTATTACCGCCCGGGACTACAGGGCCGGGAAAGGACGGTTCAGGAACGTCTGGAGGAGATCCTGGCGTGGAAAGAAGAGAAAAGAAAAGCCGGTAAAACGTAAAATAGTGTTTACCTATTGTACTTTAGCGTGAAAAATTGTATAATGGATCCAGAGGCTGCACTTAGACAAGCAGCCGCAATATAGAATGGGGGACAGGGTATGAACGATTATTTTTTACTGCAAGACGCGCAGACCTTTGCTTTCTCAGCCGAGAATCCCACAGGGGAGCGGGCGGGAGGCTCCAGAGGCGGTGACTGCACCAAGCTTCGTCCGACAGTCAAGATTCAGCCGGGTGAGACCGTAACGCTGGTGGATACGGACGGACCGGGAATGATCCAGAATATGTGGTTCACCGGATATGTGGGACACAGTTTTATTCTCAGAATGTACTGGGATCATTGTGAAATGCCGTCAGTGGAAGCGCCGTTATCCGCGTTTTTCGGCTGTGCCTACGATGAGAATTTTGTGGATATCGATGGAAAGTATCCGGTACTGAATTCTGCGATGATGCTGGTCGCGCCGGGCAGAGGCTTTAATTCCTTCTGGAAGATGCCATTTAAGAAGCATTGTAAGATCACCATGGAAAACCGCGGTGTTAAGGAGAGCAGTCTGTATTATATCATTACGGGCTGCAAACAGGAGCTGCCGGATTCGGTCGCGTATTTCCACGCCTCTTACCGTCAGGCGCATCCGGTAACCAAGGGTAAGACCTATACGATCATTGACGGAATCCAGGGTAAGGGTCAGTTTGTAGGCGTAACGCTGGCAACCGGAATGAATGGAAATAATACCTGCTGGGTTGAGGGAGAAGCGCGGATGTACATCGACGATGACCTCTATCCTTCGATTCATTACACAGGAACAGAGGACTATTTCGGCGGATCCTATGGCTTCGGCAACGATATTCACATTAAAAAGTACCAGACCTTTAGCGGCCAGTATTCCGGTATGTACGCGATTCTGGGCGATAATTCAGAGTTCTATAACGGCCAGCAGAGATTCTTGCTGTATCGTTTCCATATTCCGGATCCGATTCATTTTGAGCATGGTTTTCGGATGACGCTGGATAATCTGGGATGGACCGGACCGAGATACGATGATTATACATCAGTAGCGTACTGGTATCAGAGTCTGCCGTTCCAGCCGCTACGCCCGCTGCCGGCAGACAACGAGATGATAATGAAATAAATCAGGCGGAGTTTTTGAAATTCTGACCTGCAACGCTGAATCTGCGGCGGTTCCTGCGCCGGGAGTGCCTCAGGAGACATTCCATGTGCGGGAACCGCGTTTTTAATTGATAAGAGAGAACAAAAGGAGGCGTTTGGTATGGTAGCTTTATCGGAATATCCGCGGCCCGGGATGCGCCGTCAGAGCTATGTGAGCCTGAATGGAGTCTGGAAATATGCGATACGGAAAGAAGAGACGGCAGACTCGTATGATGGAGAGATTGTGGTTCCGTATTCGCCGGAAGCAGAGCTGTCCGGTGTCCGGCGCCAGCTCTTGCCGGGCCAGTGGCTGCATTACTATAGGACCTTTGAAGCGCCTCCGGGAGAAAATGGAAGGGTGCTTCTGCACTTCGGCGCGGTGGACTATCTGTGCAGGGTTTATGTCAATGGTCAGAAAGTAGGGGAGCACCGGGGAGGATATCTTGCGTTTACACTGGATATCACAGAGAAGTTCCGCCCGGGAGAGAACGAGCTGATCGTGAAGGTGCAGGATCCTTCTGATACAGGGGCACAGGCAAGGGGCAAGCAGAAGCTGCGGAGCGGAGGCATGTACTATACGGCGCAGAGCGGGATCTGGAAAAGCGTATGGATAGAGAGAGTCCCGGAGAACTATCTCCGTGAGATTCGTCTGACGCCGGAGTATGACCAGGGACGGATCCTTGTTCAGCTCCGGGCTGAAAACCCGCAGGGAGCAGACATTGTTTTATACAGCGACGGTAGAGAGATCGCACATGCGAGATCCGGAGAGGGCGGAGAGGCAGAGCTTAGAATTCCGGAGGGAGACCGGCGCCCTTGGTGCCCGGAAGATCCGTTTTTATACGAGGTCAAGATCCGGTTAGGGGAAGATGTAGTGCGGTCGTACACGGCACTGCGCAAATACGAGATCCGGAGGGATGACAGGGGAATCTTGCGCTTTTTCCTCAATGACAAGCCGTATTTTCTTCATGGACTTCTGGATCAGGGCTACTGGAAGGAAGGCTTGTATACGCCGCCTTCGGATGAGGCGATGTGTCAGGATATACGTAGAGCGCAGTCGCTCGGCTTCAATATGCTCCGTAAACATGTTAAAATCGAGGCTGAACGCTGGTATTACCATTGTGACCGGCTGGGGATGATCGTATGGCAGGATATGGTCAATGGCGGCGGAACGTATAAGGCATGGTTTGTAACCTATGCGGCCAATATCTTTCTTCCGTTTTTGCGCAGATGGAAGGATCACCGCTATTCTATGACGGCCCGGACAGATGAAAAGGAGAGAGCGCGCTATTATGAAGAGCTGGAGGAGATGGTGCGGCAGCTGTATAATCATCCCTCCATTGCGTGCTGGACGCCGTTTAATGAGGGCTGGGGGCAGTTTGACGCAGGCAAAGCAGTGGAGCTCCTACGCAGCCTGGATCCGACAAGATTGGTCGAAGAGGCCAGCGGTTGGTTCGATCAGGGCGGCGGAGACTTTGATTCAATCCATAATTACTTTTATCCATTGCACGTCCGGCCGAATCCGCGGCGGGCGGTTTTGCTGAGTGAATACGGGGGAATCGCGTGGGCCTGTCCCGGACATACGCAAAAAGAGAAAACCTACGGCTATGGGATGGCCAAGGACCATGCGGAACTCGCGAAGCGGTATCGGGAACTGCTGATACAAAAGGTGCTTCCGCAGATTCAGCATGGCCTGTCCGGCCTGATATACACGCAGCTGTCGGATGTTGAGGAGGAGGTCAACGGGATCCTTACAGCGGACCGGGTGGAGATCAAGCTCGATCCGGACACGGCGAAAGAGTGCGCACGGCTGCTGCAGGAGGAGTTTTTCAGGTGCGTTCGGAAATAAAGCTGGACATAAAAAGAAAAATGGGGTATACTGGAAGAAAAAAAGAAGGGATGGATACAATATGATAGAATTCAGATATGATACACAGCTCCTGATTGAAGGAGAGGATCTGTCCGAAGACGATATCCGGGAGTATATCCTGAACCATTTTGAAGGGGATTGTCTGCTGGTCGTAGGCGATGAAGAGCTGATCAAGCTGCATTTCCATACCAATTACCCGTGGCAGATTCTGGAGTACTGCTCGACTTTGGGAGAGATCTACGATATTGTCGTTGAGGATATGGACAGACAGGCAAGAGGGCTGCAGGGCTGACAAGCGCGGAACAGAAGAACTCTGTTAATGCATTGACAAGCCGGTAAGCCTCATGTATAATAAGGGCGGCGGAGAAAATCTCCGCAGGCCATAAATCAGGAGGAGTTTTTTTATGAATCAATGGGATCAGAAGACAGTCAACGCCATTCGCGTATTATCAGCAGAGGCCATTCAGAAGGCGAACAGCGGTCATCCGGGCCTTCCGTTGGGCGCGGCGCCGGCTGCCTATACGTTGTGGCAGTATCAGCTTAAGGCCAATCCGGCCAACCCGCAGTGGAAGGACCGCGATCGGTTTGTACTGTCCGCAGGACATGGCTCCATGCTGCTGTACAGTCTGCTGCATTTATATGGATACGGACTGACGATTGAGGACCTGAAGGGATTTCGTCAGTGGCATACATTGACTCCGGGACATCCCGAAGTAGGACATACCAAGGGCGTGGAGACGACGACAGGGCCGCTGGGACAGGGCGTATCCAACGCGGTAGGTATGGCAATGGCGGAAGC
>CABUPM010000092.1 GCA_902493345.1 uncultured Eubacteriales bacterium | reverse complement strand
CCGATCAAAAACCGTACCGGCGTGGATTCTCTGGAAAGCGCAAGAGAGCTGCTCCGCCAAAACCATGTAGAGCTCTAAGGTGATCCTCATGAACTATTCAGCTTATTCTGACGGCAAAACTCTTTGCACCGCGCTTTTACAGGAAGCCATCGACGCCACGCCCATGGGCGGCACGCTTCGGATTCCTGCCGGGACATATCTGACCGGCTCCTTGTTTTTGCATTCCAATATGACATTGGAGCTTACGCCGGACACTGTGCTCCTGGGTGTGGTGGATGAATCCGCCTATCCCATGGTTCCTTCCCGTGTCGCCGGCGTGGAGATGATCTGGCCTGCCGGTCTTCTCAATGTCCATCATGCGGAAAACGTCACTATCTGCGGCGGCGGTACGGTGGATGGCCAGGGAGAATACTGGTGGAAAAAATACTGGGGCGATGACCGTCTCGGCGGTATGCGGGGAGTCTATACACCCAAGGGCGTGCGCTGGGCTGTAGATTACGACTGCACCCGCCCTCGCAATGTGATTGTCTATGAATCCAAACACGTTACGATCAGCGGACTGACATCCCGTCAATCCCCCTTCTGGAATCTTCATCTCTGCTACAGCGAAGATCTCCTGGTAGAAAATATTCAGATCGGCGCCAACGCGGGGCCCAGCACGGACGGAATCGATATCGATTCCTGCAACGGCGCTGTGATACGCCGCTGCCGCATCACCTGTAATGACGACAGTATCTGTGTCAAGGCCGGACGGGATTCTGATGGACTGCGGGTCAACCGTGTCTGCGAGAATATCGAGATCTATGACTGCGATCTGGGTTTGGGCGCCGGCATCACGCTCGGGTCCGAGACCTCCGGCGGCATCCGCAACGTATACATCCATGACTGCCGTTATGATAGCACCTCCTGCGGCTTCCGCATCAAGTCCGCAAGGACACGCTGGAAAAGATCCGTGTAGAAAACCTCTTCATGGTTAATGTCCGCGAACCCTTCAGCTTTGATCTGAACTGGAATCCATCCTATAGCTATTGTGAAATTCCTAAAGATTACGACGGCGTGATCCCGGAGTACTGGCATGTGATGGCCACCAGAGTTCCGGAAGAACTTGGAATCCCCGCTGTGCGTGATATCGAGATTCGCGGAGTAACCGCCACGATCACTCCGGAATATCAGGGCAAATCCTATGCTTTTTTGATCCTATCCGGAAAAACCCATCGAAAATATCCGCATGAAGGATGTTTCCATCACCGCGAAAGAATACGGTTCTGTCGACAATATCCGGAACTGGACCATGAAAAATGTCCAGATCACGACCTGTCAGATCCCCGAAGATCCTTCCGGCTTCGATCCTCTGGCTCCCGGTCTGTAAGACAGTTCTTAAGGCGCAGCGATTGACTGCGCCTTTTCTTATATTTTATCAATTGATCTGATTAAATATAATCATTCACATATTCTTGTCTCTGTGATAAAATAAAATCATTCATTTTGATTTATTTTATTTTGAAAGAAGGTACACTCCCATGAGTTCCAAATATCAACGCCAATATTTTGTTCCGGAAGCTCCCACCTATGACTGGGTTCAAAAAGACCATATCGACAAAGCGCCTCTCTGGTGCTCCGTCGATCTTCGAGACGGCAACCAGGCTCTGATTGAGCCCATGAGCCTCAGTGAAAAGCTGGAGTTCTTTCAGCTTCTGGTCTCCATCGGCTTCAAGGAGATCGAAGTCGGCTTTCCTGCCGCCTCCGAAACAGAATTCGACTTTATCCGAACTCTGATCGAGCAGGATATGATCCCGCCGGATGTGACGATTCAGGTCTTGACCCAGGCGCGGGAACACATCATCCGCCGTACATTTGAAGCGGTCAAAGGCGCGCCGCGCGCCGTGATCCACCTCTACAACTCCACCTCCGTCGCGCAGCGGGAACAGGTATTCAAAAAGGATAAAGAGCAGATCAAACAGCTCGCCATCGATGGCGCCCGCCTTCTGAAGCGCCTTGCGGATGAGACCGAAGGCAATTTTTCTTTTGAATACAGTCCGGAGAGCTTTCACGGAACCGAAGTGGAGTATGCTCTTGAGGTCTGCAACGCCGTACTGGATGTCTGGCAGCCCACACCAGATCATAAGGCCATTATCAATATTCCGGCTACTGTTGAGACGGCGATGCCCCATGTCTTTGCGACGCAGATCGAGTATCTGCACAAGCACCTCAAATACCGCAGCAACGTCCTGATCAGCCTGCATCCTCATAACGACAGAGGATGTGGTGTCGCCGACGCGGAGCTTGGCGTACTGGCGGGCGCGGACCGTGTCGAGGGGACACTATTCGGCAACGGCGAACGAACCGGCAATGTGGATCTGATCACCGTCGCTATGAACCTTTTTTCCTATGGGGCAGATCCGGGACTGAACTTCTCCGCCATGCCTCAGATTCGCGAGGTCTATGAACGCCTTACCCGCATGCAGGTGCCGGATCGTCAGCCTTACGCGGGCGACCTGGTATTTACCGCTTTTTCCGGTTCCCATCAGGATGCCATCGCCAAAGGCATGGCCTGGAGAGAAGCACACGCGCTGGATGAGTGGACCGTCCCCTATCTGCCCATCGACCCATTGGATGTTGGGCGCACTTATGACGCGGATGTCATCCGCATCAACAGCCAGTCCGGCAAGGGAGGCGTCGCGTATATCCTTAAGCAGAATTTCTCCATCTCCATCCCGGAAAAAATGCGTGAGGAAGTGGGCTACGCCGTAAAGCAGGTCTCTGATGAGGAGCACAAGGAGCTGTCTCCGCAGTGGGTTTACGAGATCTTCTCCGAGAACTATCTCGATTATACGCCGATCTTTACCATCAGCGAGTGCCACTTCCGCCAGACGGAAGGCATTATGGCAGAATCTACCATTCAGTGCGGCGAGAAGAAGACAATCGTAGACGCGAACGGAAACGGACGTCTGGATGCCGTCAGTAACACGATCAAGCAGTATTTCGGCATCAGCTATGAACTGACTGTCTATGAAGAGCACGCACTGTCCCGCGGTTCTTCCTCCAAGGCTATGGCCTATGTCGGCATCGTATGCCAGGATCACACCTATTGGGGCTGCGGCATTGACGATGATATCATCTCCGCTTCCATTCATGCTCTGGTCATTGCGGTCAACAAACTCCCGCAGCTGCAAAATGATACGCACATTCAGGATGACCGGTTGATGAATATGCTGAATTATATCCAAACCAATTATCAGACAGTCACACTGGAGGACATGGCCGCGCAATTCCATCTGTCTACTCCCTATATTTCCAAATACATCAAAGACAAATCCGGAAAAACCTTTGGCGAGCAGGTGGCTCAGGTTCGTCTGAAACGCGCGAAAACACTGCTCAAGAATGGAAATATGACGGTTGAAAATATATCCTACGCCGTGGGATATCCCAATGCCGAACATTTTACGAGGGTATTCAAAAAAGCTTTTCAGATGACTCCCTTGCAATACCGGAAGATGAATTAATAAAAACTGGCGGTCCACTTCACAGTGAGCCGCCAGTTTTTTCTCTTCATTCCAAACGATTCAGTCCCGCGCGCCGGATAATCGCCGGATAATCCCGGTATCCGCGGTTCAGATCGACATTGCCTATGATCCCCGGCATTCGCCCGGTATCACTGTACTGCCAGATACCGACATTTTCCCGTCCCGGCGTCTCGCCCTCGCGGTAGCGTGCGTACCACAGATCATACTCTGTCAGTTCCGCCGGATAAAAAATATTTTGCAGGAAATCCGCATTGGCATAATACATGGCATAATAGCCTAGCTCCTGAACGGTGCCGCAAAACGCTTTAACCAGATCCGTCGCCAGGCGCTGCGTCACCTCCACACCATTTCTCCTGGCATACAGCACCGAATCATATTCATAATCAAAGCAGACCGGATATTCCAGGCGGTACGGACGAACCGCATCCAGACACCTTCGGGCCTCTTCTGCCGCCGCCTGCGGGCTCAGCGCATAAGAAAACCAATACACGCCGCAGGGAATCCCCAATCGGTTGCATTCTGTAATATTGCGTTCGAACTGCGGATCCAGTGTTCCTGCACCAAATCCAGCACGAATGATCACAAAATCCGTCGTCACCTGCTCCCAGTCAATCTGCCCCTGAAACCGGCTGACATCAATTCCGTTCCACATTTTCAACACTTCCTACACTGAGATGCTACAGTATATTCCGTTCTCTCGGCTTTGGTTCAGACGGTCTCATTTTGGAGCAGCGCATAATAATCCTCTGCATTAAGCGTCAGATCCGTTGCAGAGAGGGAGTCCTGCATCTGTTCCAATCGGCTGCAGCCCAATACAGGGATAACCGGAAAATCCTGGCTGGTCAGATACGCCACGGCAAGCGCTGCCGGTGACACTCTGTATTTTCTGCAAAGCCATAAGGCTGCCTCCATCCTCTGTCGGTTTGCCGGGTCTTTGTATTTTCCCAGCGCATCCGCTTCCGCCAGCTTATCATAACCTCCCAGTGTCTGCGCTCTGCTAAAAAGTCCGTGGGCTTGGGCCGTAAAACACATCACAAGCATCCCGCTCTTCTTATATTCTTCATATTCCTCAGGACGGATTGCAAGCTGCGTATCATCCTTATTGCAGTAATCCTCAAATTTTGCCATGCTCCATTCGATCTGGCTTGCCGTGAAGGGTGTCAGGCCATGCTCCTTTGCATATCGATTGGCCTCCTGAATCCTGTCATATCGCCAATTGGAAGCTCCGACCGCACCCACTTTCCCTTCTTTTACAAACTGGTCCAGGGTCTCCATCACTTCCGGCAAATCCATACTGCTGTGATCCCTGTGCAGAAAATACAGATCGATATGATCTGTTCTGAGATCCAACAGTGAAGCCTCCAGATCTTCCCGCAGACACTTCGCGTTTAAGCGTGACTCATGCCGCTGATGAAGGGGCGGATGTCCGCCTTTGGTAATAAGATAGACCTGATTTCTGCACTTCCGATCCTCCAGATAGCTGCCTATCACGTCCTCGCAATATCCACATCGGCCGCCGATTTTATACCATTCTCCGTAAACTCTGGCTGTATCCAGCACATTCACTCCCTGCTCCCGGGCATAATCTATGACCCGCCAGGACTCCTCCCTGCTCATCGGCTCACCAAAATTGGTAGACCCCAAAGCGATTCGAGAGATCCTATGTCCTTGCCAATGAATCTGTTTCATCGTCTTCCCCCCTTATGGCAATATTATATAATATATTTTCAGAATACTCCATGGACTTTTCCGGATAATTCATATATAATTAAATCAGTCTAATTAAGGAGGTTTTCATATGCAGAAAAAGTACATTCCATCCCTTGATACAACCGTCTCCCGTCTAGGCTTTGGCGCTATGCGCATGCCCAGAATCGGCGAAGAAGTGGACACGGAGGCCGTCAAAAAAATGGTTGACAGCGCGATCGCTGCGGGTCTGACATATTTTGATACCGCCTATGTTTATCACGGTCAAAAGAGTGAGGGCGTGTTAAAAGAATGTCTTGTCGACCGCTATCCGCGGGATTCCTTTACCATTGCCGACAAAATTCCTTTATGGATGGCCAATGGGCCGGAAGATGTCGCCAGGATCTTTGAAGAGGAGCTGAGCCGTTTGGGTGTCAGCTATATTGATTTTCTGTTGCTCCACGCTATGAATGCCGATCGTTGGGAAGACGCCAAGAAATGGCACGCCAATGAGTATCAGCAGGAATTGAAAAAGCAGGGCAAAATCCGTTTCGCTGGCTTTTCCTTCCATGATAAGCCGGAAACACTCCGCAAAATGTTAGCCGAAGGGCAATGGGACTTCTGTCAGCTGCAGATCAATTATTTTGACTGGGATGATTATGCTCAGGAATTATATAATATCGCGACCGCGGCCGGCATTCCGATTATTGTTATGGAACCTATCCGCGGCGGCGCCCTGGCCAATCTGGCTCCCGATGTTGCCGCTCCGTTCCGCAAGGCATGTCCCGGCTCCACCGATGCTGAATGGGCATTGCGTTTTGTCGCCTCTCAGGACAATGTCGCCGTCATTCTGAGTGGTATGTCCAATCTGGAGCAGATGGAGCAGAATCTTACCACCTTCGACAAGATGCAGCCGCTGAATGAGACCGAACAGCAGGCCGTAAAGGATGTCATGGCCGCGATTCACGCCAAGCCTCTGGTTCCATGCACCGGCTGCCGTTATTGCATGGACTGCCCCTTCGGCGTAGATATCCCCGCTGTCTTCAACATATATAACGATTACCAGATGTTCAACAACATCGATACCTGCAAGAACCGCTACCACAAGCTGCTCAATGAGGGCCATGGCGTAGATCACTGCAGAAATTGCAAAGCATGCATGAAACATTGCCCGCAAGGCATTCAGATTCCTGTACGCTTAGCCGAAATCCATGAATTGTTAAAATAACTTTTAATCCCTCCTTCAAATGAAGGAGGGATTTTCATCGTATCATATTTCTGAATATTTTGCAATCTTTCGTGGAGGGTTCTCATGCGGCCCTAGCATCTTTTCCATCCAAACCATATCGTACCATTCCCCAAGCTTATATCCGCATTGATGGAAATGTGCCGCCATCTGAAATCCCTGTTTTTCGTGGAAATGAACGCTGGCCGGATTGGGCCACGCGATACAGGCGTTGAGATTAAGAAATCCCTGTTTTTTCAACGCCTCTTCCAATGCGTTATACAGCTGTTGGCCAACGCCTATCCCGCGCTGATCCCATTTTACATAGATGGAAAGCTCTGTTCCCCAGCCGTAGGCTGCACGCTCATGAAATGCCGAGGCATAGGCATAGCCCACAATCCCCTCCGGCGTTTCTGCCACAAGGTACGGATACTTCTGCAGCGTGTTTCGTATGCGCTCCGTAAACTCCGCTACCGAAGGCACTTCATACTCAAAGGTAACTGCTGTCTGTTCTACATAAGGCGCGTAAATCCCCAGAAGCTCTTCGGCATCCTCTTCCTGCGCCGTACGTATTTTAATCATATGCCGCTCCATCTCCTTCGTAAATATCAAAAATACGATCCGCAAAAAAATATGGCACAAATTGCCCTGCATCGATCAGCGTTTGAAGTTCTGCCCGATCCACCCAACGAACAGCCGCCACCTCTTCATATTGAAGATGAAGCTGATCCAGTTCGACATCCCGGCAGACCATCCAATAATCATCAAATCCGTTCTTCCAATGGAAAGTGAAACGGACCTGCTCCTGAGACAAATCCAGCGGCAGACCTAATTCCTCCAATACTTCACGCTCCGCGGCCCGGCGGCTGTCGTCTCCAGCTATAGCGGAGCCGCCGGTTGAAATGTCCCATAGACCAGGCCAGCCCTTTTTCCAGGGCTGGCGCTGTTGAATTAAAAGCTTTCCTTGAGAGTTAAAAATACAAATATGCACGACGAGATGATATTCTCCAGGAGCCAGCGGGTCTCCCCGCCGGTGTGTTTGTCCGGTAAGATTCCGCTCCCTGTCGTATACATCCCATATTTCGTCGTCATTATCTCCCTGCGGCATTATATCTTCCTTTCCGGTTTACAGCTTGGTGATGCGTATCGCCATATATTCGCGGCTTGGCATATCCACGGAGAAAGCAGGACCATGAACACCTCTGTCTTCAATGGTCATATTCCAGGTGTCGATCACATCCACCTGATATTGTCCCTCTTCCAGATGATATTCCATGATGGACGGACAGGATTTGCCCAGATATTCCAGACGAACGCTCTTTCCGCCAGGCATCTTTTCCTGATTGACGCAGACTTTCCGTCCGGCATAGGCCAATCCGCCCTGCGGCAGCTCTTCCAAAATGGAATGCAGGAAACGGAGTCTTGCCGGAGAATCGCCATGCAGTTTACCGCCATGGGACCACCACAGAATATCCTGCGGATGTACATAGGTTTCACCATGGCCCGCATAGCCTCCGCGCAAGGTGGTCTCCCAGAAGCGTCGGGTCATCTCCTGCGCCGTGATGCATCCCCAATGAGAACTGATATTTCCCT
>CABUPM010000091.1 GCA_902493345.1 uncultured Eubacteriales bacterium | reverse complement strand
GGAATGCTCAATCGTCAGCAGGAGAGAGCGGTGCGGCACGGAATGGGTCCGATGCTGGTGCTGGCAGGCCCGGGATCCGGCAAAACGACCATGATCGCGCATAGGGTCTTGCGATTGTGCCGGGAAGCAGGCGTACCGGAAGAACAGATATTGGTTTTGACTTATACAAGAGCGGCAGCGCAGGAGATGCGCAGCCGCTCTTTGCGTCTTTTAGGGACGGAGAATACGGAGATATCCTTCGGAACATTTCATAGTATATTCTGGAGGATGCTGCGGGAACAGGGGAGGTTCTGCGGGTATACACTGCTGGAAGAGCCGGAACGTCTGCGCTTGGGGATGGAGCTTTTGGGAGGAATCGGCGTGCATAGAGACGAGATCCAGGTACAGGCTGAGGAATATCTGAAGCTTTATGAGCAGGGGCATCCGGAGAAGGATGCTGGCTATCGGGAATGGAGTGAGGCATACCGCCGGGAAAAGCTGCGCCGGAAATACCTGGACTATGAGGATATCCTGACGGAAGCGGTACGGATGCTGAGGGATGAACGTATTCGTTTTTGCTATCAGAGAAAGTTCCGTTACATATTAGTGGATGAGTTTCAGGATGTCAATCCGGCACAGTATTACGCACTTCGCTTGTTGGCCGGAAATGACGCGAATGTTTTTGCGGTCGGGGATGATGATCAGGCAATCTATGGGTTCCGGGGAGCCGTACCGGACATTATGAGACGCTTTCCGGAGGATTTTCCAGGATGCACTCTTATAAGTCTGCCATTGAATTACCGAAGCACTCGACGAATTGTGGAGCTATCCGGTAGACTGATCTCTCATAATAAAAATCGGTACGAGAAGAAAATAAGAGCCGCTTCGGGGGAAAAGGGAAAACGGATATCCAGAAGAATCTATGAAGCGCCGGAAGAGGAGTGCAGGGAGATTGCGGAACTTGCCAGGAAAGAGAATGGACGGCTTGCCATATTGTTCCGAACCCGGTATCAGGCAGCCGGACTCATCAAGGTGCTGGAAGACTATAATCTTCCATTTCAGATGGAAGGGTATGCATGGAATCCCTATGATCACTGGATTGGACAGGATATCGATGATTATATCCGTGCGGCCCATGGGGAATGTGAGGCAATAAAAAGGATTCTGAATAAGTCGTATCCGGAGATCCCGGAGGGAGTTTTTTCATGGCTCCCAGAGGGAGAACATGCGCAGGCGCTATTAAGTTATTCGATGGATATGGAAGTAAGAATGGGATTGGAAGAGCTTTTTTATCAGCTTGGAAAGCTCCGGAAAGAAAAGCCCGGAAGGGGAATGCATAGAATCGCGGCCGAGATGGGATACCTGAAATATTTGCGGAAAAAGGCGGAGCATTCCGGAATCCCGCCCTGGGAACTGATGCGGAGATATGATTTTTGGCAAAGGGAAGCAGAGCCATGCAAAACATGGCAGGAATGGGAAGAGATGAGGCTGGAAAAACAAAGGACTTGGGTGTCTCCTACGCCAGTACTTCAGATCATGACGCTGCACGCTGCCAAGGGATTGGAGTTCCCGACGGTATGGATTCCTGAGATCGAATCCGGAAGCCTACCGCATGAGCGTGCTGCGGATCTTGAGGAGGAACGAAGGCTTTTATATGTAGGATGTACCCGTGCCAGGGAGAGACTCATTCTCTCCTGCTGTAAAGCGCGCGGTGGTCGGAACACCCAAGAATCCGTATTCTGGAAAGAGTTGTTATAGACAAAACGATGCTCTATATGATATAATTTTAACATAATATTGGATGATAAAAGGAGGGGGTCCGATGTTGGAAAGACTGAAAAGTTTAGGAAAGTATCCCAAGGCGATACTGCTTCTTGTAATAGTTATGATGCTGGTATTTACAGTCCTCTATCCTGTGACTACAGCAAGGGAAGGCTTGGCTTATAGAAATGTGATCCTTACCCCTGCCCAGGAAAACGGTGATACCGTCTATTCCGGTACAATCCGAGACAATACTGTAAGATTTACTGTACACGCAGACCAGTCCGTAGAATTCCAGTACGGAGATACGCTTTACGGCCCCTACACATTGAAGGAGGATCCGGACGCGGTCCCCAAGGATGCGGAATTAAGCGAGTATATGACCGGTGTTGAGCTGCGCTGCGGAGAAGATGTCCTGTTTCGCGGCGGTGTGTTGAATACCGGAGAACATTGGCTGTTGTACAATGCGGACGGAAGTCTACTGGATAGCGGTGTTTTGATAGTAACGGACGATGAGGAGACCGTGGAGCCCTCCGCGGCGGAATTGCTCCAGCTGATGATGACATCGGAGCCGGAGATGCAGCATAAAGGCGAATGGCTCGCCTGGTTTTGCGGGATCCTGTTATGCGTTAGTACGGTGGTATCGATTCTATTTGTAGAAGATCTGTTTCAGCTGAGCATGTCGCTTCGCATCCGCAACGCCGAGCAGGCAGAGCCCTCGGACTGGGAAATCGCAGGACGGTATATTACATGGACTGTACTGCCGGTAGTGGCGATGGTTATTTTTGTGATGGGGTTGTTGTGATGGCAAAGAAGAATATTTTAGAATTCATCGTGGTGGGCATGATAGCTATTTTCCTTTTTGCAGCCTGCGGATCGGAACAGCCGACAGAGTCTAGGCTAGAGGCAGAGGAGCATTCGAAGATAGAACGGAGTGAGTCCAGTGTACCCACGGAAGAAAGTAAGATGGTGGTCATGGAATCACAAGAACCGGAATTGGTAGATTCACACGAGGATTCAGATACGGAAATATCGCATGCAGAATCATCAGATACAGAAATATCGCTTATAGAATCCAAGGAAGAAGAATCTTCTGCAATTGTGGAGCCGGAGCCTGAGAGTTCTCAGGCAGAAGATTCAACTGCAGAGGGAGAATTGCAGACTGTTACCGGTTTGCTTCACGGAAGACGTGGAGAGTGGAGCGTTTATTCTGCGGAAAAAGGTGAGATTCCACTGGATACAAGCAATTGGAAATTAGCCCTTCAAACCTCTTTCATTCAGGTTACGTATAAGTCAGGAGAGACCAATGAACTTATAAGCATTCAATGGACGGATGAAACGGTGCCGATTCCGGCATATGGCGTTGTAATCGATGAGGTTCATCAGGCTATTTCAGTGAATGGTACAGTTTATAGCTATGACGAGTATACAACCATAGGTCTTCAAATGGGAATGGATGCATATCCTCTCGCAACATCCATTTCAGATATTACGCCGGAAGATTCAGTCCTATTATCAATATATAATCAGCACATCTATGATATAACGATCAATCCATGTCGTCTGATTATCACAGTACTGCCGGATGAAATTATGGAGAATCTGCAGATATATATTGATGGAAAACCTGCACATGCAATCCGTGCATATGATTCTAGTGAAGGTTTAAACGGAGAGTACATACTTCTCTTAAGAAACGGTTCTTATGAAGTGATTGTAAGTGCAGAAAGATATGGAGCTGTAACGGAGACAATTCAAGTTACGAATGAGACAAGATCCCTAAGGTTAGATGTTGATTTCCGATGACAGGATGTGACAAAAGGCCGTTCCTCTGAAAATCTCAGAAGAACGGCCTTTCGATTGGAAAAGGAGGAATGCTAGAAGTTATCCGCGGTATACATAAGTAGGACTGTTGGCTACTTCTGCATCATGGAGATATCCGTCGCTGTCAACCACTCGCATATACGTATGAAAACGATAGGTGGTTCCAACCTCCGGAGAATAATAATACGCATTGGTCGTATATGGTTCTCCGGGATTATAACAGCGTGTAATGCGGCCATCATCGACATTATACCAGGCGCCGCTGGACGTCTGATATTGAATATGGCATTCAAAGATCGCATGCAAACCCGTGCCAGAGAAGGTAGCTGTTACGCTTCCAAGAAGATAACCATCCCCTTTGAGAATTGTTGAACTTATATCCATGATATTGGTAGCGCATGGAGATACTTCTTCAGCAAAGCAGGTGGGACCAATTAGCATACATGTGATTAAAAAAAGAGAGATTAGTTTTTTCATTTTTCTTTCCACTCCAGACTGTCAAATATAGGAATAATCATATCGATGTTTACATTGGTATTGATTACGACCACAGCATTATCACACTTTGTTCGAATGATGGTTATATCATTCTGAGAATAGGAGCATAATAAGTTACCCTGGGGAGTTTCATACCAAGTGATATCACTTTCAGAATCTGTGAATACAGTATGGAAATAGTTATTTCTATATTGAATGATATAGATAAACTGATCTTCTTTCGTATATTTTAGCTTGCATGTAGCCCCTTCTTCTTCAATGGATAGTAGTTCAAAGCCCTCCGGCATATATGAGGGGATATATAGTTCATTCCAATTCTGAGGGAATTTGGAATCCTGTATATTAAACAACATTCCATCCGGCGCTATAGCTGCGATATAGTTCATCAGTGTTGTTCCGGCTGAATGGACTGCGCCAAGCCGGAGACAGCAGCAGGTGGTAATGATCAATACCAGTGTACATAATACCTGTAAATATTGTCTCCGACGCCAGAGAAACGGTCTCTTATGAGGAATATTCGGTTCCCAGCGCAGAGAGGGGAATTTGGAACGGCGCAGGATCACTTCAAAGGGGGGCTGACGTAATCCGATGGATTGGGCCCATTTTTCAGCCATTTCCTTTTCTGCATCCAGTGTCGATCCATTGATGAGGTGTTCATATTCTTCTGTCGAAAGCTCTGTTTTCCCGGGTTTCAGATCTTTCTCCCATTGCCGTGCCACGGATCTACCTCCTTTGCAAAGTAAATTATTGGTAATACATTTACATTATATATTATTTTCCACAGTTGGTCAATAGCTTTTCCTAAATCTTTCCATATTTTTTGTAAAAAGCTGGAGATCATCAAAATGAATGAAGGATATTGACAAGGGGAAAAAATATAGCTATGATAGAGGTATCTTTAGAGAAGGAGGTCTTATCAATGAGAAAGAATTTTGGAGCAAAGCCATGGACATATCCGCAGCCGGTATTTATCATTGCCACCTATGGAGAAGATGGCACGCCGGACGCGATGAATGCCGCATGGGGCGGAATCAGCAATGATACAGAGCTGTCCTTGTGCTTGAGCGCGGGACATAAGACAGTTAAGAATTTATTGAAAAAGGGTGCTTTTACGGTCAGTATGGCGGATGCCGCTCATACCGCGGCCTGTGACTATGTTGGGGTTGTCTCTGCCAACAAGGAGCCGGAGAAGTTCGCCAAGGCGGGATTTCACGCGATTCCTTCTGAATTTGTGGACGCTCCTATCATTGAGGAGCTGCCCATGGCGCTGGAGTGCAAGGTCATCAGCTATGATGCCGAGACCTGCCGTCTGGTAGGGGAGATTATCAATGTCAGCGCAGACGAGAAAGTACTGGACGAGAATGGAAAGATTGATCCTGCCAAGTGGGATCCGATCATTTTTGATCCGGTCAATAACGCGTATCTCAAAATCGGAGAAAAGGTCGGAAACGCGTTTAAGGATGGACTGGCGCTGAGATAAGGAAAATTCCCGGTTATCTTTTGAGATGGCCGGGAACTCTTTTTATAACGGAGGAGAGAAGATGCTCTACGAATTACAGGATACGGCAAAGGTGGAAAAACTTTTTCAGAACTGGGAAGAAACGATGATCCTCTCATGCCTGCAAAAGGTAATGGGGCGGATTATCGTAACCAATCCGGAGACTCCGCAATCTGCTTGTGCCATCGTCGGGTGCTTTCACTTTTATGCTGGGAAACCGGACCCGGAACTGATATTGCACAGAACAGGGGATTTTGTCATCATGGTGCCGCAAAACGAGGCCTGGGCCGAAGAGATTGAGAAGAAACTGCCGAAGGCGCGCAGAGTCATTCGTTATGCCATGAAACACGAAGGTGGGTTCGATCGGAACAAATTGCGAACATGGGTAGACGAGATTCCTGATGGATATATACTTCGCCCCATCGACAGGGCATTATACGAAGTGTGTCTGCAAAACCGAGCGACGGCGGATCTGGTTGCTGCCTTTGACGGAAAAGAAGCATATCTGCACTATGGACGCGGAATGGTTATCTTAAAAGGAACGCAGATTGTTTCCGGTGCGTCCTCTTACTCCCGATACAGAGAAGGAATTGAGATTGAGGTAGATACTATCGAAGGAGAACGCCGGAGGCATTTGGCGCGTTCAGCCAGTGCGGCTCTGATCCTGCAATGTCTGGAAGAAGGACTGTATCCTAGCTGGGATGCGCAGAATCTTGCCTCTGTTTCGCTTGCTAGGCAGCTGGGGTATGAACTCTCCTATGAATACCCGGCCTATGAGTGCGTATAATAAGGGCAAGTCTCAGATTACGCCATATACTATAACAGAGATGTGACAAGGCAGGCAAGAGCATGGCAACGATCAGTCTGTGTATGATTGTGAAGGATGAAGAGGCGGTATTGGAGAGGTGTCTTACGAGTGTATTTCCTGCTGTGGATGAAATCATTATCGCGGATACGGGGAGTCAGGACCATACCCGTGAGATTGCGGCAAAATATGCGCACAAGCTGTTGGAGATACCATGGGAGAATAATTTTGCCGCTGCAAGAAACGCTTCCTTTTCCAAGGCTACTGGAGAGTATCTGATGTGGATGGACGCAGACGATGTAATTCTGCCGGAGGATCTTACGAAGCTCCTGCAGCTGAAGGAGAAGTTGAACGGAACGCAGGATGTCATTATGCTTCCGTATCATACGGCTTTTGATGAGGCAGGACGGCCTGTATTTACCTGCTATCGTGAGAGGATTTTGCGCAGAAGTCTTCCACATTACTGGGAAGGGCGTGTTCATGAGGTGATTGTCCATGCGGGACGCCTGCTCTATGCCGACGCAGCGGTAACACATCGATCCATTAAAACAGCGTACAGTGATCGTAATCTGCGGATCTATGAGAAACAAAAGGCGCTGGGAGAAGCCTTTACACCAAGGGATCTGTTTTATTACGGGAGAGAGCTTTACTATAATAAACGGTATGCCGATGCGGAAAAGGTGCTGAATGCTTTTTTGCAGAAAAATGGATGGATTGCGGATCAGGTGGAAGCATATAAGTTTTTGGCGTATTGCTATGAGATTTTACAGATGCCGGAGAAGCGGCTGGACGCTTTGCTGCACGCTCTGCGATTGGGAATGCCCCGAGCGGAGATCTGCTGTGAGTTAGGAAGGTTCTGGACGGAGAGGGAGGATTATGCAGCGGCACTCTTCTGGTATCAGACGGCCATGAAGCTTCCGGTCGATACACAGGGATTTATCGCGCTGGATGCCTATGGCTTCCTACCCGCGCTGGGAAGCTGTGTATGTTATGATCGTCTGGGCGATCATGAGAAAGCAGCGCAGTACAATCAGATTGCGGGCCAATACCGCCCGGATTCCCCGGAATACCTTCAGAATCTGGAATATTTCTCGAGCCTTTGTCCGAACCCTCGTGCGGCGGACGGAATATACTGTTAACAGATACAAGCTATTGTATCAATCAAGTAGGAGAGGGGTAGAGGATATGGCAATGTATGATACCTGCCAGAATACCAGCAGTGAGAACCGAGGACGCAGAAGAACAGGTGCCTGTGGCGCAGAGGAATCCCGCAAATGCTGCTGCACGATCCGTACAGCAGGAGCCACGGGGCCTACGGGTCCGACCGGGCCGACAGGTCCCAGAGGAATTACTGGGGCAACGGGACCTACGGGTCCCACCGGTCCGACCGGAGCCACAGGAACGGGAGGTCTTACGGCCTTTGGCGGAAGATATAACAATACGGCCGAGGCACTGTCGCTTGCGGCTGCGACACCGATGCAGATTCCAGCGGCGATCGCGCTTCCGGCTGTGCAGGTGACGGAGACAGGGAACAACAACCTTACAATAGAAGAAGCTGGAACCTATGAGATCACCTATGCAGTCACCGGGAGCAGTACGATCAGTACAACCTTTACACTGTCGGTGCGGGTCAATGGGACGGATCTTGCTGGCACACAGTCTGCAAGAGAAGTCGCTGTCAATACCATATATACCTTCAGCGGAGATACAATTGCTGAACTTGCAGCAGGCGATGTGGTCGATCTCGCAGTGACGGCTGCAGACGAAGCGCCTTTGGAGCTGCCGGCAGATACGGTCAATG